>DASVEF010000390.1:0-12736 GCA_036380715.1 Thermoanaerobaculia bacterium | reverse complement strand
GACCGGGCCGCCGTCGAGCGCGAGATCGCCCGGCTCCGCAGCTCCACCCCGGCGCCTCCGAGGACCGAAGCCCTCCGGCACAACGTGGACCTCGTCGCGCGGCACCAGGAGGAGATGCTGCGGGTCGAGGTCTGGTCCGTGTTGGCGGAGGAGGGTTGAGCCTGGGGTTGAAACCCCAGGCTGGGTTGTCGCGCCCGCCAGGGGCGCCTCCTCCCCTCGGTTCTCGCCCTTTCAGGGCGGTACATTCCAGCCTGGGGTTTCAACCCCAGGCGTCGAGGGCCGCCCCTACCGCTCGACCCAGTAGTTCGGAGCTTCCTTGGTAATGACCACGTCGTGCGCGTGGCCTTCCTTGAGGCCGGCGGGGGAGATGCGCACGAAGCGGGCCTTGGTGCGGAGCTCCTCGATCGAGGCGCAGCCGCCGAGGCCCATGCCGGAGCGCAGGCCGCCGGTGAGCTGCGGCAGCATCTGGTGGAGACTCCCCTTGTGCGGCACCATGCCCTCGATCCCCTCCGGGACCAGCTTGCTGAGGCTGCCGCCGCCTCCGCCATCCCCCTCCTGAAAGTAGCGGTCGGCGCTGCCGCGCGCCATGGCCGACAGCGATCCCATGCCCCGGTAGGCCTTGAAGGTGCGACCCTGGTAGAGGATCGTCTCGCCCGGGCTCTCCTCGGTGCCGGCGAAGAGCGAGCCGATCATGATCGAGTGCGCTCCGGCGGCGAGCGCCTTGGTGACGTCGCCCGAGAACTTGATGCCGCCGTCCGCGATGACCGGCACGTCGTGCTCGGCCGCGGCTTGGGCGCAGTCCATGACCGCGGTGATCTGGGGGACGCCGGCGCCGGTGACCACGCGGGTGGTGCAGATGCTGCCCGGGCCGATGCCGACCTTGACGGCGTCGGCGCCGCGCTCGATCAGCGCCCGCGTGCCCTCGGCCGTGGCCACGTTGCCGATGATCAGCCTCACTTCGGGAAAACGCTCGCGAAGCCGGCTCGCGGCGTCGAGCACCCCCCGGCTGTGGGCATGCGAGGAGTCGAGCACGAGGACGTCGACCTTGGCCCGGACCAGGGCCGCGGCGCGCTCCAGGTAGTCGCCCGAGGCGCCCACCGCGGCGCCCACGCGCAACCGGCCGAGCTCGTCCTTGCAGGCGTTGGGGTACTGGATTGCCTTCTGGATGTCCTTGACCGTGATCAGCCCTTTGAGGTTGCCGTCCTGGTCGACCACGAGCACCTTCTCGATGCGGTGCTCGTGGAGCTTGCTCCGGGCCTGCTCCAGGGTGGTCCCCTCGGGGACCGTGACCAGGTCCTCCTTGGTCATCAGCTCGCTGATCTTCTTGTCGAGGTTGTCTTCGAAGCGCAGGTCCCGGTTGGTGAGGATGCCCACCAGGTGCCCTTCCTCCGAGGTCACCGGCACACCCGAGATCTTGTAGCGCGCCATGACGCCCAGCGCCTCGCGGATGCTCTGGCTCGGGCGCATGGTGACGGGATCGACGATCATCCCCGCTTCGCTGCGCTTCACCTTGTCGACCTCTTCGGCCTGCGCCTCGGTGGGCAGGTTCTTGTGGATGATGCCGATTCCCCCCTCCTGCGCCAGGGCGATGGCCAGCCGCGACTCGGTGACCGTGTCCATGGCCGCGGAGAGGACGGGGATGTTCAGGTCGATCCCCCGGCAGAGGCGGGTCCTCAGGTCGACGCTGTTCGGGTGGACCTCGGACAGGCCGGGGACGATCGAGACGTCATCGAACGTGAGAGCGAGTCGTGGCTCGAAGTCGATCATGATTGGTGGCGAAGGATATCAGAAGCCCCCTCACCCCCGGCCCCTCTCCCGGAGGGAGAGGGGTGAAATCCTGGAAAAAACAGAAAGACAGCGCTTGTCAGTGCTTTTTTCCCCCTCTCCCGGTGACGGGAGAGGGGGCCAGAGGGTGAGGGTCCGGAAGGTCGGGGAGGGGGCTCACCCCACGTGGACGGCGGCGCCGTGGCACTTCTTGTACTTCTTGCCCGAGCCGCAGGGGCAGGGATCGTTGCGCCCGATCTTGGCATCCTTGCTGGCCACCGGCGCCGCGCGCTGCGGACCCTCGACCTTGGGCGGAGCGGAGAGCTCGATCCTCGGCGCCGCGACGCGCTCGCGCTGGCGGCGCTGCTCGGCCATCTGCTCCTCGGTGACCGGCTCGTAGCGGAACAGCTTCTGGATGATGTCGTCCTCGACCCGATCGCGCATCATCTCGAAGAGGTCGAAGCTCTCCTTCTTGTATTCCTGGAGCGGATCGCGCTGGCCGTAGCCGCGCAGGTTGATTCCCTCCTTGAGGTGGTCGAGCGCCAGCAGGTGGTCCTTCCAGGCGGTGTCCACGGCGTGGAGCATGATGGCCCGCTCGAAGCTGCGGAAGACCTCGGGATCGTGCCGCGCCTCGCGCTCGGCGTAGCGCTGCTCGACCGTGTTCCACAGGGTCTCGCGCAGCTCGTCGATGCCCAGCTCCTCCAGGCGCAGGTGCTGGGTGTTCAGATTGAAGAAGGCCAGGATCTCGGTGCGCAGGCCGGGGAGGTCCCACTCCTCGGGGTCCATCTTCTCCGGGCAATGGGTCTCGAGCAGCGAGTCGAGGATGTTCGAGGCGGTCTTCAGGACGTACTCGCGCCCCTCCTGCCCTTCGAGGGTGTCGCGGCGCAGCTTGTAGATCGCCTCGCGCTGCTTGTTCATGACGTCGTCGTACTCGAGCAGGTGCTTGCGGATCTCGAAGTTCCGCGCCTCGACCTGCTTCTGGGCCCGCTCGATGGCTCCGGTCACCATGCGGTGCTCGATGGCCTCGCCCTCTTCCATGCCCAGCTTGCCCATCAATCCCTGGATGCGGTCGGAGCCGAAGATCCGCATCAGGTCATCCTCGAGCGACAGGTAGAAGCGCGAGGAGCCCGGATCCCCCTGGCGGCCGGAACGGCCGCGGAGCTGGTTGTCGATGCGCCGCGACTCGTGCCGCTCGGTGCCCAGGATGTGCAGGCCGCCGGCGGCGACCACGTCCTCGCGCTCCTTGGCCCACATCTCCTGGTAGCGGGCGAGCGCCTCCTGGTACTGCTCCGGCTCGGTCTCCGGGTCGGCCTCGGCGCGGGCGAGCCCCTCGGGGTTGCCGCCGAGCACGATGTCGGTGCCGCGGCCGGCCATGTTGGTGGCGATGGTCACCGCCCCCCTGCGCCCGGCCTGCGCGACGATGGAGGCCTCGCGCTCGTGGTACTTGGCGTTGAGCACGACGTGCTTGACCGCGGGCGGACGGCTGAGCAGCTTCGAGAGCATCTCGCTCTTCTCGATGGACACCGTGCCCACCAGCACCGGCTGCCCCTTCTCCTGGCACTCGCGGATCTCCTCGACGACCGCCTTCCACTTCTCGCCGGCGGTGCGGTAGACGAGGTCCGGCCGGTCCTCGCGGATCATGTCGCGGTTGGTCGGGATGACCGTCACGTCCAGGTTGTAGATCTGCCCGAACTCGGCCGCCTCGGTGTCGGCGGTGCCGGTCATGCCCGCCAGCTTCTTGTACATGCGGAAGTAGTTCTGGAAGGTGATCGTGGCGAGCGTCTGGTTCTCGCGCTCGATCTTGACCCCCTCCTTGGCCTCCACCGCCTGGTGCAGGCCGTCCGACCACCGCCGGCCGGGCATCATGCGGCCGGTGAACTCGTCGACGATGACCACCTTGCCGTCCTTGATCAGATATTCGACGTCGCGCTGGTAGAGGTGGTGCGCCCGCAGCCCCTGGTTGACCCCGTGCAGGATCTCCATGTTGTCCGGATCGTAGAGGTTGCGCACGCCGAGGAGCTGCTCGACCTTCTCGACGCCCTCCTCGGTCAGGCTCACGGAGTGCCCCTTCTCGTCGACCAGGAAGTCGCCGGTGGTCCGCTTCTGGCCGTCGCCCTCGTCGATCTCCTCGCCTTTGACCAGGCGCGGGATGATGCGGTCGATGCGGTAGTACTTGTCGACCGACTCCTCCGAAGGGCCGGAGATGATCAGCGGCGTGCGCGCCTCGTCGATGAGGATCGAGTCCACCTCGTCGACGATGGCGTAGTGGTGCGCGCGCTGGACCATCGACTCCAGCTCGAACTTCATGTTGTCGCGCAGGTAGTCGAAGCCGAGCTCGTTGTTGGTGCCGTAGGTCACGTCGCAGCCGTAGGCGTGCTTGCGCTCGGCGTCGGACATGTCGTGCTGGATGACGCCCACCGACAGGCCGAGGAAGCGGTAGATCCGGCCCATCCAGTCGGAGTCGCGCCGCGCCAGGTAGTCGTTGACCGTGACCACGTGGACGCCCTTGCCCTCCAGCGCGTTCAGATAGACGGGGAGGGTGGCCATCAGGGTCTTGCCCTCGCCGGTCTTCATCTCGGCGATGCGCCCGCGGTGGAGCACGACGCCGCCCATGAGCTGGACGTCGAAGGGGCGCATCTTGAGGACGCGCCAGGCCGCCTCGCGGGCCACGGCGAAGGCCGGGACCAGGAGGTCGTCGAGGGAGGCGCCGTCGGCGAGCTGGCGGCGGAACTCCTCGGTCTTGTCCCGGAGCGCCTCGTCCGACAGCGCCTGGATCTGCGGCTCCATCTCGTTGACGGCCGCCACGATCGGCAGCATCTTCTTGACGTCCCGCTCGTGCTGGCTGCCGAATATCTTGGTCAGGATCTGGTTGATCATGGAGTTCTCTTCAGAGCTGTTGAAAGGGCGTGGGAAAACGTCCCGCGGTAAGCGCTTCAACCGCAGTCTAGCAGAAAGAAATTCCGCGCCGAGCCCTCCCCCCGGCCCCTCTCCCGGGGGGAGAGGGGAGAAATTTCCCCGTAGAAAGGCAGGAGGTCTTTCCTGTAGCTTTTTTCGCTGAGGTTCACCCCTCTCCCTCTGGGAGAGGGGCCGGGAGTGAGGGCCTACAGCGGACCGCCGGCGGAGTCGAGGATGTAGGCCAGCGGATTGACCGGGCTGCCGTCGATGCGGACCTCGTAGTGGAGGTGATAGCCGGTCGAGCGCCCGGTATTGCCGACCCGTCCGACGACATCGCCCCGCTTGACCTTCTGGCCGGGCCGCACGGTGACCGCCGAGAGGTGGCCGTAGCGGGTGGTCAGGCCGTAGCCGTGAGCGAGGAAGACCGCGCGGCCGAGCCCGCCCTCCTCGCCGGCGCGCATGACGATCCCGTCGGCGCTGGCCTTCACCGGCTGCCCCGGGCCGGCGGCGATGTCCACGCCCTGGTGGTTGCCGTTGCCATGGGTGATGGGATCGTTGCGATAGCCGAAGCCGCTGGTGAGAATGCCCTTGACCGGGGCGATGGCCGGAGTGGAGGAGATCCAGCGCACGCGCTGCTCCAGCTTGTCTTCGACCTTGTCGAGAGCGCCGGAGAGCTCGGCCGCCCGGGCCTCCATCTTCGGCAGATCCTCGGGGCTGATCTCCTCGGCCGGAGCGTCGCCGCCGATGCCCGCCTCGACGCCGTCGCCCAGGCTCTCGATCCCCGCCACGATGGCGAGGTCGCGCGTGCGGTCCTCGTAGGCCGCGAGCTGGTCCTGGAGCTTCTGGAGGCTCGTCTCGAAGCTCGCGTTCACTTGGCGCAGCTCCTCGTTCTCCTTCTGGAGATGGCTGATCTCCACCGGATTGACCGGGGTGGTGAAGTGCGCCCAGACGAAGTAGCCGGAAACGAGGGTGAGGAGGAGGAAGAGACCGACGGCGAGCCCGATCTGCAAGTTCGTCACCCGCCACTTGCGCAGCTTGGCGTGCGCGTGCGGGACGAAAATGATCGTATGGTGCTGTCCGGTCATCGGCAAAATTGGCGAAGAAATTACAAAAGACCGTCTTACAACGAACGACCCAGCAGGCCGTATCCAACGAATCAACGAGCCGAAGCTGTTGGTAGCTGCGTATTGTACGGCCCGGAACCGAGATGTCAAGAGGTAAGTAAAATATGGTGATTCAGCATGTCAGGTTGTGTAAATCTGGGAAAGAGGGAGTTGCTCGGTCGTCGCCAACCGTTCGAGGCTTGACCCGGGGACCCGCCGCGCGGTACTTTGCGAGGCTCGCAAGCGGCCCTGTGCGGCTACCCCTCCCCGGGGTAGCCGGCCGGCCCTCCGCGAAACGGCCGTCACCTCGTCCAGCGCCAACTTGTCCCGGTCGAGCTCCCGTGGAAACGCTGCCGGTGATTTCCTGCCCGACGGCATTTCCAGCCTCAACCGCCCCTCTCCGGGCCTGACCGGGCGAGCGGCGCGCCTGACCGGGCGAGCGGCGCGCCTGACCAGGCGAGTGGCGTGCCTGACCAGGCGAGTGGCGTGCCTGACCAGGCGAGCGGCATGCCTGACCAGGCGAACGGCATGCCTGACCAGGCGAGTGACGCGCCTGACCAGGCGGGCGGCGTGCCTGACCAGGCGAGCGGCGTGCCTGACCAGGCGAACGGCGTGCCTGATCAGACGAGTGACGTGCCTGGTAAGGCCGGCTTCCCGCCCATGTTTACCCGCGAGCACTACAAGGAGCCATCATGAGCGTGAAAAAAGATGCCTCTGGACACCGATCAGTCCAGGTCGAAGTTGAGGTCCCGGGCACGCCCGAGCAGGTCTGGGAGGCCATTGCGACCGGGCCTGGAGTCTCGTCCTGGTTCGTCCCCACCGAGGTTGAAAAGGGTGAAGACGGCGTTCCCGTACGTGTCGTCTCCCACTTTGGCCCGGGCATGGACTCATTGGCAACCGTGACTCACTGGGACCCGCCCCGCAGGTTCGCCGCCGAAAGCCAGGACTTGGGCCCGGACGCTCCACCGGTCGCCACGGAGTGGATCGTCGAAGCGCGCTCCGGCGGCACCTGCGTCGTCCGTGTGGTCCACAGCCTTTTCGCGAGCGGCGACGATTGGGACAATCAGCTCGAGAGTTGGGAAGGCGGCTGGCCCGACTTCTTCCGCATCCTGCGGCTGTATCTCACCCACTTCCCCGGCCAGCGCTGCTCGGCCTTTCAACTCATGGGCGTCGCCCCCGAGCCCAAGTCCGAGGCCTGGGAGAAGCTGACCGGTCCGCTCGGCCTTGCCGGGGCTGCCGTGGGCCAGCGGCGGAGCACACCTCCCGGCGCTCCGCCGCTCGCCGGGCTGGTCGAACGGACGGGCGAAGGCGAGCACCCGGAAGAGCTCCTTCTGCGGCTCGACGAGCCCGCGCCCGGCCTTGCCCATCTTTTCGCCATGGCCATGGGTGGCCAGGTCTACCTTTCGATCCGTTTTTTCCTGTACGGCGACCGGGCGTCCGCCGCTGCCGCAAGCGGCGAGCCTTTGTGGCAAGCGTGGATGAACGAGCACTTCCCCCCGGGTCAGTAAGAACAGCCCGGCTACCCGTCGCCCTCCGATAAGGTCTTGAGCACCGCCCGCAGGGTGTCCAAGGTGATGGGCTTGGCCAGGAAGCCGTCCATGCCCGCCGCCTCGCAGGCCTCCCGGTCGGCGGCGAAGGCGTTGGCGGTCAGGGCCACCAGGCGCAGGCGCCTGCCGCCGCCGGCCACCTCCCGGGCACGGATAGCGCGGGCCGCGGCCAGCCCGTCCAGCACCGGCATGTAGATGTCGAGCAGCACCAGGTCGTAGGCCGCGCGGGCGGTGGCCTCGACCGCCTCCACCCCGTCCTCCACGCACTCCACGGCGGTTCCCAGGTGCTGCAGCATGGCCTGGATCACCGTCCGGTTCACCGGGTTGTCCTCGGCCACCAGGACCCGCCGGCGGCTCGGGATGGCTCCGGGCTGCGATCTCGGCGGCCTCGGCGAGACGAGCGGGACCGACGCGGCCGGGGCGGCAGCGTCCTCGGCCGCGGGCTCGGAGACGAGCGGCAGTCGGACCGTAAAGGTGCTGCCGCAGCCCGGGGCGCTCGCCACCGCGATCGTCCCGTCCATGGCCTCCAGCAGGCGGGCGGTGATCGCCAGGCCCAGACCTGTGCCGCCGAAGCGCCGGGTCGTCGAGGCATCGCCCTGGGTGAAGGGCCGGAACAGGCGGGCGCGCTGGGCCTCATCCATGCCGATCCCGGTATCGCGGACCGCGATGGCGAGGCGCCCCTCTCCGTCGGCGCTGGCGGCGACCATGACGGTGCCGCCGGGGGCGAACTTCAGCGCGTTGGAGACCAGGTTCCAGAGCACCTGGCGCACCCGTATGGGATCGGCCAGCACCCGGCGCGGCACCGTCTCGGGCCAGTCCAGGACCAGCGCCCCTCCCTGCTCGCGGACCTGGGAGCGGTACAGGGCCAAGGTGTCAGCCGCGGCGGCCCGGGCGTCGACCGGCAGGCGCTCCACCTCCAGGCGGCCGGCCTCGATCTTGGCCCAGTCCAGGATGTCGTTGAGGATCGCGAGGAGCGTCTCGCCGGAGCGCCGGATGGTCTCGGCCTGGTCGCGCTGCTCGGGCGCCAAGGGACCCGAGGCCAGGAGGTCGGCCATGCCGATCACCCCGTTCAAGGGGGTGCGGATCTCGTGGCTCATGGCGGCCAGGAATTCGGACTTGGCCCGGTTCGCCCGCACCGCCTCGTCGCGCTTCGTCACCAGCTCGGCGGTGCGGCGGTCGACGAGCGTGGCGGCGATGGCAACCGCGATGATCACCGAGGTGACGACGGCGATCACGACGGCCATCCATCGCGGCTCGAACACGACCTTCGGGGACCCCATGCTGCCAGGGTAGAAGCGGGCGGCGTGCATGGCGGTGTAGTGCATGCAGGCCACGGCGCAGCCCATGGCGCCGGCTCCGGCCACCTGGCGGAGGAAGGGGAGAGTGGCGCCGCCGGGGAAGAACTTGATGTAAAGGGCGAGGGTGGCGAGCACGTGAGCGACGAAGATCGACAGGGCGAACAGGAGGGGCGCGTACCCCATCATGGCGTCCATGCGCATCGCTTCCATGCCGGTGTAGTGCATGCTCCCGATCCCCAACGCCATGAGCAGGCCGCCGACATTGAGCCGCCACCACGAGATCCTGGCGCGGTCCATGAAATGGAGCGCCATGGCGCTCGCGAACACGGCGGGAACCATCGAGAGGAGAGTAATGGTGAGGTCGTAGCTGACCGGAATCGGCAACGAGAAGGCGAGCATGCCGATGAAATGCATGGACCAGATGCCCGAGCCCATGGCGGCGGCGCCGGCGGCCAGCCACCGGCGACGGGTTTGCGGCGATGGCGCGCTCGCCATCCGCTCGACGACCTCGAGGGCGGCGTAGCCGCCCAGCGCGGCCACGAAGAAGGACAGCGCCACCAGGAACGGGTTGTAGACCGCAGAAAGCTCCTGGCCCAGATCGGCGTTGGGGGCGATGAACCTACAGAAGAGCATGTCGGTTCCTGCTCGGTTCCTGCGACTTCGGCGTGATGAGGAAGCGAACCTATTCTACAGCGCGCGGCTCACCGGGTTCAAGCGGTCCTCGACCAGCTCGATCCAGGTCAGGGCCTCCTGGCTGCCGGGCTGCGACCTCTTTGATCGATCGATGGTTCATCGAAGCGTTCGTTGCCCGAGTTGCGCGGTCTTCGCAAGCGCTTCGAAGCGCGCTAGCGCGGCGTCGAGGCGCGGCAGCAGATCCCGCATCCGCTCGCGGATGCCGGGCGAGGGCGCGAGGCTGCCGGCGACGATCGCATCGTACAGCGAGGTCAGCTCCGGCGTGAGGCCCGGATCCCCGTCGCGGCGCAACCACGAGAGCTCGCCTTCGACGGCGTCGAGATCCGCGACCAGCGCCTCGGTCCCCGGTCTCTCGCGCACCTCCTCGCGAAGCGCGTCAAGCCGCGCCAGCGCCTTCATCAAGCCATCGATGCGCGCGCCGACGTCGCGCGCCAGCGCGAGTTGCTCGTCGAAGTCGGCGGCCGCCGCGTCGATTCTCGGATCGGCGAGCATCGTCAGCGGCTGGGTGGCGCTCCACGCGCCCGCCGTGATCTTCACCGTGTAGTTCCCTGGCTTCACGAACGGGCCGAACGGCCCCCACGTCGGGTCGTTGCCGCCCGGAAGCTCGAACGGCGCGGCGTGCCGGGCCGTCCAGCGAAATCTGTTGATGCCTTGCCGCGTTGGGACGACATCCCACCCCTCGAAGACGGACGTGAGGACGGCAGGGACATCCGATTTCCAGGGGTCGTCGGGCGAACGGCTGACGTACCTGGCGACGAAGTCGCCGCGCTCGTCGCTGATCTCGATGGTGACGGGATGCGTCTGCGACGTGAGGTAGTACGTGATGGTGGCGCCACCGTCGACCGGAACATACGAACCGTTCCCGGCGGGGCGATATCCCGGGCGCGGCGCGAACAGGTGGCTCACATCCGCGCGGAGGCCGCCGGCCTGCTGCACGACGCCGAGGTCCTCCAACACCCACAGTCCGCGGCCGAAGGTCGACACGACGAGGTCCTTGCGATGCACCCGCAGGTCGGAGACCGGCGCGACGGGAAGATTGAGCTGCAGCCGCTGCCAGCGGCCGCCATCGTTCCACGACACGTAGATCCCGAACTCCGTGCCGGCATAGAGCAGTCCCTGGACGTCGTGGTCTTCACGCACCGCCCGCACGTAATGGCCGCTGTCGATACCGTCGACGCCGCCGCGCCACGAGCGGCCATAGTCGTCGGTGACGAAGATGTACGGCCGGCGATCGCCGAGCAGATAGCGGTAGACCGCAATGACGGCGCGGCCCGGCGCGTGCACCGAAGGATCGATGGTGCTGACCGTGCCCCACTCCGGCATGGCGGGCGGCGTCACGTTCGTCCACGTCTGCCCGCCGTCGCGCGAGACGTGCACGAGCCCGTCGTCGGTGCCCACCCACAGCAGCCCCTCGGCGAGCGGCGACTCTTCGATCACCAGAATGGTGTCGTAGATCTCGCTGCCCGCTACCCCTCGCTTCAGGCCCCGACTGTGTGCCCGCTGCTGCTTCGTCTTGTCGTTCCGCGTCAGGTCGCCGCTGATCACCTCCCAGGAACGGCCGCCATCGCGCGAGCGATGCACGTGCTGCGACCCCATGTACAGGACGTCCGGGTTGTGCGGCGAGAGACGCAGCGGCATGTTCCAGTTGGCGCGGTATTTCATGGCCGCCGCCCGCTGCCCAACGCGCGGCTCGGGGTAGACCTGCAGGAGCTCGGAGGTCTTCCTCGCCGTGTCGGTCTTCGCGATCTGCCAGCCCTGCCCGCCGATCGTCGCGTACACGATGGATGGATCGCGGGGATCGACGGCGATGTTGCTCGCCTCGCCGCCGCCGACATCATAGACATCGACGAGCTCCAGCGGCATGTTGGGGTTTGCCGCCGGCACCGACACCGCGCCGGCATCCTGCTGCGCGGAGTAGACGCGGTACGGATATCCCGTGTCGACCGCGACGCGGTACATCTCGCCAGTCGGCTGATTCATCTGCGTCGACCATGTCGCGCCGCCGTCGAGCGAAACCGTCGCGCCGCCGTCATTGCCGTTGATCATGATGCGCGGGTCGCGCGGATGGATCCAGAGGTCGTGATGGTCCACGTGCGATTCCGGGGCCATCGCGAAGGTCGCGCCGCCGTCGGTCGACTTCAACAGTGTGATGTGCAACACGTAGATCACGTCCGGGGACACCGGATGCGGCGTGAGATGCGTGTGATAGGAGGCGCGCTGCGTCAACTGCCCGTCGCCGTTGACGCGCGACCAGGTGCGGCCCGCGTCCTCTGATCGAAAGAGCCCGCCGGCGCCGCCAGCCGCTTCGATCAGCGCCCAGACACGCGACGGTCGCGCCGGAGAGACGGTGACGGCGGTGCGGCCCAGCACGCCCGACGGCAGGCCGCCTGCGAGACGCGTCCAGGTGTCCCCGCCGTCTTCGGACTTGAAGATCCCACCCTCCGTACCGCCGTTCTCGAACGCCCAGGGCTTGCGCTCGAAGGACCACGAGGCCGCGTACAGCACGCGCGGATCGGCAGGGTCGAGCGCGAGATCGGCGATTCCCGTTCCCTCACTGATGAAGAGGACCTTCTGCCACGAGCGGCCGCCGTCGCGCGAACGGAACACGCCGCGCGTCGCATTCGGCGCCGAGGCGTGACCGAGCACGGCGGCGTAGACGAGATCGGGATTGCGCGGATGGATCCGGATGCGGCCGATCTGCCCCGCATCGCGAAGTCCCGCATGCACCCAGGTTGCGCCGCCGTCGTCGGACCTGTAGACGCCGACGCCGGGCGAGACGTTCACGCGCGGGCACGCGGTGCCGGTACCGGCGTACACCACCAGCGGATTGGAGTCGGACACCGCGATCGCGCCGACCGACCCGGCCTCGAAGTACCGATCCGACACGTTGCGCCAGGTGGTGCCGGCGTTGGTCGACTTCCACACGCCGCCGCCGATGCCGCCGAAGTAGAACGTGAAGGGATCGGCCGCGACGCCGGTGACGGCCGTCGAGCGCCCGCCGCGGGTTAAATGGAGCTGGCGGTACTCGAGGCCTGCCAGCAGCGCCGGATTGGGCTGGGTCGCGGCAAGGGAGAGGAGCAGCAGCAGTGGGTTCATGTCCGCCTCTTGGCGGCATCGTATCGCATCGGGGAGAGGTGCCCACTTATTCCGGGAGAAAAGGGGAGAGGACGTGCCGTGGGCGAAAGAGGCCGAGGACGAGCTGGCGGGGTGGGGGAGATAGGCGGTGTCCGGGCGCAAATTTCTCACGCGGCAGCTTCGAAACCGCTTTTGAGGCTGCTGAAACCGTTTTAACACCGTCTCCAGCAGCCAGGGGAAGCACCAAAACCGTTTTAGCACCGTTCCCAGCAGCCAGAGACGGTGCTGGAAGCATTTTGAGACTGTCCCCCGCCGGCAGGGACAGTCTAAAAACGGTTTTTGGACTGCCACCGGCTCTTTT
>DASVEF010000389.1:0-16571 GCA_036380715.1 Thermoanaerobaculia bacterium | reverse complement strand
TCCGGCCGGGGCGGTCTCGTCGGCTCGCAGGAGCTGGCGGAAGGCCGAAGGGGTCTGGTTGAGAACCGTGACCTGCTCCTGGCGCAGCAGCTCGTGGAAGGCCTCGGGCGAGCGGCTGACCCAGTAGGGGACGACCACCAGCCGTCCGCCATAAAGCAGGGCGCCCCAGATCTCCCAGACCGAGAAGTCGAAGGCGTAGGAGTGGAACAGGGTCCAGACGTCCTCGGGGCCGAAGCCGAACCACGCCTCGGTCGAGCTGAAGAGCCGGGCCACGTGAGCGTGGCTGACCACGACGCCCTTGGGCCTGCCGGTCGAGCCGGAGGTGTAGATGACGTAGGCCGGGCTCTCGGGCGGCACGGCCGGCAGAGCCTCCCCCGCCGCCGGCGCCTGGGCTTCCCATCCATCGTCGAGAAGCAGCGTGCGGCAGCCGTGCTCGGGCAGGCCCGCGGCCACGGTCCTCTGGCTCAGCAGGACCGGGGCGGCGCTGTCTGCGAGCAGGAAGCCGATGCGTTCGGCCGGGTAGTCCGGGTCGATCGGCACGTAGGTGGCGCCGGCCTTGAGCACGCCGAGGACGGCCACGACCATCTCCAGCGAACGCTCCAGGCACAGGGCGACGAGCTCGCCCGGGCCCACTCCCCAGGCGCGCAGGGTCTGGGCCAGACGGGTGGCTCGCCGGTCGAGCTCGCCATAGCTCAGCCGCTCGCCCTCGAAGACCACGGCCGGGGCCTCTGGAGACCGCGCCGCCTGCCAGGCGAAGCGCTCGTGCAGGAGGAAGACCGGAGAGCCCGCGGTGTCGTCGCCTGGGCCGCCGCCCCATTCCAGGAGCTGCCGGCTCTCGCTCTCGCCGAGCAGCGGCAGCTCCCGGACGCCTGCCGCCGGATCGGCGGCGGCGGCCGCGAGCAGGCTCGCGAGGTGGCCGAGCATCCTCTCCGCGGTCGCCGCGTCGAAGAGGTCGGAGTCGACCTCCATCCCGCCCGCGAGCCCGTCGCCGGAGGAGGAGAGATGGAGGGTGATCTCGAACTTGGCGGTGCCGTTGTGAATCGCCACCGGCTCGGCTTCGAGCCCGGCCAGCCGCGGCGCGCGCGCCGGCGACTCCTCGACGGCGAGCATCACCTGGAAGAGCGGGCTGCGCGACAGGTCGCGCCGGGCGCCCACCGCCTCGACCAGCCGCTCGAACGGCACGTCCTGCCGGGCATAAGCGGCGAGCGCCGCGTCGCGCACCCGGGCGGTCAGCTCGCGAAACGACGGCTCCCCGTCCAGCCGCGCGCGCATCGGCAGCGTGTTGACGAAGAAGCCGATCAGCGGCTCGATCTCCGGCCGGTTGCGGTTCGCCACGGGCGAGCCCACGACGAGGTCCTCCTGATGGCTGTAGCGCGCGAGGAGGGCCGAGAAGCCGGCCAGCAGCGCCATGAACAGGGTGGCCCCCTCCTGTCGAGCGAGGCTGCGCAGGCCTCTCGCCGTCTCTGCGGACAGGGAGACTGGCACGGACAGACCACGGAACCGCTGGACCGGCGGGCGCGGCCGGTCGGTCGGCAGGTCGAGGCTCTCCGGCGCTCCGGCGAGGGCCGCGCGCCACCCGGCGAGTTGGTCTTCCAGCGCTCCGGCGAGCCAGGCTCGCTGCCAGACCGTGAAGTCGGCGTACTGGAACGCCAGCTCAGGGAGCGGCGAGGGGCGGCCGTCGCGGAACGCCGCGTACAGGGCCTCGAGCTCGCGGAAGAGCACGGTCATCGACCAGCCGTCGGAGGCGATGTGGTGCAGGGTGAGGACGAGCAGGTGGTCCCGCGGGCCGATGCGCAGCAGAAGGGCGCGCAACAGCGGCGCCGCGCCGAGGTCGAACGGCGTGCCCGCCTCCTCCACGGCCGTGCGCAGGGCCGCCTCCTCCGGATCAGGCAGGGAGGAAAGATCGGACACGGCCAGCGCCAGCTCGGCCGGCTGGACGGTCTGGACCGGCCCCGTTGGACCTTCAGAGAAGACTGTGCGCAGCGCCTCGTGGCGGCGCACGGCCTCCGACAGGGCGCGCGCCAGGGCGTCCGCGTCCAGATCGCCGCGCAGCCGCACGCCGGCGGGCACGTTGTAGACCGGGAGCCCGGGCGTCAAACGGTCGAGGAACCAGAGGCGCTCCTGGGCGAAGGAGAGCGGGGTGGACCCATCGCGCGGGACGCGGCGGAACGGCGGCGGCTCGGGGCCGGAGGCGCCGGCGCGCCGCGCGGCCTCGACCGCGGCGGCCAGGCCGGCCACGGTCGGATCGGCGAACAGGGCCGAGACCGGCGGCTCCACGCCGAACGGCTCGCGCAGCCGGGCCAGGACCCGCGTGGCGAGCAGAGAGTGGCCGCCCAGCGCGAAGAAGTCGTCGCGGACGCCGACCCGGCCCACCCCCAGAACACCCAGCACCTCTTCCCAGATCCCGGCGATCAGCTCCTCGGCCGGGTTGCGCGGCGCCTCGTAAGGGGTCTCGGACTCGACCTCCAGGCTCTCCGGATCGGGGAGGGCCTGCCGGTCCACCTTGCCGTTGGGGTTGAGCGGCAGCTCGGGCAGGATGACGAACGCCGCCGGCATCATCGGCTCGGGCAGCCGCTCGCGCAGCCAGGCACGCAGGATGGAGGCGAGGCCGGCCCTCTCGCCGTCAGCGCCTACGTAGGCCACCAGCCGCCTGCCGGCCGAGCCTCTGCCCGCGACCACCACCGCCGCCGCGCGCACGGCCGGATGCCGGGCGAGGGCGATCTCGACTTCCCCGGGCTCGACGCGGAAGCCGCGGATCTTCACCTGTTGGTCGACGCGCGCCAGGAACTCGATGTTGCCGTCCGGCCGCCAGCGGATCAGGTCGCCCGAACGGTAGAGCCGCGCTCCAGGCTCGCCCGAGAGCGGATCGGGCACGAATTTCTCCGCCGTGAGGTCCGGCCGGTTCAGATAGCCGCGCGCCAGGCCGTCGCCGCCCGTGACCAGCTCGCCCGGCACGCCCACCGGCACCGGCCGGAAGCTCCGGTCGACGAGATAGATCCGCGAATTGGGGATCGCCTGGCCGATGGGCACCGTCGATCCCTGGGGGACCGGCTCCTTCAGGGTCTGGCAGGTGGTGAAGGTGGTGTTCTCGGTCGGGCCGTAACAGTGGAGCAGCCGGGCGCCGGGGATCTCGCGGAGCACCCGGTTGACGTGCTCCGGCGAGGTCACCTCGCCGCCGGTCATGATGATCCGCGGGATGCGCAGGATCTCGAACCGGTTCTCCACCACCTGGTGGAACAGGCCGGTGGTGATCCACAGCAGCGTCACCCCGTGCCGCGCCATGACCTCGCCGAGCTCGGCGAACGACGGGACCCGGCCGGGGAAGAGGGCCAGCCGGCCGCCGTTCAGCAGCGGTCCCCAGATCTCGAAGGTCGCGGCGTCAAAGGAGTTGGGCGCGAGCTGGAGGAACGTCTGGTCCGGCCCGAAGTCGGTGTAGCCGGCGCCGCGCACCAGGCGCACGATGCTACGGTGCTCAACGCCGACCGCCTTGGGCCGGCCGGTCGAGCCGGAGGTGAACATCACGTAGGCCAGGCCGCGCGCGCCGCAGACCGGCCAGTCGGGGTCCGCCGCGCTGCCCGCCGCGATGGCCTCGCGTTCCCGATCCAGATCCACGATCCGCATCCCCGTAGAGACGTCCCAACGGGACGTCTCCTCTCCGTTCGTGACGAGGAACGGCAGCGCCACCTCCTCCGTCATCATGGCCAGCCGTTCGCGCGGATAGGCGGGGTCGAGCGGCACGTAGGCGCCGCCGGCCTTGAGGATGCCGAGGAAGGAGGCGATCAGGTCGGGCGAGCGGTCCAGCGCCACCCCGATCGGCGTCTCGGGCACGACGCCCAGGGCGCGCAGGTGGCGGGCGAGCTGGTTGGCGCGGGCGTTCAGCTCGGCGTAGGTGGTCTCCTCGTCCTGGAAGACCAGGGCCACCTTCCCGGGCGTCCTGCGCGCCTGCTCCTCGAACAGCGCGTGGACCGGCTGGTCCCGCGGGTAGTCGGACGCGGCGCCGGCCCACTCCTCCACGATCTGGCGGCGCTCGGCCGGGGAGAGGATCTCGATCCCGGAGATCCGCCGCCGCGGGTCCGCGGCCATCCCCCGCAGGAGGTTGCCGAGGTGGCCCAGCATCCGCTCCGCGGTCGCGGCGTCGAAGAGGTCGGCGTTGTGCTGGAGCCACAGGGAGAGCCCGCCCTCCAGCTCCGCCGCGAGCAGCGTCAGGTCCATCTGCGACGCCGGCGTGTCGAGGGCGACCGACTCCAGCTCCAGGCCGCCGAGCGAGAGTGTGGCTCCGCCCTGCTGGAGCGCGAAGGCCGGCAGCGCCGCCAGCTCGGCCGAGGGGGCCTTCTCCAGCCCGAGCTGGGCCTGTATCAGATGCGGACGGCTCGGATCGCGGTCCGGCTGGAGCCGCTCGGCGAGCAGGGCGAAAGGGAAATCCTGGTGCTCGAACATGTCGAGCGCCGTCCGCCGCACCCGCTCCAGCAGCTCGTCCGCCTCAGGATCGCCCGCGAGGCCGGCGCGCAGCGCCACGGTATTGACGAAGTAGCCGACCACCCCGGCCCAGCGTTCGGAGCCGCGGCCCGAGGTGGGAGTGCCGACCAGGAAGTCCTCCTGTCCGCTGTAGCGGGAGAGGAGCGCCTGGAAGCCGGCGGTCAGGGCCATGAACAGCGTTACGCCGCGCACCGCCGCCAGGTTGCGGATCGCCTCCAGATCGGCGGCCGGCAGGCGGAGGGAGCGGGCGCCGCCGCGGAAGGTCTGGACCGGCGGGCGCGGCCGGTCCGTGGGCAGGTCGAGCGGCGGCGCTCCGGCGAGCCGCTCCCGCCAGAAGCTCCACAGCCGCTCGCCGCGCTCGCCGGCGAGGCGCCGCTCCTCCCAGGCCACGAAGTCCGCGTAGCGCGCCTCGGGCTCCGGCAGCTCCGCCCCCGCGTAGAAGGCCCCGAGCTCGCGGGTCATCACCGCGAGCGACCAGAGATCGGCGGCGACGTGGTGGACGGCGAGGACCAGCCAGGCCTCCTCCCCCCGTTCGAAGAGCGCGGCGCGGAAGACCGGCCCGCGCTCCAGGTCGATCGGCCGGAAGGCCTCCTCATGGAGGCCGGCGCGCACCTCCTCGTCGCTCCACCCCGAAGCGTCCACGCGCCGGACCGCGTCCGCCGGCCTCTCGCCCGCGCGCTGTACCGGCCCCTCGGCCCCCGCGGCGTAGGTCGTGCGGAGAGCGGGATGGCGGTCGGCCAGAGCCGCCAGGGCGCGCAGCAGCGCCTCGCGGTCGAACGGCCCGGCCAGGCGCGCCGCTCCGGCGATGTTGTAGGCCGGGCTGTCCGGAGCCAGACGGTGGAGGAACCAGAGCGAGCGCTGGCCCCAGGAGAGGACCGATCGATCTGCCGCATCCCCCACTGTAGAGACGCCCCGTGGGGCGTCTCCTCCTCCGGAGGTGTCCGCGGCATCGCGCGGATTCCTGGAAATGAATGCCGCCGCAGGAGACGCCCCACGGGGCGTCTCTACAGTGGGGAGGATCTCCAGCGGGCCGAGGGGGGCCAGGAGGGTGAGGTTCCGCGCCGCCTCCCGCAAAGACATCCCCTCCAGCAAGGCGACAATCGACAGCTCCGCGCCGGTCTCCGCCTCGACGGCGTTCTTCAGCTCGATGGCCACGAGCGAATCGAGTCCAAGGGCGGTCAGCGGGGCTTCGGGATCGATCGCGGCGGCGCCCGTCCCTGCCAGGCGCGCGAAGGTGCGCCGCAGCCACGACTCCACGAGCGCCGGACGTTCGGCTTCGGGCGTGGCCGCCAGGGTTTCGCCCAGGGCGTCGCCCGCGATGGCCGGCTCCTCCGCGGCGGCCGGAGCGAGGCGGCTGCGGCCGACCGCGTCGAGCTCGCCTCTCAGATAGAGGTCGCGGCAGGCGCGGCGCTGGACTTTGCCGCTGGTGGTCTTGGGCACGCCGCCGGGGACGACCAGCACGACTTCGTGGACCGCGGCTTCGTGCTCTTCGGCGACCGCCTGCCGGACCGCGGCGGCGATCTCCTCGGCCGAGCCCTCGCGGTCGGCCGCGTGGCGCTCCACCTCGTGGACGATCACCAGCCGCTCCTCGCCCGTGGCCTCCACCGAGAAGGCGGCGCCGCCTCCGGTGCGCAGCGCCGGGTGGCTCCGCTCGGCCGCCAGCTCGACGTCCTGCGGATAGAGATTGCGCCCGCGCAGGATGATCAGGTCCTTGATGCGGCCGGTGATGAACAGCTCGCCCTCGTGCAGGAACCCGAGGTCGCCCGTGCGCAGGAACGGCCCGCGGCCGTCCGGCAGGCGGGCGCCGAAGATGCGCTCCGTCTCCTCCGGCCGGTTCCAGTAGCCGCGCGCCACGCTGCCGCCGGCCACCCAGATCTCGCCGATCCGGCCGGGCCGGCACGCGGCGCCGGTCTCGGGATCGGCGATCACCGCCTCCAGGTCGGAGAGGATCCCGCCGCAGCCGACCAGCGGACGGCCGGCGCCGCCATCGCCGGCAGCCGCGATCCGGCCGGCGGCGAGCGCCTCGGGATCGAAGGCGTGGACCGCCGGGGCCACCTCCGGCCGGCCTCCCGAGACCATCAGCGTGGTCTCGGCCAGGCCGTAACAGGGGTAGAGCGCCTCGCGGCGGAAGCCGGCGGGCGCGAACGCCTCGGCGAAGCGCTCCAGCGTGCTCGCCCGCACCGGCTCGGCGCCGTTGAAGGCCACCTGCCAGGACGACAGGTCGAGCCCCTCGGCGGCGACCTTGCGCAGGCAGAGCTCGTAGGCGAAGTTCGGGCCGCCGCTGGTCGTCGCCCGGTAGCGCGACACGGCCCGCAGCCAGCGCGGCGGATGCTGCAGGAAGGCGACCGGCGCCATCAGCACGCAGTGGGCGCCCGTCCAGACCGCCTGCAAGACCTGCCCGATCAGCCCGAGGTCGTGGTAGACGGGAAGCCACGAGACGAAGACCGACTCCTCGCCGTGGCGGCAGGCGCCCTCGATCACCCGCTGGTTGTGGACCAGGTTGCCGTGGCTGACCATCACCCCCTTGGGAGCGGAGGTCGAGCCCGAGGTGTACTGGAGGAAGGCCAGGTCGTCCCCGCGGACTCCGGGATCCCGCCACTCTTCCGCCATGGCGAGCGGGACCTCGTCGGTCGCCAGCCAGGGGATCGACGGCAGGTCAGGGTGGCGCGCGAACCAGCCGCGGATGCGCGCGGCCGAAGCCGCGGGAGCCAGGGCCAGGGCCGGGGAGGAGTCCTCCAGGATCGAGCGCAGCCGCGGCAGCGCGCGCGGCGAGCGGGGCGGATAGGCCGGCACGGCGACCAGGCCGGCGTAGAGGCAGCCGAAGAACGCCGCGGCGAAGTCGAGCCCCGGCGGATAGAGCAGCAGGGCGCGGTCGCCCGGCCGGCAGCGGCGGCGCAGCTCCGCCGCGATGGCGCGCGCCCGTTCGTCCAGCTCCGCGAACGTGAGACGGCCCTGCTCCTCCTCGCCGTCCGCGAGGAAGGTGTAGACCCGCCGGCCGGGAGCCAGGAGCGCCCGGCTCCGCAGCCGCTCGATCAAAGTCGCCGGGTCGCTGGCCATTCCATCAAAGCTCCAGCAGATGCACTAATTCCAAAACCAGGGCCATTCCCAGTCGGATAGGGGGTCGGCAAAGATACCTGAGACGGCCGTAAAAATCCAGAGGGTCCGTCGCCGGCGATCCTTTCAATCGTCGACCGCCGGCACCGCGTTCGCGCGGACCGGCCGGATCGGCGTCCGGGTGGCCCCCTTCGCCCAGCGGGCGGCGCGGCGCTTCGCCAGGGCGGCGCGCAGATGGACCCACAGCGTGACCGCGCCTACCACGAGGTCGAGCCCCAGCCAGCGCGCGATGCGGTCCTGGCGCTTCGCCCGCTCCACGCAGTCGGCGTAGGGCATGTTGCTGTGCGAGATCATCGTGTAGAGCGGGATCGAGTGCTGGGCGAAAAGCTTGTTGAGGAGGATCGACGTCCGCTTGCGCGCCGCCACGATCGGCCGCCGCACCGTGTCGCGCAGCTCGTGGAAGTTGGATACCGACAGCTCCGCCAGCACGTCCGTGTTGCGCTTGCGCAGCGACTGGTACTCGGCGAAGGCGGCTTCCCAGCCGCCCTCAGGAGCGCCATGCCGGCCGATGCACTCGTCGAGGATGAAGCAGTCCTCGAAGCCGGCGTTCATCCCCTGGCCGTAGAAGGGGACCACCGTGTGGGCGGCGTCGCCCACCAGCACCACCTTGCCCTTGTGATGCCAGCACGAGGTGCGGACGGTCAGGAACTCTGAGGTCTTGCGCGAAGAATACTCTTCGAGCAGGTTCGGCATGAACGGCAGCGCGTCGCCGAAATAGGTGCGGAACAGCTCCAGCACCTCCTCGTCCGTGCGGGTCTCCTCGAAGCTGTGCGGCCCCTCGAACGGCAGAGTGCAGACGCCGTTGAAGGAGCCGTCCAGGTTGGGTAGCGCGAACAGCATGTGGTCGCCGCACGGCCAGATGTGCAGCGCGTGCTTCTCCATCTGGTGCCTGCCGTCCGGCCCGGCGACGATCGAGATCTCCTTGTAACCCCAGCGCAGGAAGTCCTGGCGGAAGTCGGCCCGCTCCCCCCGCTGCATCTGTTGCCGCACGGTCGAGAAGGCCCCGTCGGCGCCGATCAGGAAGTCGGCCTCGACCCGGGTGACCTCGCCGGTGCGGTCGTCGCGGAACACGGCCGCCGCCGTCTCCTTGTCGATCTCCAGGCACTTCTGGTGGAAGCGCAGCCGGATGTTGGAGTACTTCTCCACCGCGTCGAGCAGGACGACGTTGAGGTCGGTGCGGGAGAACGAGTAGATGACCTCGCTGTCGTCCTTGCCGTAGGGGATGAAGGCGACCGGGCCGTTGCCGGAGTGGACGGCCCGGCCGCGCAGGGGGATGCAGCACTTCTCCTTGACCTCTTCCTCCAGCCCGAGCTGGCGCAGGGCGTGCAGCCCGCGCTCGGCCAGCGTCAGCTTGATCGACTTGCCCGCCTCCACCCGCTCCCGGCGCATGTCGCCGCGGCGCTCGAACACCTCGACCTCAAAGCCTCGCCGGGCCAGGTACATGGCCATCAGGGGCCCGCTCATGCCACCGCCGATGATCGTGACTTTCGAAGTCGAGATTCCCATTCAATACTCCTGGTTCCTACTCCCCACTCTTCCCTTCAAGGATTACTATGGAGACACGTGCATCCTACCCCCTAAGTGGCCCGGAGAGGAGAGGGCGGGACAACAGCTCGCGGCGGCCTCACTGGAGGGGTTACGATGGGTGAGCCGAAATGTTGCTGCCCTGGATCTTGTTCGTCCTTTTCGCACTGCTCAGCGCAGTGGGAGCCTATCTGGCCCTGGCCAACGCCCGGAGCCGGACGGCCGGGATCTGGGGCGCGCTGCTGACGCTCCTGCTCTTCGCCGCCCTGGCTGCCCTGGTGGTGGCTCTGCTGCGCGATGGGGGTTTCGCCTGACCATGTCCGATCCGAGGTTCGAGCTCGAGAGCTGGGTGACCGTGGGGTCCTTCCCCTCCCCCTGGGAGGCCAGGCTGGCCCTCGCGCGCCTGGAGAGCGAAGGGATCGACTCCCAGATCGCCGACGAGAACGTCGGCAGCCTCTATGGCGGCAACCTCGTCGGCGGGGTCAAGCTGCGGGTGCGCCAGGAGGACGCCGGCCGCGCCGCCGAGCTGCTGGACAGCCGCCGTCCCCTCCCCGAGATCTACCTGGTTACCGAGGACGACCTCCACCGCCAGCGCTGCCCGAGCTGCAAGTCGGACAACCTCTCCTTCGAGCGCTGGTCGCTGCTCGGCTTCCTGGGCGCCTGGCTCCTGCTCGGCCTCGCCCTGCCCGTGCCGCGCCGCCGCTGGACCTGCCGCAACTGCCGCTCCGTCTGGAAAGAGGAAGACTTCGGAGGACGAGACATGCCCGAGCCGGAAGAGGAAGGTCTGACCACCGTCGCCCGCTTCCACAGCCCCCTGGAGGCGCACCTGGCCAAGACCCTGCTGGAATCCGAGGGGATCGACGCCTGCGTCCGCGAAGACCGACTCCCCGCGCTCAACCTGCTGAGCGGCCAGCCGTCCGCCCGCAACCGGCTGGAGGTCCACCCCGAAGACGCCGAGCGCGCGCTCGCCATCCTCGTCGAGGTCGAGGACGCCGGCAACGAGATGCCGGCGGCGGAGTAGGCCTCAGATGGTGTCTCGGAAAGCCTCTTTCCGCCCGGCGATGAATCGCCGGGCTAGGAGAGGCGCTCCATGAATGGAGCTCAAGCCGGCTTGAGCCGGCGCTTCTTTTAGCCCGGGTATTCATGCCCGGGCCGGCTGAAGCCCCATCCGGAAAGACCGCGTCCCCGGGCCGGGATCGTTTGGTGGCAAGGCGGCTCCCCGCCCATCGTCCGCCGACGCATCCGGGAGAGATGCTCCTGGAAGAATTCCTCAAGCCGCTCGGAATCAGTCAGTCGGCCTTCGCGATTCGCCTGGGAGTCTCCTTCCCAAGACTCAATGAGATCATTCGGGGCAAGCGTGGCGTAACCCCCGACACTGCTCTCCGCCTGGCCCGAGTTCTCGGTATGTCGGCCGACTTCTGGCTGGGCCTCCAACAGGACTGGGACCTCTGGCACGCCCTGCGCAGCAAGTCCGCAGCCCAAATCGACCAACTCGAGCCTCTGCGCCTCCCCGCGTAGCCGAAGCGCCGGTAGCTCCTTTGTATTGAGATTCCCGGGGTGCAGGCCGACCTGTTGGGCGCTGGCATCCATCCCGGCCCAACGGGCCGGGAGACTCCAGCCCAGGGCTGAGGCCGCAGGCCGATGCCCTGGGTCAACAGGTCCCACAATCATGCGGCCTGAAAGGCCGCGAGACCTCTGAGCCGACTGCGGCAGAAACTCTCGCGGACCTTTCAGGCCGCGGGGGTTGATCGCCTCTCTCCCCAGGGCATCGGCCGTCGGCCTCAGCCCTGGGCTCCGTTCTTCCGGCCCGTTGGGCCGGGTGGAGAAGTAGAGTTAGGCGCGGGTCGTTCGTCAGCGCTGGGGCGGCGACGAACCCAGGACGGTCTCGGCTACGGGACCCAGCCGGGCAACGCGGCGGCCTGCTTCACCCAGGCCGCCATCTGCGCCTCGTCGAGATCGTCGCCTTCGTGGATGTCGTAGTAGCGCACGTCTTTGTGCTTGCTGGCGCCGGGCGGGACCGGTCGCAGCGACGTGCCGCGGAAGAAGGTCACCTTGACGTAGCGGGTGAAGACGTGGAACGACAGGAACCAACCCTGGCCCTCGATGCCGTAAAACGGCGAGTTCCACTTCACGGCCTTGCGCACGTCGGGCACGTTCCGCACGATGAGCGCGTCGAGGCGCTTCCCGAGGTCGCGCTTCCAGCCCGGCATCGCGGCGATGTACGCCTGCACCGGGGCGTCGCCGTCCGCCTTCGCGATGCGCGGGTTGCCGCCCGAGAGGAGGACGACGGCGTCCTTCTCGCCTTTTCGCGCCTTGATCGGCTTGGCCTCACTCGCCCCTGGCTTGGCCTTCGCGCCTGCCTTCGGCGGGCCATTCTGGGCCACCGCGGCCTTCACGAGCGCCTTGAACGCGCCCGCGTCGACCTCCTCCCCTTCGTGGATGTCGATCGCCCTTCGCGTGTTGCCTTCCAAGCTGGAATTGAAGAGGCGCGATGGGTCTGGGATCCTGGCCCCTTGGGCGAACGTGAGCTTCACGACCTTCGTGTACGCCTCTCCGGTGCAGACAATCCCGTGGTGCGACCAGACCGGAGTGCCCATCCACTTCCACTCCTCGGTCATCTCGGGGTCGGCTTCCAGGATCAGCGCCCGCATGCGGGCCAGGGTCTCCCCGCGCCATCCCCCCAGGTCGCGGATCCGCTGGTCGATGAGCCGGGAAGCGGGTTCCCCGGTCGCTCGCTCATGGCTTCTCGTACCCGCTGGGACCGCTCCTTCGATGGGCGGGGACTCGGACTTGGTGGCCGACTTGCGTGGCTTGCTTGCGCGCGACGTGCCCTCGGCCTTCGGCTTCGCCTTGCCACTCCTCTTTGACTTTAACGCCACGGTTCATCCTCCAACTTGTTGTGAGGCACTTTCACTCGCGAGTAACGACTGAAGCCGGTCGAGGTTCTGCTCGTTGGCGGTGTCGCTAAGGCGGCGCATCTTCGCAGCGACCTCGGGGCTCTCAAACTCCTGGACCCAAGCCAAGTGTGTTTTGTCACCGCGAGCGGTCAGTGTCACCGTCAGCCTGTACCATGGCTTTACGACGTGCTCGATCACGATCTTGGTATCTGGCTGAATCTCCCGGAAGACACTCTCGTTGGGGTAGTTGGCACCATTCGGGCCGTGCATCACAAAGACCCACCGACCGCCGGGCCTGAACTCAAACTGCTCGAACGTGTTCGTGAAGCCGCTCGGTCCCCACCATTGAGCGAGGCGATCCGGTTGCTCGAACGCGGCGAACACCTTTCGCGGGTTGGCTGATAATAACCGCTCGGTGCTAACGGCAGCGTTCGGGTTGTTCGCTTGGGACATCGGCAACTCCTTCGTGGCCTACGCTGCTGCCCCTCACCGGCGGATGGCGAAGCCAGCCGTCCGTGTGCAGGGGCCGGGGTTGGGCGCTGAATTCTCATGTCTTCGCCCGGCCTACCGAAGTACCCCCCGTGCGCGAAGGCAGCGATCTCAACGTGGCGCTGGCTGCCAGCCATTCTCAGTCTTGTAGAACGATAGTGTGCCGGTCTCTGTCACAAGCTCGCCAGGCTTACAAGATTGCGGCTTCACCCTACCAAAGCCAAAGTTGTATTCCACGTTGCATTTCAGTGTGACTTCATACGAGTACTGGTACGTCTTTACGCCAGAAGATTCGCCAGCCACACCGTCCGTCTTCCGTATGCTTTGAAATGTTGCCTCTGGTTCATAGGGAACGCCTTGGAGGCCGAGACGCTCAGCTCGACCGAGCCAGGCTTTGCGGGCATCTTCGTCGCTCGGTTGGGAAGAACAACCCGCTGCGATCAGCAGCAACAGCATGGCGGACCAATAAGGAACTCGGCGCATGGCAAGGACACCTCCGTAGGTGAGATACTCGATCTTGTCGCCCAACGGCTTCGGGCCTAAGCGTGCGGGACCGCGTGTAGCGCGGTATCCGTCCGCTTAAGGGCCCAGGGTTCGGCGATTCATAGATTAACGATTCGAATGGTTGTGCTGTCATGAGCCGCTTGGTTAGTCTTTGAGGAGTTCACAGTAGAACGACACGCCAGCACCGCAGGCTTCTCTGTAGAGCGAATCGATCAACTTGTGGTCGCGGTGCTGAGGATAATTACTTCCTAGGTACCATGGCAAAGGCTCGAGAATCGGGGCCTTCTCAAGAGCAAAGCCATAGAGGCCGCAAACCCAAGGTTTTGCCTCGCGATCTACACTACGCCCACGACAGTTATCTCGAAGCTCCGGAAGAGTGTTCGACAGCAACACGCAGCCTCGCTGGCTACCTTTCTCACAGGCTTCCGCAAACGCCTTAATTCCCGTTCTGTATGATTGCTCGTTCCACTGTGAACGGTACGCCTCCTCGCCCAAGCGTACTTGCTCCGCTAGCAAGTCCTGTATTGCCTCCTCTGCAGCCTGTCTTGAATTCTCCATGCGGCCGATTACTTTCTCGCGCTCTGACCTGACCTTCTGAACCCGCGCAATTAGTTCGGCCGCTGATCCTTGCGACAGCCAAGCGCGAATCGCCTTCAGGGTCGTAAGACTTTTGTCCCCCAAATAATAGGCGTCGAGGTGCTGCGTAGTGAAGGATAAAGGGCCGGTTCCAGCGAAAACGGCGTCGAACCATACCCATTGTACTTGAACTCGATCGCCTGGGGGAGGGAAGTTGAAGATTACACGGCTGGCTTCGACTTCCGCACCATTTGGTCGCTCAATGCGCTTAGCGAAGTAGTTGTAAATAACCAGATCTGTGTCGTTGCCGCAGATGGCATGTATTGCTGGGGCTACAACCGATCTAATGATTTGGTGATAGGCTGGAGTGTCGGCGATCCTGAATTCATCGTCGCCCCTAAGGAAGCGAAGCTGCACCTGTAGCGTCTCGTTCTGGCTCATAGGGTCGCAGAAGGAATTCCTGCCTACAGATGCCTCAAAGAGATCTGTTCTTGCCACAAAGCGGTCTTCCTCAGTAAACCAATGACGCGCTGCTCTTGTAGGGGACGGATAGAATCCACCTATCACCACAGAAATTACGACAAGCGGCGCCGTGATACGACGAGGCATGAGCTTCCTCCTTTTGATCGCTGTGATTCCATGGAAATTTGAGACGCGCAGCGGGAACTCCTGGCATCCGGACCCTTGTACATCTGTTCTCCCGAGATCATCACATGGCTCAGGCATCGCCGAACTAGGATTCTACAGGTGCCCCTACCTGGTCCCTCGCAGTCTTATCTGCTCCCGCCTGACCAAGCGGGGGTGATTACCTGGAAATTACAATGAATCTATGTGGCGTGTTTGCCACTACTTAGACTGACTCTACGGCTGTTCTTTATCCTCGTCAACTAAGCCGCTGATCCTGCGGCAGATGGAGAAAGGCTAGAGATGCTTACACGTTGGAAGCGAGACGTGTAAGCGCCCGGCCTTCGATTCAGATCCTGGGCGTCTTGACGCTCCGGGTCAGGCGTCGGCCGTGGCGTCCGGAGCCTCCAGGGGGATCCGCCAGGCGCGGTGGTAGTACTGGGCGGTCTGGCGGAACGCGGCGGCTTCCAGGATCTTCTTCTCTTCGGCGTGTTTGGCAACGGCGTCGCGCAGGAGCAGCCAGACCGCCAGCCCCTCCGCGTGCATCCCCCAGCTCTTCAGGACAGGGTAGAAGTCGTCCATGAGCCGCGTCGCCGGCTCGAATTTGCGCTGGGCCACGTAGACCTCGGCCAAGTCGATCGACACCAGCGTGAGCTCGTAATGCATGCCCCGGGCTTCGAGGTCGTACCAGACGAAGCGGAAGGTGGCCTCGGCTTCCGCGAGGTGGCCCAGGGCTCGGGCAATACGGCCTTCAACAAAGTGCAGCCGGAGCTGCGTCCAGGCGTCTCCAAAGTTCTGGTAGAGCGGCCGGGAGATCTCTAGGAGGGCGAGCGCTTCCTGTGTCTGGCCGGCGTCGTTGAGATACAGGACCAGGTTATGGCGGGCGGACAGCTCCAGGCGGGGGTGCTCGGCCGAATCGAGGAGAGCCAGGGCCTCCTGCAGGAGAGGGATGGCCTGGGCGGGATCGACGCCTCCGAGGGCGTTCGCCTGCTGGATCAGGGTCCGCGCCTGCTGGTTCGTGTCGTCCAGCTCCTGGTAGATCTCGAAGGCGCGGTCGAGGAGGGCGATCGCGCCCTCCACGTCGCCGAGGTCCCGCAGCAGGGAGGCCTCCAGGCTGACGACGTTCGCCTCCTCGAGAGGATCCCCCGTCCCTGGCTTCAGCGCCTCCCAGGCCTCCTGGATAGAGGTCCGGGCGCCCTCGAAGTCGGCGGCGAGCCGCCTGGCGTTCCCGAGATTGGCGAGGGCGGCGGCGTGGAAGTCGGCGATGAGGCTGGGCTTGTGCTCCTCCGGGTCCAGGGTCTCGGCGACGGCCACGGCCATCTCCGCCAGGTGGACGCCTCCGGCGGGGTCGTTCCGCGAGTACTCCTGGGATTTCTCCATCAGCCGGGTGAACAGGCCCCAGGAGTGGAAGCGCCGGTCCTTGCGGATCAGGTCCAGCCGCTTCTCCCGTTTCTTCTCCTCGAGGAGGGCGAAGAGGCCGATCCCGCGCAGCTTCTCCGCGGCCAGCCGCGCCTGGGTCGCCTCGCCGCTGCGTAGCAGGTTCAGGAAGGTGGCGTTGTAGAGGTCGGGGTCGGTGGCGAACCTCTCCGGCTGGAACCCGTCCGGGGTGAAGACGAACCCTTCCTGGGCTCCGACTGCGATGGCCGTGTCCAGGCAGCGGGGGCACTGCGTCAGCAGGTGCCGCACCAGGTCGGCCGTATCGCGGCGGGAGAGCTCCGCCCGGAAGAACCTGCGCAACGTGGCTTCAGAGACGTGCCGCTCCTCGTCCTTTCGCATCCGGTTTCCTCCTGAGGAGAGAATAGTTGCCGCCGGACGCGAAATCAAGACAAAGAAACGCCGGCGAGTCGCCGGCGTCGAAGACAATCATTCGCCGGGACGTGTCTAGCCGCCGGGCTCGCCGTTGGGGTCCATGCCCGGCCCTCCGTCGGTCGTGCTTCCGTCGGGATCCATGCCGGGCCCTCCGTCGGTCGTGGATCCATCGGGGTCCATCCCGATTCCCTGGTCGCCGTTGCTCCCGCCGTTGGGGTCCATGCCCAAGCCGCCCTCCTCCCACAGGGCAAACAGGGGGGCGGCGAGACGCTTCCAGAGGAGGTCGAAGATTCCCTGGACGTGAGCGCTGCGGGCGGGCTCCTGTCCGGCCTGGGTGGCGGCCGGCAGGGCGAGGGTGAGGAGCAGGACGGCGGCGGTTGCGGCTCTGCGCGTCGATCGAGTCATGGGGTCGCTCCTTGGGGAAGGGATTGCGGCTCCGGCCTCCGTGGCCGGCCGCGGGAAGTTTCCCCTCTTCCAGGGTGGCGCAGGTTCGCGAGATGTGCGCCGGAGAGCAGGCCGGGTGCGCCGGAACCGACCCCTGAAGGTGGGCCGGAGGCC
>DASVEF010000388.1:0-15581 GCA_036380715.1 Thermoanaerobaculia bacterium | reverse complement strand
TGGGAGTGCGGATGGAAAGAGGGGGGCCGGGGGGGTGAGGGTCCGGGCGGGGGAGGACGGTGGGAGAGGGGGTAGTAAGCTAGCAGGCCATGCGCGAGATTCCGTTCCCTTTCCGGGAGCCGGAGCCCGAGGAGCCGAGCTTCGAGCAGCGCCTGCGCGAGGCGGGCTCCGAGGAGTTGCTCGCCCTGGTGAAGGAGCGCATCGGGGAGCTGGAGGTGGACGCGGCGCAGCAGGCCCTGCGCAATTCGCACTGCACGGCCGAGGTCGTCGAAGTCCTGGCGAACCACCCGCGGCTGGTCTCTTTCTACGAGATCCGGCGCGACGTGGCGCTCCATCCGCGGACGCCGGAGCCGCTCGCCATGCGCTTCGTCCCCGGCCTCTTCTGGCGCGATCTGGTGGCGCTGGGGGTGGACACGCGGGTGCGTCCGCGGGTGCGCCGGACCGCCGACGAGCACCTGATCCTGCGGCTCCCGCAGCTCGCCGTGGGGGAGAAAGTCACGATCGCCCGCCGCGCCGGGGCCGGCGTCATCGCCCACCTGCGGCACGACCCCAGCCCGCGGGTCATCGCCGCCCTGCTCGACAATCCGCGGCTGACCGAGGACCTGCTGGCCCCCCTGGCGCACGCCGCCGCGACCCCGGGGGCGGTCCTCGCGCTGATCGCCGTCGACCGCCGCTGGGGGGCCCGGTACTCCCTCCAGGTGGCGCTGTCGCGCAATCCCGCGACGCCGGTCGCGGCGGCGCTGCGCATCCTCCCCCTGCTGCGCAAGCCGGAGCTGCGGGCGGCGGCCCAGGACCCCCGGATTTCGGAAACGGTGCGGATACGGGCGCGACTCTTGCTGGGAGAGGAGTCGTAAGCGGTGCTCCGATTTGACGTTACAGGGATCGCCGCGTTAAGTTATGACTCGCGTGCCACCGAAAGACGTATCAAAAGGACGGAGCGCTCAAACCATCCAGCGAGAAATGGACGACGAGCCTATGGCCGAGGTCCGATCTATGCCTGGTAGCGGGGGTTCTGGAAAGCGCCCCGGGCGGCAGCCTCCATGGGGAGAGAAGAGCGAGCCTCCCGAGACCGGCTCGTTCGGCCAGTGGCTCCGCCGGCAGCGGGAGATGCGCGAGATCAGCCTGCGCGACATCGCCGAGCGGACCAAGATCAGCCTGCGCTACCTGGAGGCCATGGAGGAGGACCGCTTCGACGTCCTCCCGGCACCCATTTTCGCCAAAGGATTCCTGCGCGAATACGCCCGTTACGTAGGCCTCTCCCCGGACGAGGTCGTCAACCACTACCTCGCCGTGCAGCAGCCGGAAGAGCTGGAGGGGGAGCGGACGGGCACCGAGATCCGGGTCCGGCGGGACCGGGACAAGGGGCGCCGGCGGAGCTGGACCTGGGGGCTGTTTCTGCTCCTGGCCGGCGTGCTGCTGCTGGCCCTGGTCGCCCTCTTCGCCTATTACGGCGAGAAGCGCCAGCGGCAATCCTCGACGACCCAGCCGCCGCCGCCCATCGCGGCGCCCGCGGAGACGGCCGCCCCGGAAGTGATCCCGCCGGCTCCTCCTCCCGCTCCCAGCTCACCGCTCCAGGTCACGCTCGATTTCACCCAGAACTGCTGGGTCGAGGCCCTGGTGGACGGCAAGAACACCCTCTCGGAGCTGCGGGTCCAGGGCGAGTCGATCCAGCTCGAAGCCAAGGAGAGCGTCCTGCTCAAGAAGCTCGGCAACGCCGGCGGCGTGAGCATCCAGGTGAACGGCTATCCTCTCCCGCTGGACAAGGGGCCGGGCGAGGTCGTGACCGATCTGCTGATCGACCTCGAGACCGCCCGTACGCTGAAAGAGAAGAGAGAGGCCCGCTGAGGTGCTGGACAGCCAGACCTCTCTGCTGGAGCAGGTCCGGTCGGGTGCCAACCGCCAGCTCCAGTTGCTCGCCGCCGGCGGTTTCCTCCCGCTCGCTCCCGAAGACCTCATCCCACTGCAGGTTGCCTTCGCCCGCGGCGGCGATCTGGAGCTGGCGGGGCGCGCCGTTGAGGCGCTGAGGGCGATCGATGCGCGGCTCGCGGCGCCCTACCTGGAGCGCCAGGCGGACGGCGACGTGCTCGCCTTCTTCGCCACCGAGGCCACGCACGCGCACCTGATCGAGGTCATCCTGCGGCGCCGCGACGTGCCGCGATACCTGCTGGTTGACCTGGCGCGCCGCATCCCGGCCGACCTCCAGGAGATTCTGATCCTGCGCCAGGACGCGATCGTGGAGGATCCGGCGATCCTCGACGCGCTGGAGCAGAACCCCGAGCTCTCCAGTTACACCCAGCGGCGGATCGCCGAGTACCGCGAGCATCTCCTGCCGAGGGAGCGCAGGGTGGCTCCCGCCGCGGAGGGGGAGATCGACGATGCAGCGTTCGCGGCGGCCGTCGAGAGCGTCAGGAAGAGCGCTCCCGCCGAAGGGGAGGTCGAGACCCAGAGCGGCCTGTCGGAAGGCCAGATCCGCCTGCTGCCGATCCCGGCCCGGCTCAAGCTCTCGCGCGGCGCCGGGCGGTCGCTGCGTTCCATCCTGCTGCGCGACAGCAACATCCAGGTGGCCCTCTCGACGCTGCTCAACAACAGCCTCACGGAACAGGAGATCGAGCACACCGCCAACAGCCGGTCCGTGGCCGAGGAGGTGCTGGAGGCGATCGCCAAGAAACGGGAGTGGATCTCCCGCTACAAAGTGGCCAGGTCGCTGGTCCAGAACCCCCGCACTCCCCTGCCCATCGCCCTGCGCCTGGTGCCCCGGATGTCGGTCCGCGACCTCCGGGATCTGGCCCGCGACAAAAACGTCCCCGACGCCGTGCGTTCCACCGCCCTCCGTTTGTATAGAATTAAGCAGCAATAGGACACAGGCATGGCCAGGGACTTCTACGCCGTGCTCTCGGTGCCGCGCAACGCGACCGAGGAGCAGATCCGTCAGCGCTTCCGCGAGGTTGCGCGCCTCCGCCACCCCGACCGTTTCCGCGGGGCGGAGAAGGAGGCCGTGGAGCGCGAGTTCCAGGAGGTCACCCAGGCGTTCAACGTCCTTTCCGATCCCGAACGGCGGCGCCAGTACGACAGCGAGCGCCTGCGCCCCCCCGAGTCGGACCCGCGCCAGGTCTGCCGCGCCTATCTGCAGCGGGGGATCAAGGCGTACAAGGAGAAGAGCTTCCTGGAGGCGGCGGACAACTTCGACCGCGCCACGAAGGCCGACCCCAACAGCGCCCAGGCCTGGCACCACCTGGCCATCACCTGCGCCCAGCAGGAGAGCTGGCTGCCGCGGGCGGTCCCCGCGATCGAGCGGGCCTGCGAGTTGGAGCCGATGAACCCTGCGTACCACAAACAGGCGGGGCAGATCTGCGGCAAGGCCGGCCAGATCGACCGCGCGATCCATCACTACCGCCAGGCGATCGAGTGGGGGGAGGACGACCCTGCGGTCCAGAGGGCTCTGGACGAGCTGACCAGGGCTCCCCGGCGGAGTCTGTTCGGAAAGGCTTGAGACCATGCTGCGCGTCAAGGCTTGCGGGCTCTCGGATGTCGGGCTGACTCGGCTCCACAACGAGGACTATTTCGAGATCGATCCGGAGCACAGGCTCTACGTCGTGGCGGACGGGATGGGAGGTCACAGCCACGGCGAGGTCGCCGCGCAGATCGCCGTCAACGCCATCCGCGACTTCATCCACAAGAGCGCCGATAAGGACACGACCTGGCCCTTCGGGATGGACAGCCGCCTCGAGCGGCACACGAACCTCCTCAAGATGGCCGTCCGCATCGCCCACGACAACGTCCTGCGCGCCATCTCCAAGGACGGCTCGCTCTACGGCATGGGGACGACGGTGGTGGGGCTCCTCCTCTCCGGCAGCGTGGCGGCCGTGGCGCACGTCGGCGACAGCCGCGCCTACCGGCTGCGCAACGGCAGGCTCGACCTGCTCACCCAGGACCACACCTGGGTCAACGAGCAGGTGGTGGCGGGTTTCCTCTCCAAGGAGCAGGCGCGCTCCCACCCGCTCAAGAACGTGGTCACCCGCGCCCTAGGCGGCGAGAGCGACATCCTGGTCGACGTCCGGGAGCTGGAGGTCCGGCCGGGGGACATCTACCTCCTCTGCTCGGACGGCCTCACCGGCATGCTCTCCGACGCCGACATCCGCGACCGTCTGGGCTCCGGCGGCAGCCTCCACGAGATCTGCCGCAGCCTGGTCAACGACTCCAACGCCCGCGGCGGCATCGACAATGTGACGGTGGTGCTGCTGGCGATCGAGGAGAGCCAGGAGAAGGAAGAGGAGGCCGGCTAGGCGGCCTCCTCCCGCGACGTCACCACCACCACGCACCCCTCCTCCCGCAGGTCCGGCCTCTTGAGATACCCCGCGAAGGCGGCGGCTCCGGTGGGATCGGCGGGCCAGCCGGCTTCGGCCAGGGCGCGGCGGGCGGCGGCGATCTCCTCTTCGGTCACGCGGGTCACGTCCCCTCCGGTCCTCTCGACCCAGGCGCGCATGTCGGCGCGGCGCGGCGGATTGCCGATGGCGATCCCTCCGGCGACGGGCGAGCCCGGGGCCGCGGTCCCCGGTCCCTCGGGGTGGAGCGAGGCGTAGCCTTCGAGCTGCACGGCGTGGAGAGCGGGCAGGCGGTCGATCTTGCCGGCCCGGTGCAGGACTTCCAGTCCCAGCCCCAGGCCCATCAGCAGCGGCCCGTTGCCTACGGGCACCAGCCAGCGGGCGGGCAGGGGACCTGCGATCTCCTGGAACAGGTCCCAGGCCAGGGTGGCCACTCCGGCCTGGAAGGAGGGCTGGAAGAACGGGGCGCCGTAGGGCACCCGCTTCCGTCGCTCCCGCGCCGCCAGGTTCGTGGCGTCGCGGTTGCCGGGGATCGTTTCGACCGTGGCTCCCCAGCGCCGGCTCCGCTCCTTCTTCAGCTCCGGCGTGGTCTCCGGCACCAGGACCGTGCAGCGGACGCCGCGCTCGGCGCAGGCGCGCGCCACGGCGATCCCCGCGTTGCCGGAGGAGTCGAGGAACAGCTCGCGAATGCCGCGTCTCATGGCGGCGCCCATCATCACCTCGGCCCCGCGCTCCTTGTAGGAGCCGGCTGGCGCGGAGCCCTGGTGGGCGATCCATGTCCCCTCGAAGCGGGCGGCGGGCCGGGCGATCTCCCGGTCCGGCAGCTCCTCGGGGTACAGGCCGAGGACGTGCGCCCAGCGGCGGAGCCCCGGCTCCCCCGCCAGCGGCTCGCGCCAGCACAGGGACGGCCCCTGCTCCCAGGGAGATTCGCAGACGGGGCAGACCTCGGGGAACCCCTCCGGCGGATAGGCGGTCCCGCAGCGGCTGCACCGCAGGTCGAAGAGCGGCATGTCCGGCATCGCGCGGGGATTGTACTCGAAGGCTAGAATCCTTCTCATGGCCCGGTTCGCAGTGATCGGAGGCGGCCCCGCGGGCGGCTCAGCGGCTCTGGCGCTGGCGCGCTCGGGCGTCGAGGTGGACTTCTATCTGCCCGCGCGTCCCGGGGAGAAGCCCTGCGGCGGCGCGGTGCCCGAGCACGTGCTGCCCCGCCTGGCCGGGTTCGATCCCTCGCCGCTGCCGGTCGTGGTCAGCCCCGAGGCCGTGCTGGAGAACGCCGCCGGAGGACAGGTGGCGCTGCGGCTCGGCGGCATCCGCATCTTCCGGCGGGCGGACCTCGACCGGGCTCTCGCGGAGGCGGCTGTGAAGGCAGGGGCGCGGCGGATGCCGGCCAAGGTGGAGGGCCTGGAGCACACCGGTGGAAGGGTGTGGGTCGCCGCCGGGGGGGAGGCGCGCGCTTACGATTGGGTGGTCGGCGCGGACGGCGCCCGCGGTCTGACTCGCCGGCGCCTCGGCCTCGCGCCGCGGGGGGACAGCGTCGGGCTCGGAGGATCGCTCACCGGCCTGCAGCAGGACCGCCTCGTCCTCGCGTTCCCCGATCTGTCCGACTCCTACTTGTGGATCTTTCCACGGCCGAAGGGGGCCTCGGTCGGCATCGCCTACACCCCGGAGCGCCTCTCGGACGGCGCCGCCCGCGCCGCGCTCGACGCCTTCCTCGACCGCCACCTGCCAGCGGGCTGGCGCGACCTCCCGGGGCCGCGCTACCGTTATCCCATCCCCGTGTTCGGCCCCTGGACCCTGGAGGCGGTGCGCAGCGGCCTGGCGAAGCGCATGCTGCTCGCCGGGGACGCGGCCGCATTGGCCGATCCGCTGACGCGCGAGGGGATCCGCTACGGCATGCTCTCCGGCCTCTGGGCGGCGGAGAGCCTGTTCTCCGGAGAGCCCGAGGCCTACGCGGAACGGCTGGAGCGGGAGCTCGGCGAGGAGCTGGGGAAGGCCGGCAGAGCCCGGTCCCTATTCTTCGACGGGCCGGTCGGCCAATGGATGGTGCCGGTCGCCCGCGTCCATCCGGGGATCCGGAGGGTGCTCGCGGACCTGCTGGCATGCCGGCAGACGTACCGGGGGTTGCGGCGGCGGTTGGTGAAGGGGGCACTCACCCCCGCCGCTGAGGCCTGGGGTTGAAACCCCAGGCTGGTCTGTATCGCCCTTCGGGCGAGGATCGGGAGAGGGGAGTTGCTCCTTGGAGCGAACAACCCAGCCTGGGGTTTCAACCCCAGGCTCACTCCCGCGAGTCCGAGCTCCCCTTCGGCCCGCCGCCGGCCACCGCCTCGCGGCGGTTGTCCTGCCGGGTGTTGCCCGGCGCGATCTCGGCGATCCTTTCGAAGACCTCCAGCGCGTCGTCCACCGGGTAGAAGTAGCGGCCGCCGGTCTCGGCGGCGAGTCGGCTCATCACGCCGGCCATAGGGTACGTATCGCGGTAGTCGGTCGCCATGTCGACCGGGAAGAGGTGGATTCCGCTCGTCCGCAGGGCCTCGGCGGTCACGTCGTAGAGGTTGCGGTCGGTCTGGTATTTCTCCAGGATGGGGCTGCCGGTGATGGCGGCGGCGCCCGCGAGCCCCATCTCGGGGCCGCCGACGACCTCCGCGGGACGGCTGCGGCCGAAACCCTTGGAGAAGATCACCAGGTTCTTGGCGCCCGGAATCGAGCCCGCGAGGTCCGCGAAGACCTGGAGGAGACCGTAGAAGTTGCGGGTGCGCGGGCTCATCTCATCCCGCTGGGGGAGCTGCGCGAGAAGGGAGTACGCCGGGTCCTCCGGAGGCGTGCCCTCGTGGCTGCGCCCCTGGATGGCGTCGTCGATCGCGCCGGCGAGCGCCTTGTGGTCGCGGGTGAAGTCCTGCTGGAGCAGCAGCTCGTTGCCATAGTAGCTGGCGACCGCCACGGCGTCCTCCGGGCGGAGCTGGCCGATCCAGCTCTCGACGGCGGCGCGGAGCTTCTCCATCTCGCTCAGGCTGCCGTAGGAGGGATAGTCGAACAGCAGGATGTACGAGCGCTCCGGCGCCGCGGGGATCGGCAGATCCTGAGATTCGATCTCGTCGATCGACTCGACCTCGACGATCTCCTGGATGGGCTCCTGCGCGGGTTCCTGAGCTGGCAGGACCCGGCAAAGGGCAAAGATCGCGAGGAGAGCGCAGACGAGCGCTCGCAGACGTTGCGACATCAAGCTCCTCCCGTGAGGCAGAGAGAGTACCACGGTCGGGGCCGCCGGATCCGGCGGCGGCCCCGTCAACAGGGTCACTTGGCCTTGTCGGCGCTGCTGCCGTACTCGTAGCCCTTGCGCGCACGCACCCGGAACTCGGGGTTGGAAGCCTTGACCTCCACCTCCTGGAACCCGGACTCGCCGGCCGGCCGCTCGCGGCGGTAGCTGATCAGGTAGTAGCCGCTGTTCTCCTCCGTCACCTGGCGCAGAGGAGTGGTGAAGTTGGTGAAGTTGAAGAAGTACCGGCCGCCCGTGTCGTTGGCGAGCTGGTTCATGGCGTCGCTCAGCGTGTGATCGGTGCCCGCCGGGCTCAGGTCGATCGTGTAGACCGCGACGTTGTTGTCGTTCAGCGCGTTCACCGTGGGCGGGTAGTAGCGGTTGTCCGGGATGTACTGCCCGAAGCTGTTGATCCTGCCCGCGGGGCCGTTGCCGAAGTACAGCAGGTTCTTGCGTCCCCGGATGGCGCCGGCGGCGTCCGCGAGCACCTGCAGCGCATCGTAGACCGTGCCGGTCTTGTCGCGCAGGGCCTTGCCCGTGGGGAGACCCGCGAACAGCGACGGCTTGTCCGCGTCCTTCTGCACGCGGGACGGCCAGTTCCCCTCGAGGTCCTTGCCCTTCATCGCGTCGCCGATGGCCTGGTCCAGGGCCTTGCGGTCGCGGGTGAAGTCCTGCTGGACCTTGAGCTTCTGGTCGTAGCTGGCCACCGCCACCCAGTCGTTGGGGAGCAGGTTCTCCCTCACCCACTCGCGGGTGCGCCTCCCCGCGTCGATCTGCTGCCGGAGAAGCACCGGCGCGTCGACCGAGTTGCTCTTCTGGTCCTCGAAGAAGAGGATGAAGTAGCGGTCCTCCGGCACCTGGTCGACCGAGATCCCCTTCTTGGCGAAGGACTCCGTGGACTCGATCAGCCGGCGGTTGCTGTAGAAGGTCACGCCGGTGATGTCCACCGGCTTGCCGTCCTCGCGGACGACGAAGTCGCCCTTGTCGAGGCCGACGATGACGTTGCCCCGCGCGTCCGTGACCAGGACGTCGAGCAGGACCTCGTTGACGTCGACCCGCTCCTGGAACTCACCCTGGGGCGGTTCCTGGGCGGCCAGCGTCGGGACCACGACGGCGAACGCGAGCGCGGCCAATCCGAAATATCTCTTCAGCATCTTGGATGCCTCCTGTCTTCCACATCAGCTTGCTAGAGCAAGCGGCGGACCAGGGCAGTCCCCTCTGAGGGCAACAAGGATGTGGAAGGGCGGAATTCCGTGTTGTGACAGGATTTTACGCCGACCTGGAGACTCGGTCGAAGTCGTGGGGAGGGACGGCGGGATGTCACCCCGGGAGGACGGCGCGAGCCTCCGGATGTCCACCCGGGACCTCCAGATGTCCACCCGAAGCCGCCGGCAGTCCACCCGGAGCTTCCAGAAGCCCACCCGACGCCTCCGGAAGTCCGCCCGAGGTCTCCGGAAGCCCACCCGACGCCTCCGGAAGTCCACCCGGAGCCGCCGGATGTTCACCCGGGGCCTCCGGGAGTCCACCCGACTCCTCCGGAGGTCCACCCGACTCCTCCGGATGTTCACCCGAGGCCTCCGGATGTCCAACCGGGACCTCTGGACATCCACCTGGGGTCTCCGGATGTCCACCCGGCGCTCCCAGCAGAATTACCCGGCGCTCGCCTGTCCGAACCGTGCGTAGAACCCGTCCGCCCCGGCGGTGCGGCGGAGGGCTTCGGAGGGCTGGAAGCGGTCGTCGACGGAGCCTTGCAGGCGCTCCAGGGTGGCGATGATCTGGTGGAGGCCCTGCTGGTCCGCCCAGCGGCAGAGACCGCCGCGGAAGGGGGGGAAGCCGGTGCCGAAGATCAGCGCCAGATCGAGCTCTCCGGCCGTGCGCACCACCTGCTCCTCCAGGCAGCGCGCCGCTTCGTTGACCATCGGCAGCACCATGCGGTCGGCGATCCGCCCCGGATCGGGGTCGCTCACCTTCGGGTGCAGGCCGAGCAGGGCGTAGGCGGACGGATCGGGCTCCTTCCGCTCCTTCCCCTCGTAACGGTAGATGCCCTTGCCGTTCTTGGTGCCCAGCCGGCCGTCCTCCACCAGGCGGTCGAGCCAGGCCGGGAAGGGCAGGCGGTCCGCAAAGGATTCGTGGAGGATGTGCGCCACCTTGGTCGACACATCGATGCCCACCTCGTCCATCAGCACCATCGGGCCGACCGGCATCCCCCAGTCGGTCATGGCGCGGTCGAGGTCCTCGACGCGGTAGCCCTCGTCGAGCAGCCAGAGCGCCTCGGCGGAGTAGAACATCAGGAGGCGGTTGACCAGGAAGCCCGGCGTGTCCTTCACCAGTACCGGGGTCTTGCCCAGCTTGCGGGTGAGGTCGAACACCGTGTTCACCGCCCAGGGGGCGCTCCCCTCCGCGGCGATCACCTCGACCAGCGGCATGCGGTGGACCGGATTGAAGAAGTGCATGCCCACGACCCGCTCGGGGTGGGACGTCTTGGCGCCGATCTTCCCGATCGACAGCGACGAGGTGTTGGAGGCGAGGACCGTGTCCTCCCGCACGTGGCCGGCCACCTCGGCGAAGACGTTCTGCTTGACCTCCAGCTTCTCCACGATCGCCTCGATAACGATGTCCACGTTTCTGAGCCCGGAGTAGTCGAGCGTGGGGGAGATCATGGCCATCTTGCGCCGCGCCTCCGGCGCTTCCAGGCGGTGCCGCTTCACCAGGCGGTCGAACAGCCCCGAGGCGTGCGTCATGCCGCTCGCCAGGGCCTGGTGGTTGACGTCCTTCATCCGTACCGGCACGTCCGCCTCGTGGGCGACGAGCTGGGCGATGCCGCCGCCCATGACCCCGGCGCCCAGGACGGCGGCGCGGCGGGCCGGCCGCCCCTCGCCGCCGGGCATGCCGGTCTCGCGCTTGGCGTCCTCGGTCAGGCGGAAGACGTGGACCAGGTTCTTCGACGTGCGCGAGATCGCGAGATCGGCGAGGGCGCGCGCCTCGGCGTCGAAGCCGGCCTTCATCCCGTCCTCGATCCCGATGCGGATCACCTCGATGGCGCGCAGGGGCGCAGGGTAGTGCCCGCGCGTCTCCTCCAGCGTCTTCTTGCGCGCCTGGTCGAATACCACCTTGCGGCCCAGCGGGTTCTTCTCCAGCAGCATCTCCTTGAAGTCCATGCCGCCGGAATCCTTGCGCTTGCGGTCGATTCGCTCGCGGGCGAAGTCGCGCACCGGGTCGAGGAAGCCGGAGTCGGGCATCAGGGCGTCGATCAGCCCGATCTTGAGCGCCTTGCGGCCGGCCACCGTGCGGCCGGTCAGGATCATGTCGAGCGACTGGGCGATGCCGATCCGGCGCGGCATGCGGGTCGAGCCCCCCCAGCCGGGGATGATGCCCAGCCGCACCTCCGGCAGGCCGATGCGCGTCGAGGCCCCGTCGCTCGCCACCCGGTAGGTCGAGGCGAGGGCGATTTCCGTGCCGCCGCCGAGGCAGGTGCCGCGGATCGCGGCGATCGTGGGGAAGGGGAGCGACTCCCAGGCCGAGAACAGGCGGTGCCCGAGCCGCGAGCCCGCCTCCGCCTCCATCGGATCGGTGACCCGGGCGATCTCCTCCACGTCGGCGCCGGCGATGAAGTTGCCCGATTTGCCCGAAAGCAGGATCAGGCAGCCGATGTCCCCGCGGGCCGCGACCGTCTGGATCACCTGCTCCAGCTCCTCCAGAGCCCCGCGCGTGAAGACGTTGACCTTGCGGTCCGGCGCGTCGAACGTGAGCGTCGCCAGCCGGTCCTCGCCGACCTCGAGATGGAAATAAGACGTCACCCCATGATCCTCCGTCGTACCAGTCGGAGCCCTCACCCCCATCCCCTCTCCCGTCACCGGGAGAGGGGCGCCACCACCCTACCCGTTGCAGAGTTTCCCCCTCTCCCGGTGACAGGAGAGGGGGTCAGGGGGTGAGGGCCTACGACGCCGCCCGAGCCTCCGATTCCTCGTACAGCCGTTCTATGACGTCGCCGTACTTCTGGTTGATCACCCGGCGCTTGACCTTCTGCGTGGGGGTCAGCTCTCCGGTCTCCAGCGTGAACTCGGCGGGAATCAGCTCCCAGCCCACGATCTTCTCGAAGCTGGCGAGCCTGCCGTTGACCGTCTGCACCTCGTTGGCGAACAGAGCGCGCACCCGCGGATCGTTCAGCATCGCCTGGTTGTCCGCCGTCCCGATCCCCTGCTTCTCCGCCCACGGCTTCAGGATCTCGAAGTCGGGCACCAGCAGGGCCGAGAGGAACTTGCGCCGGTCGCCGATCACCACGGCCTGGCCGATGTAATGGCTCCCCTTGAGCAGGTTCTCGATCGGCGCCGGGGCCACGTTCTTGCCGTAAGCATTGATGATCAGCTCCTTCTTGCGGTCGGTGATGCGCAGGAAGCCCTCCCCGTCGACCTCGCCGATGTCGCCGGTGTGGAACCAGCCCTCCTTGTCGATCACCTCGGCCGTGGCGTCGGGCAGGTTCCAGTACCCCTTCATGATGTTCGGCCCCGTGGCCAGGATCTCGCCGTCCTCGGCGATCCGGAGCTCCACGCCGGGGATCGCCGGGCCGACCGTGCCGAGCTTGACGTTGCCGGGGTAGTTGACGGTGAGCACCGGCGACGTCTCCGACAGGCCGTACCCCTCGTAGATCTCGATGCCGGCCCCCCAGAAGAACTCGGCGACGTCGCGCGCCAGCGGCGCGCCGCCCGAGAGCGCGAACTCGAACCGGCCGCCCAGGCGCGCCTTGATCTTGGAGAAGACCAGCTTGTCGGCGAGCTTCAGCTTGATTCCCAGCAGGCCCGGCGGGCTCTGCCGCTTGAGCCGCCACGGCAGCGCCTCGCGCCCCACGCTCTGCGCCCAGGCGAAGATCTTCTGCCGCGTCGGAGGGCTGGACGCCACGCTCTCCTGCACCCGCGAAAGCACCTTCTCGTACACCCGGGGCACCGACACGAACACGTGCGGCTTGACCTCCAGGAAGTTCGCGGCCACCGTCTGCACCGACTCCGCGTAGCCGATGGTGCAGCCCTTGTAGAAGTAGGCGTAGTCGACCGTGCGCTCGAAGGAGTGGGAGAGGGGCAGGAAGGAGAGAGAGGTGTGCCCGCTGTGGATCGCCAGCCTCTCCATCGAGGCGACCACGTTCGAGGCGATGTTGCCGTGAGTCAGCATCACCCCCTTGGGCTGTCCGGTCGTGCCGCTGGTGTAGACGAAGGTCGCCAGGTCGTCCGGCTTGCAGGTGCGCGCCTTCTCTTCGAACTTCACCGGGTCGGCGTCCGCCCCGCGCTCGGAGAGCTCGGACAGCGTGATCACCCGCGGGTCGTTCGACTCCCCGCGGATCAGCACGAACTGCTCGACCTGCGGCATCTTGGCGGCTTCCGAGAGGAACCCGGCCAAGTGGTGGACCGTCTCCGCGAAGACGATCCTGGCGCCGCAGTCGTTCGCGATATAGGAGGCCTGGTCGGGGAGCAGTGTCGGGTAGATGGGGACCACCACGCCGCCGATGCACAGGGTCGCGAAGTCGACGGTCGGCCAGTGCGGCCCGTTCTCGGCCATGAGGGCGACCCGGTCCCCTTTCTGGACCCCGAGAAGCTCGAGGGCCCTGGCCAGCTTGCGCACCCGGGCCACCAGCTCCGCCGTGGAGACCGGCTGATAGGTGCCTCCGACCTTATAGAGGAGGCAGTCCGGCTTGTTGTATCCAGCGGCTTTCAGGAACAGCTCTGACAGGGTGGTGACCGACATGGCGTCCCTCCTGGACATCTGTAGGTGACGGATTGTATCCCAAGCCCCGGGAGGCCAATGGGACCTTCCAGGCCGCGGATCGTCCCGCTTTTCCGATTTCGGCAAACTTGTTCTCTGAAGGCGTGCCGAGTCCGGTAATGGCGCCGGCCCGGGATCCCGCCTCCAAGGAGACACGTCATGTCCAAGCGCAACCTGTCCCGCACCCTCCGCCTCCTCGCCCTCGCCGCGATCCTCACCCTCCCGGCCCCCCTCCACGCCATGCCTCTGGACGGCTTCGCCAAAGGAGGGCTCCTGGAGTGGCTCAAGGGGGTGGTGATGAGCGTGTGGGAGAAGAACGGGATGTCGATCGATCCTAGCGGGGGGAACAAACCCACTGGAGCCCCGGGCGACGAGGGGACGACATCTGACCTGGATGGCGGGACCACGAACAACGGCGATAACGGGATGTTGATCGACCCCAACGGCTAGCCCAAGCCCAAGCTAGGCTCATAGCTCCTCTATCCCAGCCCCCGGAGGGGGCGGCAGCACGTAGCCCGGGGCGTGAGCCCCGGGAAAGCGGCCCCATTACATCTCCGAGCCCCGGAGGGGCGACAGACGGCTGAGGGGCGCAAGCCCCGAAGGGGGAGGGGGAAGGGTGCCGCCCCTCCGGGGCTCAGGAGAAGGTTGGGGGGGTTCCGCTACCCGGGGCTCACGCCCCGGGCTACGTGCTGCCGCCCCCTCCGGGGGCTGGTTTTGTGAATTTCTGTCCGGGAGTGTCACGCAATCGCTTCCTCCGGTAACCTATTCTGTAGGGAGGAGATCCCGACTCTTTCTACGAGAGGAGGATTGCGCGTGGAGGATTCCCATCTTTCGCTGGAGACGATGGCGAAGTTGCTATCCGGAGGACTGGAGCACGATGAGGTTGTGAACAGGGTCGTCCCTCATTTCCTGGAACGGTGTCCTGTCTGCCAGGAGACCTACCGAGAGATTCTGCGTCTCCAGGAAGAGGTCGGTCACTGGAGCGAAGAGGTAGCAGTGTTGGAGAGCATGCAGGTTTCGGAGCTCTGGGCAAAACTGGCGGAGTTGCCTTTCGAGGCAAAATTGAGACAGGTCGACGAGGACGAGGGATTTCACACCTGGGGCTTTTGCCAACTGCTCCTGAGGAAGAGCCTCGAGGCAGGCTTTGAGAATCCGGAGACCGCGGTCGATCTCGCCAACCTTGCAGTCAAGGTCGCCTTCCACTTGGGCGATGCCTACGACCCCAACTGGGTCCTGGATCTTCGAGCCCGAGCCTTTGCCTATCAAGGAAACGCTCGCCGGGTGCTTGGAGAGCTGCGGAGCGCGGAGGACGCCTTCCGAAAGGCGGAGCGCTGCTTGGCCCGGAGCACGTCCGGGAACGAAAAGATCGAAACTGAAGTCTTGAATCTGAAGTGCTCTCTCCGATACGCTCAGCGCCGGTTCGATGAAGCCCTGAGGCTGGTGAACCAGGTCCTCTCTTTCCACCGTGAGGCAGGGGATGCTCACAGTGTCGGCAAGGCGCTGCTGCAGAAGGCACAGATCCTGAGCGAGACCGGGGACTTGGAGGGTGCCATCGATCTCCTCCGCAAAAGCTCGGCGGAAATCACCGAACGAGAGCCGAGCCTTTTCGCCTATTTCCGCTACAACCTCCTTGGCTGTCTTACTCTCGCAGGACGGCATGAGGAAGCCGAGCAGCTCCTGCCAGAGGTCCGGGATCTCTTTCAGGCCCTCGACCAGCCGCTCAACTTCGTCCGCCTCCGCTGGGCCGAGGGCAACATCGCCCGCGGCCTCGGCCGTCTCGGCGACGCCGCCAATGGCTTCCGCGAGGTCCAGAACGAGTTCACCTCCCGGGGAATGGCCTACGACGCGGGCCTGGTCTCGCTCGATCTGGCGCTCCTGTACCTCCAGGAGGGCCGGACCTCCGAGCTGAAGCAGCTCGCGAGGGAATTGGTGACGCTGTTCGAGTCGCGGGACGTCCACCGCGAGGCGCTGAGCGCGGTCTATCTCTTCCAGCGGGCGTGCGAGGAGGAGCGGCTGACCGTCGACCTCGTGAGCTACCTCTCCGAGCTGCTGCGGAGGCGCCGGCCGGGGAACGGCGCATAACCCTTGACCGTGGAGCGAGGGGGCGGTATCCTCCTCGCTCTCGCGGAATGTCCGACCTGGCTCGGTCCGTTATAGACTCCGCAAAACGCCGTCGGGGCGTAGCTCAGCTTGGTAGAGCGCACGGTTCGGGACCGTGAGGCCGGAGGTTCAAATCCTCTCGCCCCGACCATTCCCCC
>DASVEF010000387.1:0-4598 GCA_036380715.1 Thermoanaerobaculia bacterium | reverse complement strand
CCTGCTCGAACTCGGCTTTACACCTCACGAGGCTCGGCAGCATCTTGAGAAGAATCACCGGCTGCGACAGATGGCACGATTTGGAAGAATTTGACACGAAATCGTGCAGTCCGCACTCAACCTCGCTCCGTCACCCTCCGGAAAGCTCCTCTGAGGCGGTCGAGCATAACCTCGGGAGGGTGGGTGCGGACGCCACCCTCCAGCGCCTCCAGATACCCCCGCGCCAGCAGGCAAAGCTCGTAGAGGCGCACGTGCTCCTTCCGGACCTCCCAGGAACGGGCGGCATACGCATCCAGAAGGCGGTCGAGTCCGTCGGCGAGTTGGAAGGGGCGCCGGGCGCCGCGGGTGACGATCGCCAGGTCGTAGGCCGGATCGCCGAGACGAGCGTATTCCCAGTCGATGAGGCCCGGAAGCTCCCGAGGGGCGAGCAGGATGTTCTGGCCGAGAAGGTCGCCGTGGACGAGGACCGACCGTTCCGTGGGCGGGAGGTGCTCCAGAGCCCAGGCATGGACGTCCTGCAAGAGCGGCTCGGGCCGGCCTTCCAGAATGGAAAGCTGCGCCAAGGCGTATTCCCTCCTTGTGCTGGAATCCGGTATTTCCCCAATAGGGCCTCCAGGGAGGAAGAGCGCGTCCACATCCAGAGCGTGTACCGTGGCCGCGACCTGGGCTACCACGTCCCAGGGCCGGACGCCTGGCTGTCGGCCGGCCCGCAGGTCCAGGGGAATGCCGTGCACCAGCGTTTCGACGGTCGCCGGCCGTCCGTCGCAGGAGAGCAGGCCGAGGATCCGGGGAATCCTCAAGGGCAGGTCGAGAGTGGCGAGATGAGCGAGCAGTCGAGCTTCGAAGCGGGCCCGGGCATCGAACGAGGGTTCGGCATCGGGAAGGGGCAGCAGGATGACGTAGGTTCCACTGAGGCCGGAGGGATCGGGAGCGACCTCGACCTCGGCGGTAAAGGCCTTCCGGCAGAGGCCGCGATCAAGGTACCGTACCCAGCCGATGTCGATCTCAACCGCGCGATCCGCTTTGCGCGCAAGGACCTCCCCGAGGAGTCGCTTGACCTCAGCCCAGTCCGCCCCGCGGTAGCGGGCGTATTCCGCTGAGCTCTCCCGGTACTCATCGATGGTGAGGCCATAAGGGGCTCCGCCGGGGGTGAAGCCGACGGCCCAGATCGACTGGCCGCCCCATTCGACCGACTCGTCGCCTTCCAGTTGAGGCTCGCTCTCCGCGTCCCATGTCTTCCTGAGCGAGTTGCGGTCTTCCGGCACGCGGCGGCGCCATCGGCGGGATTTTCGTCGCATCGAGGCGGAATTTTACCAGGCGTGGCGGTGCGATGGCGTCTCTCCATCCCTGGTAAGGACTCCGCGGTCGCCCGCGAGTCGGTGATAATGGGCTAAGCCATTGACGTAGCGCTACCCGCAGCCTACCCTGTTGTGGTGAGGGTGACGTGGGATGAAGGCAAGAACCAGGAGAACCGGTGGAAGCATGGCCTCTCGTTCGAGGAGGCTCGGGCGCTCTTTGCCAGGTCCGACTACCTCGAGATCTTCGACGAGATCCACTCCGAATCTGAGGATCGCTTCATCGCTATCGGCCCGATCGCTCGCGGTCTCGTTGTGGTCGTATGGACCGAGCGTGACGACGAGACGGTTCGTATCATCAGTGCTCGCTGGGCTACCGAGCGAGAGAAAACGCTCTACCACTCCTACATGGACGAACGCCTATGAATGACATTCCGGAGCTGACGGACGAACAGCTCGCCAGGGCTCTTCCCTCACCGGTTCGAAAGCGCCTCATGCTCGGACAGTTCGAGTCAGGCGACGACGTCGCCGCCTTGCGCCGCTTTGTCGGGCTGACCCAGGCACAGTTCGCTCTGGCCATGGGGATCAGCGTTCACACTCTCCGTAACTGGGAGCAGGGCCGGCGGCATCCGGAGGGTCCCGCGATCGCCTTGTTGCGCATCGCCGCTCGGCATCCGCGGATTATCCGGGAGAACCTCCAGACCGTCGAGTCCGCCGCCTGAGGCGGTTCCGTCCTGCCGGTCGACGCGGAAGTGTAGATTACGTCTTCGAGCGGAAGGAGTATGAGCCGCACCGGGAGGTCATCGCCCAGGGCACCGACCGGATGATCCGCTGTGCGCTGCGCGCCGTGCCCGCCTTGGCGCAGCTCTGAGCACTCGCGGCAACGCCTCTCGGGATTCGCCGCTTGCGTCCGTCTCCTCTCGGCGAGAGACTCTTTGCGAGAAACCTCTAGAAGGAGGCAGGCATGTCCGAGGAGTGGCGTACCCAGGGAGAGCTTCAGACCGTCAAGGTCGAACCCCCCGAGAGCTCGGCCTCGCCCGCGGCCGAGGCTCCGGCGGAAAAGAAGGCCGTCAGCTTCGAGAGCCGGCGCGACGCCTCGGCTGCGCGCCGGCCGGCCAGGATCGCGGTCCTGGCCCTCCATGGAATGGGGCAGCAGATCCCGTTCGAGACTCTCGATCAGGTGCAGAGCAACTTCTGCGCTGCCGCGAGCCGGAAGGGGGTGGACCTGCCGCAGCCCGGCGTCCGCGTGGCCAAGGTCGGCGACGAGGTCCTGCGTCGGGCGGAGATCCAGATGGACCAGGGCGAGGTCCACTTCTATGAAGCCTATTGGGCGCCGCTCACCGAAGGCCGCGTCGGTCTCCGCGACGTCGTCTCGTTCCTGCGCCTGGGAGGAGGCAACGGATTGCGGCACAGCCTCAAGCTCTCGCCTTCCTGGCGCTTCATGTTCGAGAAGAGGTTCCCGTTCCCGCGCTCCCTGGCCATCTCGCTTTATCTAACCCTGGCCCTGCTCGCCGTGAGCTCCCTCGTGGCCCTCAACGCCATCATCCTGGGCGTGGCCGCGGCGACCAACTGGCTGCCGGCTCCGCCTGCCTGGTTCGGCGAGGCCCAGGCTCTGCAGGACGATCTGACGGGGGTGGCGAGCCTCGTCAGCCTCGTCGGCGCCGCCTTCGGGGCCTGTCTCTTCCTCGCCATGGCGCGCCGGGACCTCGCCCGAGGGGAGCTCTGGCGGCTGCCTTCGCTGCAACGCTTCGTCCTGGACCTCCTCTTCTACCTGACGCTGGTGGTCCTCATCGCCGGCGCGGGGACCATGGCCTGGCTCGTCGGGCGACATGCCGATCCATTCACCAAAACCAGCGTCCTGAATCCGCTGCTGGGAGGAGAGGCCCCGGCCATGCAGGTCGCCACCGTGACCACAGCCGCGACGGTCCTCATCGCGCTGATCGCCTTGGCCGGCTGGCTGGTCAAGCTGATCCCCGGGAAGCTCCTGGCGCCCGTGGCGCGCCTGGTGGCGAACGTCTGCTTTTTCCTCGTCCTGGGAGTTGCGGTCGCGGCCGGAGGGTACATGCTCGCCCTGCTCCTGGGTCTCGACGTGCCCTCCTTCTCGCCGCGCGGGCTCCCCGCGCCGCTGCCCTGGCTCTTCGACAACCGGCGGGTCTGGGTCTGGGCGGCGCTGATCAGCCTCAGCGCCTTCGCGCGGAGCTTCCTGATCCAGTACCTCGGCGACGTCGCGGCCTATGTCTCGCCGCACAAGCTCGACCGCTTCAACGAGATCCGGGAGCGGATCCGGGCGGAGGTCTTCAAGACGGCCTGCGCCCTCTACGCCGCCCGCTCGTCGGAGGGGACGCCCGAGTACGATCAGGTCGCCCTGGTGGGGCATTCCCTTGGCTCGGTCGTCGCCTACGACACTCTGAACTATCTGATCAACAAAGATCTGCTCTCGGATGCGCCCTTGGACGTCAACGCGCGGACCTGCCTGCTGCTGACGTTCGGCTCACCGCTGGACAAGATCGCCTATCTCTTCCAGATCCAGGGGACCCGCACATCGGACACGCGGGAGGCGCTGGCCAATGCCGTCCAGCCGCTGATCCGAAGCTACGAGTACCGGAAGTTTCGATGGATCAACGTCTATTCAAAGGACGACATCATCAGCGGCTCCCTCGATCTGTTCGATGATGGGACCGGCAATCCTCAGCGCGTCCAGAACGAGGCCGATCCCTATGCCAGTATTCCGCTGGCGGCCCACACCGAATACTGGCGGACTCCGCTGGTCTGGGATCACCTCTACGAACACGTCGCGGCTCGTCTCGTTGCGAGCGTCCGGCCGGCTGTGGATCGCCAGCGCGAGGCGAGCTGAGCCGCACCGGGGCCGGCGGCATCCGGAGGGTCCCGCGATCGTCCTGCTGCGCATTGCTGCTCGGGTCCAGCCCGAGCGTGAACGCTCTCCACAAGGGCGAGGTTCTTGTTGAGAACGAGCCTCTGCCGTAGGATTCTCCCAACGCGATCAAGGGCATCAGCTCATGCCATATGACAGGAGCGCACCGATGAACCTTCAATCCGAATGGACCCAACTGGCAAGCTACACCAACAGTTACGAGGCCGAGTTTGTGGCTGTCGGGCTCAAGGAGAGCGGCATTCCGGTCATGGTCAGGGGACTCGAGGTGGGCATTTGGGGCCCCGGTCATGCAGGGCCGACGACTACGGGGCCGAGCGTATGGGTGCCGGAGGATAGACTTGAAGAGGCCCGAGAGCTTCTGCCTCCCATAGTCGAATCAGCCGAGTCTCAAGAGAGCGACTGACCCGATC
>DASVEF010000386.1:0-13469 GCA_036380715.1 Thermoanaerobaculia bacterium | reverse complement strand
CCGCGGGGCCGGGTGAGAGAGGTCGGGTGAAGCCGGCCCCGCGGAGGAGGAGGGAAACGGGGTTGGGCTCAGTTGTCCTTCGCGGCGACCTTGGCGGCCTCCTCGTCCTCGGCCACCCACTTCGCCAGCACCTCTTCGGGGACCGGAGCGAGGGTGGCGCTGAGCTGCTGCTGGGCGCCGTTGCGGGCCACGGTGTAGGAGACGCGGCTGCCCACGCCGAGCGACGCCTTGGCCGCCTTCATCTTCTCCTTGTCCTTGACCGGGATGCCGTTGAAGGCCACCAGGACGTCGCCCGACTGGAAGCCGGCCTGCTCCGCCGGGCTGCCGGCGGCGACCTTGGTGACCCGGTAGGCGCCGCTCGCCTCGTCCTTCTCAGTCTCGATGCCGAGCCAGCCGTGCGCGGCCATCTTGGCCTTCTTGGCGGCATGCTCCTTGGCGCATTGCTCACCGCCCGCGAGAGCTGGAGCGGTGAGGGCGAACATCAGGGCGATGGCGAGCAGAGAGATCGACCTTTTCATGCGGACCTCCTTCAGGGTTGGAGCGCGGCGTGCCTGCCGTCTTCCATCGCCTTTCAGCGTACGGGTTTGCCCTGTAAAACTCCTCAAAAGGGGGTAAAATCCCGCAAAGGGTGTAAATCGTTTGTAAATGGCCTTCCGCCGCCTTTGGAGCGACCGGGTTTTGCCCTATATTGACCTCGTCATGAGCTTCGCGGGCTTCCTCCGCCGCCACACCCTGTGGGTCGGCCTCGTCGCGGTCCTCCTGCCGCTCGTGGTCCTGCTCGCCCTCCAGTACCGCTGGCTGGTGAAGCTGGACCATACGTCGGCCAAGGCGCACGAGGCCACGCTCGACAACTACCTGGAGGCGGTCGGCTCCGAGGTCGAGTTCCATTACAGCGGCATGGCCGAGCGGGTGCTCGATCTGCCGGCCCCGATCTTCACCCAGCACAAGCTGGAGAAGGCGGCACACTACTTCAAGAAGAAGGGGAGCGAGGAGGCCGGAGCCCGGCGCCTGTTCGTGGTCAGCTTCGCCGAGGGCGAGGAGGAGTCGGAATATCCCCGCTTCTTCGATCCCTCCTGCGCGTCGCTGACCCTTCCGAAATGGACGCCGGAGGTGCAGGCGATCTCCGTGGCCATCGCGCCCTGGCGCATGATGTCCCACAAGGGAGTGGCCGTGGAGACGGTGTCGCCCAAGGTGGACGAGCGGGACCCCGAGCACCGCCTCCTCCTCTACCCCATCACCGACGAGTCCTCCAAAGTCGTGGGCCTCGCCGGGATGGTCCTCGACGAGAGCCATTTCGCCGACGTCCTCCTGCCCAAGATCGTGAAGAAGGCGCTGCCCAAGTTCTTCCAGGACGGCGAGGAGGACCCCATCGTCGCGGTGTGGGACCGCAAAGGGCGAAAAGTCTTCGTCAGCGACTGGGAGAAGAAGGGAAAGATGGAGGTCAAGAAGGCGATCCCCTTCGTCTTCACGGACTGGAAGATCGGACTCGCCAGCCGGCACGCCACGGCGGCGCAGGTGGCGCGGCGCAACTTCGCGGTCAACATCGGCCTGTCGGCCGTGCTCGCCGCCGTCCTGCTCGGCGGCATCCTGCTCGCCCTGCAGACCGCGTCGCGCCAGATGAAGCTGTCGCAGATGAAGAGCGACTTCGTCTCCAACGTCTCGCACGAGCTGCGCACCCCGCTCGCTTCGATCCGCGTTTTCGGCGAGCTCCTCCGGCTCGGCCGGGTCGAGAGCCCTGACAAGGCGCGGGAGTACGGCGAATACATCGAGACCGAGAGCCGGCGGCTGACCCAGCTCATCAACAACCTGCTCGACTTCGCCTCCATCGAGTCGGGCCGCAAGAGCTACCGGTTCGAGCGGGCCTGCATCGAGGACGTGGTCTCCGAGACCCTGAAGACGTTCGGCGTGCGGCTGCGCCAGAACGGCTTCCGCATCACCTACGAGGGGCCGGAGGCGGCTCTGCCGGCCGTCTACTTCGATCCGGCCGCCGTGGCGCAGTCGCTCAGCAACCTGCTCGACAACGCCGTCAAGTACTCGAACGGCAGCAAGGAGATCGCGGTCGGGCTGCGCCGCGAGGGGAGCTGGGCGGTCATCTGGGTGCGCGACCAGGGGATCGGCATTCCGAAAGACGAGCAGGCCAAGATCTTCGAGCGCTTCCACCGGGTAGGCACCGGCCTGGTCCACGACGTCAAGGGGAGCGGCCTGGGATTGTCGATCGTGCAGCACATTGTCCAGGCCCACCGCGGCCGGGTCGCGGTCGAGAGCCGGCCCGGCGAGGGGAGCACGTTCTCCATCCATCTCCCGATCGATCCGCCGGACGCGTCCCCGGCCGGCGTCTTCGCGACCTCGGAGGCCTGAGATGCGGAAAGTCCTGATCGTCGAAGACGACGAAGCCATGTCGGTGGCCCTGCGCGACGGCCTCGAATATGAAGGTTATTCGGTCAACCTCGCCACCGACGGCGAGACCGGCCTGCGCCTCGCCACCGCCGAGACGCCCGACCTGATCCTGCTCGACGTCATGCTGCCCAAGATCACGGGCCTGGACATCTGCAAGAAGCTGCGGGGGGACGGCAACGGCGTGCCGATCATCATGCTGACGGCGCGCGGCCAGGAGATCGATAAAGTTCTGGGGCTCAAGCTCGGGGCCGACGACTACATCACCAAGCCGTTCGGCTTCATGGAGCTGATGGCGCGCGTCGAGGCCGTGCTGCGCCGCTGCGCCGGCCAGGCCGCGCCGGTCGAGACGTACCGCTTCGGCGACGTGGTCCTCGACTTCAAAGCCCACGAGGGCCGCAAGGACGGCAAGCTCCTCGACCTCTCGCCGCGCGAGTTCCAGCTCCTCGCCTTCTTCATCCAGCACCGCGGCGAGGTCATCACCCGCGAGAAGCTCCTCGACACGGTCTGGGACTACAACGCCATCCCCTTCACCCGCACGGTGGACATGCACATCGCAAAGCTGCGCAAGAAGATCGAAGACAATCCTTCCGATCCCAGGCACATCGTGACGGTGCACCGGCTGGGGTACAAGTTTACCGGGTAGGAAAAGCCCACAGCCGCTGAAGCGGCCCGAAGACCCGAGCACGTCCCAGTCCGGAACGATCCTCCTTCCTCCCGCTCAACATTTTCCCGGCCAATCGTGTCTCTCTCCAAGAGAGCGCATCGGCAAGAGGCTCGCGAGCCCGCTCACGCACGAGCAGGAGGCATCCTCCATGAGCACCGTTCCCGGCAAAGGCTTTTCCCTTTTCTCCCTCCTCGCCCTCCTGGCTTCCCAGGGAGCGGCTCCGCTCGCGGCGCAAACGGCTGGCGGCTCCGCCCGGCTCTCCGGGCTTCCGGAGCGGCCTGCGGTGGCTGCGCCGGCCGGAGAGTCCGAAGCCAGAGTCCTCCCTATAGCGGGACGCCTGTCGACCGGCACCGCGAGCAGTGTTTCTCCTGCCGAGAGGTCGGCCGAGCCGGCCCTCGTCGGCAGCACGGTGCTCTATCGCGCGCTCATCGATCTGCCCGATCTCAGTTCCGTGGAGTCGGCCCGCAGCGCTGGCGTGCCCGCGGCCGAAGAGGGACAGCGGGAATACGAGGTCTCTCCGGACGTCTTCGCCGCGCTGGTGTCCGCCGGGCTCGACGCAACCCTCCTCGGCGGCGTCACCACCCACCGGTTCACTTACGGCGCACGGGCCGAAGCGGGGGCCGCCGGACCGGACACCGGCGAGAGCGATCCCCGCCCGCCAGGGATCCTGGCCACCCCCGGAGACTTCTACATCAGCAGCGGCACCGTCAACGACTTCATCCCCGACCAGGGGTGGGCCTGGCGCTGGGTCCAGGTCGGAGGCGGCTCCGCGGCGCCGCCCGGCTCGGTGACGACCAGCCTCAGGTATCGGCTGCGGGTGCACAACGATGCCAGCCCGGCGAGCATCTTTTGCGGGGATTACGAGATCTATCTCTCCTCCGCCGCGCGCGGCGGCGCCGCGCCTCACTGGCTGGTCTACAACAACCTGGGAGGCCGGACGGACGGCGGCTACGACGACGACGCGGCCGACGACTCCGACATCTACCTGGACCTGCGCAGCACCTCCCACTTCAACGGCGAGGACCCCAATCAGCGGTGGTACGTCTATATCATCGACAACTTCGCCGGCGACTTCGGCTATCTCCAGTACATCGAATTCCAGGTCTTCTGGAACGCCCCCGATACCGTCGATCTTCAGGCGACCGACGTCTACCTGCGTACGCAGACCGGCGACGGTGGAAGCCGGATCGACAACCCGACCGCCGGCCAGCAGCTCTATCCGCACTTCACCTTCAACCTGGCGGGGGGCTCCCTCAACGGCACGATCTGGCGGGTCCGGCTCGACAGCGCGACGACGCTCTGCACCTTCATCGGCGCGCTCACCCCTGGCGCCTACGTCGGCTGGTGCAACTCCCCCTGGACCGTCGCCTCCGGCCTGCACAACCTGAACGGGACGCTCGATCCCGACGGCAGCTTCTCCGAAACCAACGAGAACAACAACCAGGCGAACCGGAACTACTCGGTCCCCACTCCGCTGGACCTGCAGGCCACCGACGTCTATTTTCGCGACCAGCCGGGCAACGGCGGCAGCCGGATCGACAGTCCGGCGGCCGGCCAGACGCTCTATCCGCACTTCACTTACAACCTGACAGGCGCGAGCGCCAGCGGGACGATCTGGAGGATCGAGCTCGACGGCTCGACGCGCTGTACTTTCGACGGCTCCCACTCCCCCGGCTCCTATGTCGGCTGGTGCAACTCCCCCTGGACCGCCACGGCGGGCACCCACACCCTGCGTGGAATCCTGGATCCCAACGGCAGCCTCGCCGAGTCGAACGAGGGCAACAATCAGTCGACCCGCAACTACAACCTGCCGGGCGGGAGCCCGGACATCCGCGTCGAGCCGCTCACGCTCACCTTCGGCGGCGCGCCGCTCGCGGCAGGAGAGGCCCGTGAGGAGATCCCGGCGAGCGCCCCGTCCTGGATTCCGAAACGGCAGACGCTGCCCGCGCTCATAGCCCGAGCCGCGCAGGAGGGGACCGTGCGCGTCATCGTCCGCCTGGACGCGCCGTTCGCGCCGGAGGGCACCCTGACGGGCGCCCAGGCCGTCACCGGGCAGAGGGGAGCCATCCAGCGACTTCAGGATCAGGTCCTGGGGAGCCTCGCCGGCACCGCATCCCGGCTCGTCGCCCGCTATCGGTTCATTCCGTATCTCGCTCTCGAGGTCGACTCCGCCGGCTTGGCCGCCCTGCGCGATCACCCCTCGGTGCTCGCGCTGGAAGAGGACGTGTCGGTGCCCCCCACCCTGGCAAGCAGCATTCCGGTGATCGGCGCCGACGACGCCTGGGCGGCGGGCTACACCGGCAGCGGGCAGGTGGTGGCGGTGCTCGACACGGGCGTCGACAAGTCGCACCCGTTCTTCTCGACGGGCGGCGGCAAAGTCGTCTCCGAGGCCTGCTATTCCTCGAACACCACGTCCTCCTCCACCGTCTGTCCCGGCGGAGCCACCGAGTCCACCGCCACCGGCTCGGGTGTGAACTGTCCGGCTTCGGTCAACGGCTGCAACCACGGAACGCACGTGGCCGGCATCGCCGCCGGCAACAACGGGACCGGACCGAACATCGGCGTCGCGAGGGGCGCCAACCTCATCGCCATCCAGGTCTTCTCGCGCTTCGACAGCTCCAGCTCGTGCTCCCCGACTCCCGCCCCCTGCGTCCGCACCTTCTTCAGCGATCTGATCAAAGGTCTGGAGAGGGTCTACGCGCTGCGGGGCACGTTCAACATCGCCGCCGCCAACATGAGCCTCGGGGGCGGCCGGTACTTCGACCGCGCCTCCTGCGACGCGGCAAACTCCGCCACCAAGGCGGTGATCGACAACCTGCGCTCGGTCGGCATCGCCAGCGTGATCGCCTCCGGCAACGATGGATACCGGGACAGCATGGGGACCCCGGGCTGCATCTCGAGCGCCGTTAGCGTCGGAGCGACGACCGACGCGGATGGCGTGGCCTTCTTTTCCAACGTCGCCTCCTTTCTCGACCTCTTCGCGCCCGGCGTCTCCATCACCTCTTCCGTGCCGGGCACCGGCACCGCCTCCCTCGACGGCACCTCGATGGCGACGCCCCACGCGGCCGGCGCCTGGGCCGTTCTGAAGCAGGCCAAACCGGGCGCCACGGTCGCCGAGGTGCTCTCGGCGCTGCGCAGCACGGGCACCCTGGTCGACGACAACCGCTCCGGCGGCACGGTCGACGACATCCCGCGCATCGACGTCGACGACGCGGTCGACGCCCTCCTCGGCACCGGGGGCGGCAGGAGCTTCACGGTCTTCAACGACGGCGCCGGCACGCTGAGCGTCACCTCCATGCAGCTCCAGCCGTCCGCCGGCTGGATCACATGGTCACCCCAGGCGCCCTTCAACGTCGCACCCGGCGGCTCGGTCCAGGTCACCGTCAACGCCGACCTGAACGGCGCGCCTCCGGGACAGTCGACCTACCGGCTGCTCGTTTCTTCCAACGACGCCGATGAAAACCCCTATCCGAACGGCGTCCTCATCGTGGTCAATAAGCCGCAGGCCTGCCACGCGCTGACGCGGACCCACACCGGATCCGGCAGCGATCCGGCGGCCAGTCCCTCGAGCTCGACCGGCTGTCCCTCCGGCCAGTATCACGCCGGCGCGACGATCAACCTCACGGCCTCCCCCGCCGCCGGATGGTCGGTCGCGAGCTGGAGCGGAACCAACAACAATGGCAGCACCTCGACCGGCAACACGGCCACCATGCCCGCGGGTGCGCACACCGTGGCGGTCCACTACCAGCAGGGGGTCGCTTCCGGGACGGATTTCTATACCGTCACGCCTTGCCGGGTCTTCGATACACGGTCGGGCCCGCCGCTGATCTCCGGCGTCCCCCGCGTCTTCAGCGTCGCCTCGATCTGCGGCATCCCGAGCGGCGCCCGATCGGTCTCCGTGAACGTCACCGCGGTCCGCTCCACGGGCCCGGGCTACATCGTCCTGTATCCCGGCGACGGCACGATCCCGCTGGCCAGCACCATCAACTTCGGAGCCGCGCAGGTACGGGCCAACAACGCCGTCCTCCAGCTCGGTCAGAACGGGACTCTCGGCGCTCTTTCGGTGCTGGCCGGCGGAGGGCAGGTGGACCTGATCCTGGATGTCAACGGCTACTTCCAGTGACGCCGAGGTCTAGGAGAGATGCTCCGGCCGGAGTAGGTGTGCCGGCCCACCGCGACACTGCCCACGGCGAGATAGCCGGCGGAGGCTCCGCCCACGGCGATCGCTCCGGCCGCGGCGGCGCCGCCGAGCGCGATCACACCGACGGCGACGCCCCCCAGAGCGAAGACGCCGGTGACCTGACGTCCCAGCGCGAGGACGCCATGAGCCGAATCGCCGATGGCGAGGATGCCGCGGGCGGTCCCCTCCGTTTCACCCCTGGCGGGATCGGCACCGAGCGCGATGGAGACCAGAGGCATACCGCCGATGCGGTACTGGGACTGGACGCGGAGCGGGCTGTTCTTCATGGCATGTCGATCATACGCGATCGATCGGGCAGCCATGCCCCGTTTGAACGAGGTGGGCCGGCCTGCGAGCCGCGGGTCGTTCTGGTACCATCCTCGGCCGGCGTCACAGCCTCTTCATCATGGTTGCACAACGAGCGTTTCTCGTCCTCTGGGCCGCCCTCGCGGCGTGCCTTGCTTGCCGTCCCGCGGAGGAACGGCGGCCGGACGTCATCGTCTATCTGGTGGATACGCTGCGCGCCGACCACCTAGGCTGCTACGGGTATCCGCGGGCGACCTCCCCTTCGATCGACGCCTTCGCTGCGGAGAGCATCCTTTTCGAGGACGCCGTGGCGCAGTCGGCGTGGACCCGTCCGGCCGTCACCTCCCTCCTGACCGGCCTCGATCCGCGCAGCCACGGCGTCCAGGAACGGCTCGACGGGCTGCCGGAGTCGTTCGACACGCTGCCCGAGATCCTGCGCCGGGAGGGCTACCAGACGGCGGCCTTCGTCTCCAGCGCCGTGATCACCGCGAAGTTCGGGTTCGATCAGGGATTCGACGTCTTCCGGCAGCGGGTCAAGGAGACGATCGAGCCGGAGCGCCCGACTTCGGAGTGGGTGAACGAGGAGGCGCTGCGGTGGCTGGACCGGCGGCGTCCAGACCGCCCGTTCTTCCTCTTCCTCCACACCCTCGACCCCCACATGCCCTACCGGCCGCCGGAGCCTCACCGCCGGCGGCTGGCGCCGGACGCCGATCCCCGCGCCGGCCGGCTGGAGCAGGTCGTCGCGCTGCGCGACGGTCTGCGGCCCGCCTCGGCGCGCGACCGGAAGGAGATCGCGGCTCTCTACGACGCAGAGATCGCAGGCAACGACGCTGCGTTCGGCCGCCTGGTGGCGGATCTGCGGGCGCGCAGTCTCTTCGATCCGCTCCTGCTGGTCTTCGTCTCCGACCACGGCGAGGAGTTTTTCGATCACGGGGGATGGGAGCACGGAGCGACGCTCTACCAGGAGCTGGTCCACATCCCTCTCCTCCTGAAGCTGCCGCGCGGAGCTGGCGCCGGACGAAGGATCGGAGACACGGCGCGGCAGGTCGACGTCCTCCCGACGGTCCTGGACGTCCTGGGCGGCGAGATCCCGGAGCGCATCCAGGGGAGAAGCCTGCTCCCCCTGCTCCAGGCCTCCCCGCGCCGGCCCGTGCCGGCTTTCTCCTTTCTCGCCCTGGACGGCCGGCGCATCGAGAGCGCCGTGGTGGGCAACCGGAAGCTGATCCACACGCTCGCCCACGACCGGAGGCCGGCCGGCGTGGAGCTCTACGACCTCGTGGCCGATCCCGGGGAGCGGCGGAACCTCGCGGCGGCCGACCCGGCCGCGGTCCAGGGATTGTCGTGGCTCCTCGAGCGGAGGGCGCGGATCGGAGCGCCGCCGCAGGCGCCTCCGGTGTCCCTGGACCCAGAGCTGGAAGAGCAGCTCCGGGCGCTCGGCTACGTGCGCTGAGCCTCTCCCCTGCCGGGCTTCCGCACCTTCTGATAGATTGCCCGGAGGCCGGGGAATCTCATCAGCTTCTCACGCAGGCGCCAGGTGACCGTCCCGGTGACGGCCTGGAGCGTCTCCGCCAGACAGTCGCGCTCCAGCCGGATGGCTTGGAGCTCCCCTTCCAGCTCCGCCGTCCGGTGGACGAGCTGGGCCTGCCGGAGGTCCTCTTGCAGCTCGAGCGCTCGATGAGCGAGCCGGGCCTGGCGAAGCCCCTCTTCCAGCTCCCGCACCCGATGATCGAGCTGTCGCCTCTGCCTGTCGAGGTCCGCGGCCAGGCTCTGGCGCTGGCGCGTCCAATCCGCCCATTCGCGCAGATAGACCGCGGCCGCCCGGAATTCCTCGGTGGCATCGCAGGGACCCTCGCGCTCGTGCTCCTCGATCACCTCTTCGTAGAGCGTGATCAGGCGATCGAGGGCCGGCTCCAGGCCCGCCTCTCCCCGCACGCGGCGCGAGACTTCGGCGGCGTCGCGCGCGTCGTAGCGCTCGATCTCCCGCAGGATCAGGTCCGGGACGAGCGGGTCGCGCAGGGTGCGCAGGCCGAGGTTCAGGCGGCGCAGGGAGTCCAGCTCCGCCCTGGTCACCATCGGACCCAGGCCGCGGTAGTCGCAGAGGACCACGGCCGCGCCTACGGCCAGCGCTTCCAGCGCACTCTTGGCCTTGGCGAAGACGAGGTCGTACTCTCCGATCACCTCTCCCGGATTCACCAGAGAGCGCCCCACGCCCGAGCCCACCACGTCCAGGGGGAGGCCGGCGCGCCGGCAGGCTTCCTGGATCGCCGGCAGGTGGGTGTCTCCGCAGGCGTAGTTGCTGAAGACCAGAGCCCGCCGGGGACGCTCGGGAAGCGGGCCGCGCGGCGGAAACCGGTCGAGGTCGACCCAGTTCAGGAGGACCCGGACCCGCTCTTCCGCAATCCCGTGCTCGAAGACGACGCGGTCGCGGTTCGTCCCGTCAACCGCCACGTAGCGGCGGATGCGCGGGAAGACCGGCGGGGCGTCGTGCAGGAACGTCCAGTCGTGGGTGACGAAAATCCCGGGCACGCCGGGGAAGCCCAGCAGGGCGGTCATGGCCTGCTGGTGGTGATGCCCGTGAATCACGTGCGGAGGAGCGCCGAGTTGCCTGAGATCGTCGACGACAGGGACGGTGGCAGCGCGGATCTCCCCGGCGATCTCGCCGAGGTCGGGGCTGTAGACCAGCGGTGTGTGCCCCCGCCGCAGCAGGCCGAGGGCGGCCTCTTTGATGTAGACCTCCGTCCCGGTGCGGGACGCGAGGGTGATGTTCGTGAACAGAATTCGCAGGGGACGGCTCATGCGGTCCGCCCGAGCTCGCGCAAGGCCCGGGCGAGCGGCAGGAAGTGCTCGCGGAACCGCAGGACCTGACGGTAACGGCCCGCCGCGACCTGCTGTTCCCCATAGCGCTCGTAGTAGGGCGGATCCTCGACGAGGGACTCGACATCCGCCTCCGGGTCCGCTGGCCGCAGGCACTCGATCCGGAACGCCGCGACGCCGTGCCGCTCGAAGGCCTGCTCGACCTCGTACGCCATCTCGGGATAGGACCGCGCCGCCGCCAGCTTGCGCTCCAGCGCGCCGTCCTCCAGCTCCAGGCGGAGAGCGCCGGAGCTTCCATTTCCGGAGGACGCGTCCGGACGGCCTTCGAGGAGGAAGCCGTAACTGGCGATCGTCCGGCCGGTGCGGCGGCGGGCCAATACGACTGCCGCGTCGGTGACCAGACGGCAGAGGTCGTGGGAAGGGTTGAACCCTTCGACGGCGTCGGCGGCCACCGTCTCCACGCCCCTTGCGATGAAGGCGTCCGCGAGCTCGCGGGCCAGATCCGCGAGGACCTCGATCCGGCCTTCCAGGATCATCTCGTACAGATCGCGGTCGCTGAACCGGCCGAAGACGGAGCCCGGTTGGGCGCCGGCGCGGCGCAGGACCTCCGCGGTCGAGAGGACGCGCGACCGTCCCGTGCTCCCCGAGCCGTCGGTCAACACGAAGACCTCCGGCCGCTCCCGTTCGAGCCAGCCGTGGACGCGGAGCTCGTGGCCGGGGTGGGCGACGATGAGAGCGGAGGAGGACTGGAGAGAGGTCACCGAAGAGAGTCTACCCTGTTCGAGTCTCGAGAACGCACGCAGTATCTGTTGGCAGATTCAAAACTTCGCTCTATACTAATGAAACCAGTATGATTGTGGGAAACGCCATGCTCGAGGGAATCTGATGGCACCTAAGCCGCCTCCACCGCTGGTCGACTACCTGCGCACAGGCCGATGCGTGCTCTTTGCAGGCTCCGGGCTCTCCGCATGGGCGAAACTCCCTACATGGAAGGAGCTTCTCCAAGACATCGTGAGAGAAGTCCCCAGCTATGACGAGAATTCGTCAGAACCTCAGGAACTTGCGCGTCTCTTTGAAGCCGGCAAGCTCCTCGAGATCGCAGATCACTGCAAAGAGAAGCTGGGCGAGCAGCGCTATTCTGAGATCCTTACGACCCGCTTGAGCGGCAATCAAGGAGATATACCTGAAGCCCACAAACTGATTTCCCAGATGCCCTTCGCAGCCGTGGTTACCACGAACTATGACAAGCTGTTGGAGCGCGCTTATGCGAGCACGACGAACGGTATCCCCAAAGCACCCACCCACCTCGATCTCGACACTCTGGGTCCCCTCCTGTTCAGCGGCAGCTTTTTCATATTGAAAGCACACGGCGACATCGATCGTCCGGGAAGTCTAATTCTCACAACCCGAGACTATCGCGAGATCATTCACTCAAATCCCGCTTTCAACGCCATCTTCTCAGCCATTTTATTGACCAAGTCTATTTTCTTCATAGGCTACTCTCTAAGCGACCCGGACTTCCGGCTGCTCCTCGACCGGCAACTCACTCTGTTTAAAGGCCACATTCCCGACCGCTATGCCCTCATGACCGGGATTGGCAACGTGGAACGTGAGGTCCTCTGGCGCACGGCAAGGATACGGATCTTACCTTACCCCGAGAAGCAGCACGGCGAGGTTTTGGTGTTCCTGCGCGACCTTCTGAAAGAGGTAAAGAAGGCGCCTTCAGCGCCTGCGGTTCACGAAATGTCCGAGATGATCCCCAAAGAACTCGGAAACCTCGCTGCACCGGCCATTAAACTCTCTATCCAGTTGAACGGCCAGAGGATCGAATCGACCATCACTGTGGACGAACGGATAACTTCTTCATCGGGCTCGCTTCCAGACTGGCCCCAACTGACCGAATGGCTCCGTAAAACCATTGGCTACTCTTCCGAGAGTGGCCCCCGCGAAGTCGGCCAAGCTCTCGCAAAATGCCTTTCGGAAGAGGTGTTGACTGCGCTGCGACAGATTCCACAGCAACATCTGATAGTGCTGCAGCTTTCGTATGAACTGGCGGCATTGCCGTGGGAATGGATCCTCATTGATGACGATTACCTCTTGGTTCGGAATCCGGTAGTTCGAGCCCCCATCGGCGTCTCTGACAAGGCACGCGGTTATCCCCTGATCCGGCAACCGGTTCGCGTGCTCTTGATCGGCGATCCGAACAAGAACTTACCCGGAGCCCGGAGCGAGGTCAGGAAGATCGCAGCCGTCTACCGGAAAGACCAGAACATAATTTGCAAATCCCTGGTGGGTGCCGACGCGAGCTTCGATGCCGTCGTGACTGAGTTGCGAAGCCAAGACTATGATGTCGTACACTTTGCAGGTCACGCTTGGTTCGACGCCCAAGAATCCTTCTTCACCCTGCATGGAGACGTCATGCTCCGGGCCAGCGAGTTTCAATCATTCTTGAGCCAGCGGCCTCCGGCTATTCTTTTTCTCAACTCGCATTTCACATCTTTCATCCCTCCCGGAGTCTCAAGTGAAGAGACCAAACGGTCGGGCCCTACACTCAGCGAATCCGGGCGAGCAACTGCTAGCGGGAGAATGGCTTTCACCGAGGTCGCAACGACGACAGGTGTAGGAGCCTTCATCGGTTGTTTTGGGCATCCATCCGACGCCGTAGCCGAAGAGATCGGGATTCAATTCCATAGGGCGTTGCTGAAGGGATATCCTGTCGCTTCAGCGCTTTACAAGGCACGTCTCACTGCCAGCAAAGGCACCCTAAAGCGCTCGAACGAGAATCTGACATGGCTTTTTTATGTCGCAAGTGGCTATGGGGAACTGGTCCTGCCGGTCTCGCCTCATAAGGATTGATCTCGCCGGGCTCCGCCGGCCCATGGACCAAGCCGCTCAGCTCGTCGCAGGCACCGTCGCAGCCGCGACAGACACCGCCGCCGCAAACCAACGCCCTTCGCGCACGACCTCGATCAGGGCTTCGACGATCCTGGGATCGAACTGCCGGCCGGCTTCGCGGCGCAGCTCTTCGACCGCGGTTTCGACGGGCATGCCGCGGCGGTAGGGGCGGTCGTGGGTGATGGCGTCGAAGGCATCGACTACGGAGAGGAT
>DASVEF010000385.1:0-13844 GCA_036380715.1 Thermoanaerobaculia bacterium | reverse complement strand
CGCCCGAGCTACTCTTCAGTCCTACCCGGGTCCCACGGCCGCTTCGGTCTCTGGGTCTCGGTGTCCCGGAACGGCAGCGCCGAATCGTGCTCCGCCTGCCGCAGGTAAGTCGCCACCCGGGTGACGACCTCCAGACTCGCCCGCTCCGCCTCGACCGCCTGCTTAAAGAAGGCCAGGGCGGCCAAAGCCTCGCGGTGGATTTGCCGCGACGCAAAGATCGGCACCATCTCCGCCGCCAACTGCTTCAGCTCGGCCGTGCGCCCCTGCTCGGCGTAGAGGATCGCGAGGTCCAGAGAGACCAGAGCCGTATCGTAAGGGATGCCCTCGGCGAGGAAGCCATCCCGAGCGGCACGGTACAGCGACTCCGCCGCCGCGAGCCGGCCGAGACCGTGATCAATCTTTCCTTTCACCCACTTGCGCCGATTCTGGGTCCAGGCGTCGATAAAGTTGCGGTAGAGCGGCCGCGTGTCATGGTAGAGCTCCAGAGCCTCCTGGGGCTGGCCGGCTTCTGCCATGTAGCCGATCAGGTTGTGCCGGGCACAGAGCAGCAGGCGCGGTTCCTGTTCCGGGTCGAGCAATTCAAGGGCCCGGACCAAGGCTTTCTTACTCTCCTCGGGTTGGCCAGCGTAGTTGTGGACCAGAGACATGTTCACCAAAGACCTCCCCGCCTGGTGTCGGGCGCCATGTCGAAGGAAAGTCGATACTGCCCGCCGGAGCAGCCTGAGGGCGTCGTCGAAGAGGCGTTGGCTCCTCCGCAGAGATGCTTTGAGATCGAGGAGGATCGCCTGCTCAAGCGGCTCCTTCGTGCCCTGTCCCAGGAAGGATTCAGCCGTAGCGAACGCTTCTTCCGCTCCGCCGAGATCAGAGGCCAGCCGGCGTGCATTTCCGATGTAGGCCCAGGAACGGGCTCGCAGGTCTTGGATCAGCTCGGTCTTATAGCGAGAGGCATCCAATCGATCCGAAAGCTGTAAAGCCAACCTCACAAGCTCCTCCGCGTATCCAGGATCTTTCAGGCTCGTCTCCCAGCTCCTGTCGATCAGCAGCTCAAAGACCCCCCAGGTATGGAACCGGGGGTCGCTCAGCAGGCTCTCTCGCCGATGAGCGGGTTGCTCCATGATCTCGACGAAGAGGCCGAGGGCCTGCTTCCGCTCTCGTACCAGGACGAGAGCCTGCTCCTGGACGTTCTGGGCAGCCCTCTCGAACACCGGCTCGTAGTCCGGGAGTCTTGCCTCCTCAGACGATGTCTTGTCCTGGGGGAGGGGGAGACGCCGGAGCCGGTCTTGGCAGGCTTCACAATCCGCCAAGTGCGATACCAAGGTTCTATGCTCAACCCCCAGCGACAGCAGAAATCCCTCCAGCACATCGTCACTCGGATGGACCTTCAAGGATCGCCTCCTCTCTGAGCATCTGACACCGCTCGATGACCGTCCTCACAAGCCAGCCGTCCGCGTGCTCGACCCGGAGGCGGAGGTTGAGAAGAATCCAGAAAGACCCTTCGAGGACCTCCTGCGCCTGAAACTCGGAGATCCCATAGGCAGAAAAAATCTGCTCCAGCGCCGGTCGGAGCCGGGCCAGCATCTCGATGTGGGTCTCTTCGAACTCGTCCGAAGTCGCCAGCGAAGTCGCCTCTCTACAACACAGGGTATCCGAAATCGGGAAAGCGTGACAACCGGATCCGAGAAAAAAGGGCGCCGGTTGCGGGAACCGGCGCCCGGACGGGCGAGCTAGCCGTTGGGGTCCATTCCCCACCCCTCGTCAGCGTTGTTGCAGCCGTTGGGGTCCATGCCACAGCCATCGTCGGAGTCGGAGCCATCAGGATCCATCCCCCACCCTTCGGCCTCCCAGAGGACGTTGACTCGGTCTGTGATCCAGGCCCATACGACATCCAGGAAACTCATCGGCTCCGGCCCCGCGGGCCGCACCTTGCCGAGCGGCAGGGCCTGTCCGGCGGCTGGGATGAGGAGGGCGAGGACGAGGGCGATTGCGATCCAGCGAGCGATTCGGGACATGGCGAAATCTCCTCTTACGGGTCGCTCTGTGCACGATCTCCGTGACCGCGCGGGGACCCGTCTGGTAGAAGAGTGGCATTTTTGCCCCTTGGCGGTACAAGAAATGCGGTACACTTCGCCGCGTTCCGGAAACCGGTGACCTATGAGCCCGCTCCCGTTACGGCGAGTCGAAGCCCGTGCTGAGCGCGTCGTCCATCCCTGCCTGGAGCCACTTCCAAGGGTGGAGTCGCCGCAGGACTCTGCGGTGACCGACCTGAGGCGGCTGTCGGTTCTGCTCCAGGCGGCCGGTCTGCTCTCCCTTCTCGACCGCGCCGGCTGGCGGGCCGTGGACTGGGGCTCCGCGCGGCTTTCGCCCGACGGCCGGCTGACGCTCGTCGCGGGGGTGGAGCCCGAACGGGAGCCCCGGCCGGCGCAGGAGGTGCTGCGGGACCTGCTGATCGGGCTGTTCAGCCGCTATGGCGAGAGGGGGCCCCTGGGGAGAGGGGAGGGGAAGCGCGTGGCCCGGTCGCTGCTGGAGCTCTGGGAGCAGTCGCTGACTCCTCTCTCTCCCGACGACGCGCTCGCCCAGATCCTGGACGCGGTGCCTGTGCTCTGGAAGGCGGAGTACGGCCGGGCCAGGATGGCCATGGCCGGCGAGATGCTCTTGGCGGACGGAGGAGGGAGGAGAGCGCGCCTGTGGATCGCCGGGCCTCCCAGTTTCCGCCGCGCCGTTCTCGCGCGCTGCGGCCGGCTGGAGGACGCCAGGACCCTGCTCGCCGGGCCGCAGGCGCGGGCGCTCTGGGACTGCGAGCAGGAAGGGCGTCCGGAAGAGCTGGCGGCCTCCGGCCGCTGGCGGGCCGCGGTCGCCGCCTGGACGCGGCGCCCTCCGAAGTCCGAAGAAGAGAAGGTCGAGCAGGCGCGCGCGCTCGCCGCCCTCGGACGTTTCGAGGCGGCGCTCCGCGCTCTGATCGGCCTGACCTCGACGGCGGCGTGCCTGGCGCGCATCGATTGCCAGGCGCAGACGGGACAGCTCTTTGCCGCGAGGAGGACCTTGCAGCAGTTGACCCGGGTCCCGCTCCCGCCCGGTCAGACGGTCGAGCTGGCCGAGACCGCGGCGCGCGTGCTCGCCAACAGCGGCAGCCCGGGGCGGGCCGACCCCTGGATCGACCGCGCGCTCGCGGCCGCCGACGCGGACGGCGGGACGCGGGTGGTCTTGCGCGCCCGGCTCGCCGCCGCGCTGGCGGCGTGGGACCGGAGCGATCTCGCCGCCATGGACCGCTGGCTGGAGGAGTCCCGGGCAGCGCTGGACGACCCGGAGATCGCCTGGCGGTGGGACCATGCGCGCGCCCTGCGGCTCCTGAACGAGAGCGATCCCGGGTGCGCGCGGCACGCGGCGCTCGCCCTCCGGAAGGGGCGGCGGAGGCTGCCGCGCCACCAGGCGGCCGGCCTGTGGAACGAGCTCGGGGTGGCGCGCGCGGTGGCGGACGACCTGGCCGGCGCCGAGCGCGCCTTCGTCCACGCCCTGCGCCTGTTCGCCGGGTGCGACGGGCCGCGCCGGACGACGCTGGCGCTCCACAACCTGGCCGAGATCCGTCTGCGCCGCGGCCGGATCGCCGGCGTGCGCGAGATCCTGGAGCGCTCGGCGTCCGAGAACAGGACGGCGGGCAACCTGCGCGGGCTCACCCAGGACATGGAGCTGTGGGCACGCTTCGAGCTGGTGACCGGCCGCCCCGAGGCCGCTCTCGCGCTCTGCCGCGACGCGCTCCGCGAGCTGGACCGCCGGGGCCTCGGCTGGCGCCGCGCCGAGCTCCATCTCCTCGCCGCCCGTGCCCTCGGCTGGATGAGCAGACCCGTGGAGGCGGCGGTCGAGCTGGCGCGGACCTCTCCGGCGACCTTGCGCGAGCTGGAGCCCGAGGAAAGGCCGGCGGTCTGGATGCAGGCGGGAGACCGCGAGCGGGCCTTGCACGAGGCTGGAGAGATCGCCGACTCCGGCCTGCGGGACCTCTGGCAGGCGGTCCTCTGCGGCGGTCAGGCCCCCGCTCCGCTCTGGAAGGCGATCGCCCGCCTGGAGCCCTACCGCGCGGCGCGCCTGGTCTTCGACGCCGACCGGATCGCCCCCGGCTGCGCCCCGTCTGAAGAGATTCTCCGGGCGATCGGCACCTTCCGGCATCTGGGGGCCGCGGCCTTCGCCGGGCTGCTGGAGTCTCGCGATCCGGGACCCTGGCGCTCTCTGGTCCCGCTGCTGTGGCTCATCGCGCGCGATCCCTCAGGCCCCCCGGAGGCGTCCTCCGCCGCCGGGCCGGCGCCGGCCCGGGAAGAGCGGCCCGCGGGCGCTCCGGAGATCGTCGGCACGAGCCCGGCGCTGCTCGCCGCGCTGGAGCGCATCGAGCTCCTGGCGCCGGGGGACCTGCCGATCCTGATCCTCGGCGAGAGCGGCACGGGCAAGGAGCTGGCGGCCCGCCGCGTCCACCGCGCGAGCGCCCGCGCCGGCCGGCCTTTCCTGGCCGTCAACTGCGCCGCGCTCTCCGAGACCCTGATCCTCTCCGAGCTGTTCGGCCACGTCCGCGGCGCCTTCACCGGCGCGGACCAGAGCCGCCTCGGCGTATTCCAGAGCGCCGAGGGCGGGACCGTGTTCCTGGACGAGATCGGCGACCTGCCTCTCGTGGCCCAGGGCATGCTGCTGCGCGTTCTGCAGGAAGGGGAGGTGCGCCGGCTGGGGGAGAGCGCGCCGCGAAAAGTGGATGTGCGCGCCGTCGCGGCCACGCACCGCGATCTCGCGGCCATGGTGGAGGCGGGGACTTTCCGCCGCGATCTTTATTACCGGCTGCGAGTCGGCTGGATCGAGCTGCCGCCGCTGCGCGAACGTGGAGAGGACGTGCTGCTTCTCGCCGATCGCGTGCTCTCCCGATTGCGGAATCCGCGCGGCTCGCGGCTGTCGCGCGAGGCGCGTGCCTGCCTGCTGGCTCACCGCTGGCCCGGCAATGTGCGCGAGCTGCAGAACGTGCTCGGCGTGGCCGCCGCTCTCGCCGAAAACGGCGTCATCGGCCCCGAGCATCTCGACTTGCCCATTGCCGAGCGGCCTGCCGGGGCTTCCTATCATCACCGGGTGGACGCTTTCCGGCGGGAGCTGTTGATCGAAGAGCTGGCCGCCTGCGGCGGCGACCGCAATGAAACGGCGCGCCGCCTCGGCCTCACCCGGCAGGGTCTCTCTTATCTGATGCGTCAGCTCGGACTCGGATAAAAACGTAGAGACGCCCCACGGGGCGTCTCTACGCGTGCATGCAGGGGCGCAGAAGCTCCGCGACGCGCTCCAGGTTCTCGCGATCCACTTCGTCAAACGCGGCCGGCTGACGCGAATCGAGGTCGAGCACCGCGATCAAATCTCCTTCCGGATCGTGGATCGGCACCACGATTTCCGAGCGCGCCGAGGCGTCGCACGCGATGTGACCCGGGAACGCGTCGACGTCGGGCACGAGCTGTGTGGCGCGCTCGCGCGCCGCGGCTCCGCACACACCGCGATCGAAGGAAATCTCCAGGCAGCCGAGCGGCCCTTGATAAGGACCGACGCGCAGCAGACGGGGAGCGACCACGCGATAGAAACCGGCCCAACTCGCGTAGGGAAGGCGTTCGTGCAGGATGCAGGCGCAGCTCGCCATCGCGGCGATCGGATCCCGCAGACCTTCCAAAACTGCGCCGAGATCTAGCAAGATTTCGCGATAAAGCTCTGACTTTTTCCGCTCGTTCATGGGCTCGTTCATGGCGCCGCATTCTACGCCAAGCGTTGTTCTGTAACCCTTTGGGTGACGTTTTTTCCACAAACTATTGACTTTTAGGCCCTCTCTTTTGATAATCGGCATGGTCTTTCAGGTCGAGAATTTCGATTCTCTACCTTTCCCGTCGTCAAAAAGGAGGCGAGGACACCGATGTCGGAACCTGAAGCTTCGCAAGGTAGGCTCTATACTCTCTCAGAGGTCTCGCAGAAGACCGGCATCTCCATGCCGACTCTGCAGCGTTACAAGAAGATGTATCAGGCTCGAATCCCTTCCGAGGGAAAGGGCCGCAAGCAGCGTTATCCCGAGAACGCGCTGCCTGTTTTCGATGAGCTCCGCAGGGAAAACATGGGCAAGCGGGGCCGGCCGCGCAAGGATCCCAACGCGCCGCGGCCGGCGGCGTCCAAGCGGGGCGGGGCGAAGCGAGGCCGGCCGCCGGCGGCGGCCAAGCCGGCGGCTGCCAAGACCGCCAAGAAGGCTGGCGGCCGCAAGGCCGGATCGCAGCGGCCCGCGGCGGCTGCTGGACGCCGGGGCCGTCCGCGCAAAGCGGCGGCGGGCGGCGCCGGCGGCGGTCAAAACCTGATGACTCTCACCCAGATCAGCGAGCAGACCGGGATTTCTTATCCCACCCTGGTGCGCTACGTCCGCGACCACTCCGATCGCCTGCCTCACGAAGGCAAGGGCCGCGGCCGCCGTTTCCATCCCGAAGCGGTGAGCGCCTTCCGCGCATTGCGTGAGGAAGGTGGCCGCGGTGGCCGCAAGGCCGGTGCGGCGAAGGGCGGCGCGGCGAAGACGGGCGCGAAGAAGACGGGCGCGAAGAAGACCGGCGCTCGTCGTGGGCGTCCTCCCGGCTCCCGTAACCGCACCGGTACCGGTGCCGGCGGCGGCGAGGGTGTGCTGCAGAAGCGGCTGCGCGAGCTCGAGCGGTCGCAGCAGAACCTGGAGAAGAAGCTCAAGGGTTTCGTCCGCAGCATCCAGAGCCTCTTCCGCTGAGCGACCGTCGCAACGGACATCGCTTCTCGCCGTTTCGAAAGCCCCGGCTCAGGAAGCCGGGGCTTCTTGTTTTTCCAGGTGGTCCCATCCGAGAGGCGGCAGCGGGCGGGAGACCCCTCCGTCGATCAGAGCGATCGATTTCGCTCGCGTGATCCTTCCGATGCGGCGGCAGCCGAAGCGCTCGGGAGGTGAGACGTCCGGCGGCAGTGTGAACAGAAGGACGTAGTCCTCGCCGCCGGCCAGCGCCAGCGCCAGCGGATCGGAACCGATCGCAGCGCAGAGCTGCGCGAACCGATCAGGCAGAGGCAGCAGCTCCGCGCGGACCTCCGCGCCGGTCGAGCTCTCATGGCAGAGCCGGTGAAGGTCGCGCGCCACGCCGTCCGAAACGTCCATCGCCGCTCCTTCCGTCTGTCGACCGAGCCATTTTCCGAGCGCCATCTGCGGCTCGGGAAGGAGGTGACGGCGCACGGCCCGGCGCGCGGCGGCGAGGAGGGCCGGAGGCCCCGAAAAAGAACCCGGCAGCTCGACGCGGCGACCGCGCAGGCGTGCCCCGCGATCGATCAGCCGGCGGCCGGCGGCCGACTCGCCGGCTGTCCCTCCCAGCCAGAGATCGTGCCCCGGTGCGGCGTCGGAGCGGCGCAGCCAGCGGCCTCCCGCGGGCCGTGTACCGATCAGCGTGAGCGTCGCGACGACTGCCCGCGGACTGGCCGCGAGGTCGCCGCCCGCGAGCTCGACACCCCAGGTCTCGCAGGCCGCGAGGAACGAGGTGAAAAACCGCTTGTGATCGAAGCCGGGGGGTGTCGAGAGCGCCAGAAAGGCCCAGGCGGGGTCCGCTCCCGTGGCCGCGAGATCGGAAAGATTGACGGCGAGGAGCCGGCGCGCGAGGTGCGCGGGATCGAGCTCCGGCGGGAAGTGCACGCCGGCGATCTGGCTGTCGACCGTGACCGCGAACGGTCCGCCGTCCGGCAGCACGGCGGCGTCGTCGCCGATCTTCGAAAGGCCGATCCGCGCGCGCAACCAGCGGAGGAGCGCGTCTTCGCTCACGTTTCAGACCGGAGCGGTCTCTGGCTGCGGCGTCTGTACGGGAGCAGGTGGGTCGGGCTTCGCCTCGCTCGGCGTGGCGGGCCGGTCGAGCAGGGCGATCTTCAACACCTCGTCCATGTGCTCGACGAAGTGGAACTGAAGGTCTTTGGTGATCGTCTCCGGGATATCCGCGAGGTCGCGCCGGTTGAGCTTCGGCAGGATCACGGTGCGGATGCCCGCGAGCTTGGCGGCGAGCGCTTTTTCTTTCAGGCCGCCGATCGGCAGGATGTCGCCGCGCAGCGTGATCTCTCCGGTCATGGCCACCCGGCGGTCGACGGGCTTCTGCGTCAACACCGAAAGGATGGCGGCGCCGATGGTGATGCCGGCGGAGGGGCCGTCCTTGGGGATCGATCCGGCGGGGACGTGGACGTGAAGGTCGTGCTTGGAAAAGAAATCGTCCCCGAGGCCCTGCGCTCCGGTCCAGGCGCGGGCGTAGGAGAGCGCGGCCTGCGCCGACTCTTTCATCACGTCGCCCAGTGAGCCGGTCATGAGGAGCAGCCCCTTGCCGGGTACCGCCACGACCTCGATGAAAAGGAGGTCGCCGCCCACCGCGGTCCAGGCGAGGCCGGTGGCCACGCCCACGCGGTCGCGCACGAGCAGCTCTTCGGCGAAATGCTTGCGCGCTCCGAGCAACTCTTCGACCCGTTCGGGATCGATCACGATCTTCTCGCTCTCGCCGCGCGCCACGCGCACCGCCACCTTGCGGCAGACCGCGGCGAGCTCGCGCTCGAGGTTGCGCAACCCCGCCTCTTTCGTATAGCCGGAGATGATGGCGCTGACCCCCTCCTCGGTGAACTCGAGGTTTTCGTCGGCGATGCCGTGCTCGCGCTTCTGCTTGGGAATCAGGTGCTGCTTCGCGATGTGCAGCTTCTCTTCCTGCGTATAGCCGCTCAGCCGGATCACCTCCATGCGGTCGAGGAATGCCGGCTGGATCGGCTCCAGCATGTTCGCGGTGGCGATGAACATCACGCGCGACAGATCGTAGGGAACGCCGAGATAGTGATCGACAAAGCTGAAGTTCTGCTCCGGATCGAGCACCTCCAGCAGTGCCGAGGACGGATCGCCCCGGTAGTCGGCGCCGATCTTGTCGATCTCGTCGAGCACGAAGACCGGATTGCTCGTCCCGGCTTGGCGGATGCCCTGGACGATGCGCCCGGGCAGGGCGCCCACGTAGGTGCGGCGGTGGCCGCGGATCTCCGCCTCGTCGCGCACGCCGCCGAGCGAGATGCGCACGAACTTGCGGCCGAGCGAGCGCGCGATGGAGCGGCCGAGCGAGGTCTTGCCGACGCCGGGAGGGCCGACGAAGCAGAGGATCGGACCGCGCGTGTCGGACTTGAGCTTGCGCACGGCGAGATATTCGAGGATGCGCTCCTTGATCTTTTCGAGGTCGTAGTGGTCCTCGTCGAGCACCTGCTGCGCGTGGTCGAGGTTCAGGTCGTCCTCGGACAGCGTCTCCCAGGGGAGCGCGGTCATCCAGTCGAGATAGGTGCGGATGATCTGCGTCTCGGCGCTCTCGGGATGGCTGCGTTCGAGGCGGCGGATCTGCCGCTCGAGCTCCTCGCGCGCGTCGTCGGAGATCTTCCTCTCGTCGGCGAGGCGGCGATAATTGGCGATCTCTTCGGTCAGCTCCTCGCCTTCGCCGAGCTCCTGCTGGATCGCCTTGAGCTGCTGGCGCAGGAAGTATTCGCGCTGGCTGCGGTCCATCTCGCCGCGCGCCTGCGAAGAGATCTCCTGCTGCATGGTGAGCACCTGGATCTCGCGCGCGATCTGTTCGCTCACCTTGCGCAGGCGATCCAGCGGATCGGTCGTCTCCAGGATGGCCTGCGCCTCGGCCTGCTTGAGCTCCAGGTTGCTCGCCGCGAGATCGGCGAGCCGGCCGGGGTCTTCCAGGTTCGCGGCGATGACCAGCACCTCGGGCGAGATCGTCTTGCCCAGCGCGACGGCGCGGTCGAGGCTCTCCTTGACGCTGCGCATCAGAGCCTCGGTCTCCAGCGCGCCGGCCTGGGGGAGGGCCTCTTCGAGACGCTCGATCTTGGCCTGGAGATAGGGCTCGGTCTGGCTGAGGTGGTGGAGGCGGGCGCGCGCGAGCCCCTGGACGAGGATGCGGATGCGGCCGTCGGGGAGCTTCAGCATCCGCATGATCACGGCCGCGGTGCCCATCGTGTAGAGGTCCGCCTCGCCCGGGTTGTCGAGCGCCGCGTCGCGCTGGGCGACCAGCATGATGACCCGGCTCTCGGCGAGCGCCCGGTCGACGGCGAGCACGCTCTTGTCGCGTCCGACCGACAGGGGGAGGATGATGTAGGGGAAGACGACCGTGTCTTTCAGCGGCAGGACGGGCAGGACATCCGGGATCTTGATGGCCTCGTCTTGGGATTCTCCTGGCGGTCTCGTCATTCCCCGGCCCCCTCGTTCGGCGTGTCGGGCTCCTCAATATGCAATACGCGGGCCTCTTGCCGTTTGTCCTGGATTTTCGGGAATTCCACAGTCAGCAGGCCCTCGACCAGCCGCGCCGTCCCCTTGTGGGTGTTGACCGGGGCGAAGAGGCGGATCTCGCGGCTGAAGCGGCCGTGGCCGCGTTCCATGCAGTGGAACTTGATCCGCTTCGCGGTGGCGGGCAGAGAGGTCGACTTGGTGCCTGAAAGGATGATCTGCGGTCCTCGCACCTCGATCGTGAGGTCCGCGGCGTGAAAGCCCGGCACCTCGGCCAGGATCAGGACCGAGGCGGGCGTCTCGACCACGTCGATGCAGGGCTGCCACTCGCTCATCGGCAGGTGGCTCTCGTCGAGCTGCATCACCTCCTGGAAGAGGCGGTCGACCTCGGCCTGGAAGCGGGAGACGAAAAAGAGGGGTGCGTACCTGGCGCCCATGATTTTATTCCTTCTCAGGCGGGAGCAGGGGGGTGACCACTTCCATGAAAGCGCCGACGTCCTCGAAGCGGCGATAGACGGAGGCGAAGCGGACGTAGGCCACGGGATCGAGCTCGCGCAGGCGGTTCATGACGAAGCCGCCGATCTCCTGCGTGGAGATCTCGCGGTCTTCCCGTTCGTGCAGCATGCTCTCGGCCTGATCGACGATGGCCTCGAGGTGCTTGAGGGCGACCGGCCGCTTCTCGCAGGCCTTGAGCAGGCCGCCGAGGAGCTTCTTGCGGCTGAACTCCTCGCGCGAGCCGTCGTGCTTGACGACCATGTAGGGGATGTCCTCGATCTGCTCGTACGAGGTGAAGCGCCGGCCGCAGCTCAGGCACTCGCGGCGGCGGCGGATCACGTCGCCGTCGCGGCTCTCGCGCGAGTCCACGACCCGGTCGCGGTTCTCGGAGCAGAACGGGCACTTCATCGCGCGTCCTTTGGCCGGCAGGCCCCGGGGCCCCCGCTATTCCTTGGCATTCAAGGCGATGTTGAGGCGCAGGAGGAGCTTCTCGAGGTGGGCGGCGTCCTTGATCTCGACCTGCAGATCGCGGACGGCGTCGACCACCCGATGCTGGTCGTCCTCCACCTGGAAGCTGACCAGGAAGCGGCGGGCGCGCGCGAAATCCGACCGCTTGAGCGTCATCTCGATGTTGCGGGACACCTCTCCGCGGCCGTTCGTCTTGGCCGCCGCGGCTGCCGGAGCCGCCGCGGCCCCCGCTGAGGACACCGAGGGGGCCGATGGGGTCGGCTGCAAGGTCTGCCGGCGCAGCTTCTCGAGCTCGCCCAGCACGTCCACCGCCTTGCGGGGCGGCACCGACTGCGGCTTCGCCGACGGCGGCGGCGGCGGCGGGGCCGCGGCGGCCGGCCGGGGCGGAGCGGGCGCCGCCGGCTGCGCGGCCGGGGCCGGCGGAGCCACCTGCGGATGCGCCTGGGACTGCGGCGGCGGAGCGGGCGCCGCCGGCCGGGGCGGAGCCGCGGGGCGCTGCGGGGCCGCCGTGGTCTCGCTCCCCCGGCCGAGCCGCTTCTTCAGCGACAGCAGGGTGACCTTGGAGATCTCCTTGAGCGTCTCGAAGACCCCCGCGCCGGTGACGGCCGACGCCTCGACCCAGGACCAGTTGCCCCGGTTCAGCGCCTGGTTCATCTCCTCGACGGAGCAGATGTCGGGCAGGTCCCGCTTGTTGAACTGCAGCACGAGCGGCAGGGTGTCGGCCGACAGCCCCATCTCCGCCAGGTTCTCTTCCAGGTTGTGGAACGAGTCGAGGTTGGCCTGGAGCATCGCCCGCTGCGAGTCGGCCACGAACACCACCCCGTCCACCCCCTTGAGCACCAGCTTGCGGGTGGTGTTGTAGAACACCTGCCCGGGCACGGTGTAGAGCTGGATGCGGGTGTTGAAGCCGGCGATCGTGCCGACGTCGATCGGCAGGAGGTCGAAGAACAGGGTGCGGTCGGTCTCCGTCTCCAGGGAGACCATCTCCCCTCGCGACTCCTGGGTGGTGTGGCCGTAGATGTAATGGAGGTTGGTCGTCTTGCCGCAGAGGCCCGGGCCGTAGTACACGACCTTCGCAGCCATCTGCATTGTGCTGTAGTTGAAGAAAACCATGATAGTCGCCGGCCTGGGACGGGACACGGAGCATAGCATCCGGTCCGGGGCGAATCAATGACGCCGGAGGGTCTGGCGGGGGTCGCCTCGGCCGCGGCTGGGGTTGAAACCCCCGGCTGGGTTGTCGCGCCCCTCCGGGCGCCGCCCACGAGCCGGCGGCGACGGCTCACGAGCCCACGGCTGGCGCCCACGAGGCCACGGCGGGTGCTGACGAGGTCACGGCGGCGGCCCACGAGGTCACGGCGGGACGCACGAGGTCACGGTAGCGACGCACGAGCGCTCGGCTGGAGCCCACGAGGCCACGGCAGCGACGCACGAGGCGACGGCGGTTGCTTACGAGGTCACGGCGGCGACGTACGAGGCTCGGCAGCGACGCACGAGGCCTCGGCGGCGCTCACGAGCCCACGGCGGCGACGCACGAGCCGACGGCGAGACCGCACGAGCCCTCGTGAGCCATCGCCGTCCCCGCTGGCGATCCTCCCCACTGTAGAGACGCCCCGTGGGGCGTCTCCTGCGGCGGCGCCATGTATTTCCAGGAATCCGCGCGATGCCGCGGGGCACCTTTGAAGAAGGAGAGACGCCCCACGGGGCGTCTCTACAGTGGGGATGCGGCAGATCGCCCGGCGGCAAAGTTAGCGCCTATGGGGCCAGGGGGTGAGGGCCTCAGGCCGCCTCGGGCCGGTTCGAGGTGCCGCCCCCTCCGGGGGCTCGAGGGAAAAATGGGGTCGGGTCTACCCGGGGCTGACGCCCCGGTCTACGTGCTGCCGCCCGCTCCGCGGGCTGGCTCCGGCGAGCTGCGCGCCGTTTCTGCGCGACCGCACCTTTGAGTGAAGAAGGCTCTCTGCGAAAGGAGACCGCCATGAAGATCGTCGTCCTGGTCCTGGCCCTCACCCTGTCCGCCTTCGGAGGCGCACCCGCCTGGCTCACTCAACTCTGGAACGGGTCGGCTGCCGACGAAGGGTGCGGATGGGACCCCAACGGCTGCCCGGTGCAGTCCGGCCCCGACGAAGGGTGCGGCATGGACCCCGACGGGTGCTCGAATGCCCTGCAGCCCACGTCGGACGAAGGCTGTGGGGCGGATCCCAACGGCTGCGCGAAATCATGACTCAAACCGGAGGCCCTGGTCGTGGCGGGCTCGGAAAAGGTAACGCAGGACGCGACGGGCGAGATCGGCCGTCGCCGTTTCGTGCTCGACGGCCTCCTGGAAAAGCCGCAGGGCGGCCAGGGCCTCCCGGTGCACACCCTTGGAGTCCAGGATCTTCGCCAGTGGCGGGGCCAGCTCCTTGACCTCGGCGGACCGCCTCTCGTCGAGAAGGAGGGCCGCCTCTTCCAGAAGGGCCAAGGCCGCGTCAGCCCACATTTCTCGGGCGGCAAACTGCCGCCGCGCCTGCGACAGCAAGCTCAGCGCCTCCTGGGTCCGGCCCAGCCCCGCGGCGACGCGACCGTCCAGCCAGATGGCACGCATCAACCCAATCTCGTCGCCCAACTCGGCGGCGATCTCGCG
>DASVEF010000384.1:0-4395 GCA_036380715.1 Thermoanaerobaculia bacterium | reverse complement strand
CCCCGAAGAGGTGCTGGCGAAGTGGGTGGCCGAGGACGAGGAGGCCGCCAAGGTCGCCGCGAAGGACAACTGAGCCCAACCCCGTTTCCCTCCTCCTCCGCGGGGCCGGCTTCACCCGACCTCTCTCACCCGGCCCCGCGGGCTTTTTTATCCCTCCGGCTCATCAGGGAGCTGATAGACTTCCGGAGGGCATGATTCCTTCGCTTGAGCTTCTGGGGGTCCAGTATGGCATGGCAGAGCCGTCCGACATGGACGAGTTGGCCGCGCTCCTTGGCTTGGTCTTCAGCCGTTCCGATCCCCCGGCGGTCGCCCTCGGCGTGACCGCGGCGGAATTCGAAAGTGTCGTCCGCCTCTATGGTCCCCGGGCTGCGGCCGAGGGGCTCACGATCGTGGCCAGATCGGTCGACACAGGGGAGATGGCCGGCGCCCTGCTGACCGAGGACGCGAGCTCGGCTCCGCCGAGTGGAATCGAACGGCTGAGCAGCAAGTTCGATCCGGTCTTCGACATGCTGGGCCAGCTCGACGCGGACTACCGGCGGGGGAGGAGCGTGCCTCCGGGAGAATGGCTGCATCTGTCCTTGCTGGGCGTCGCCCAGCCCTTCGGCGGGCGCGGGGTGGGCCAGCAGCTCGTCGCCTCGTGTCTCGAGAACGGCGCGCGAAAGGGCTATCGCCTGGCCGTCACGGAAGCCACCAGCAGCGCTTCCCAGCACATCTTCCGGAAGCACGGATTCGTCGAGCGGGTCCGGCGATCCTACCGGGACTACCGCTACCACGGCGAGGCCGTGTTCGCCTCCATCGAGGGACCCGCCGGTCCCATCTTGATGGACAGAGACCTCAATCCGCCAAGGGGAGGATCGCCGGAATGACCGCCATCTTTCTTTTGCGCACCGCAGGCGTGATCGCCCTCGGCCTCGTTCTCTTTCACGGCCTCTTCTGGCGGCTCTTCGACTGGCCGGGCAGCCTGGCGGACCTCTCCCCGGCGAACCGGGCGCTTCCGCAGGTGCTCAATCTCAGCCTCATCGCCGTGTTCCTGCTCTTCGGCGTTCTTCTGCTCGTCTGGCCTGCCGAGCTCCTCTCCACGAACAGCGGGCGCGCCCTCATCCTGGGCATCGGCCTCGTCTACGCGGCGCGGGCTCTCCTGCAGCCCCTGTTCTTCGGCCTCAGATCGGGAGGGTCGCGGCTCCTCTTCGGCATCTGCGTGGCCGCGGCGCTACTCCACTTCGCGGCTCTGAACGTGTAGACTTCGCCGGGTGGAAGTCCGCCCGCTCATGTAGTTGCTGAAAAGACCCGAAAGGAGGGTTCATGTCCTACGTCATCACGGACAAATGTCTGGGAGAGCGCTACGCCACCTGTGTCGATGTCTGTCCCGTCGATTGCATCCATCCCGGCGATTACCTGGGCGAGGAGTTCATGATCATCGATCCGGACGTGTGCATCGACTGCGGGCTCTGCCTGCCGGAGTGCCCGATCGGCGCCATCGTCGCCTCGGAGGACGAATCCCCCGAGTGGGCGGTCATCAACGCCGAGCTGGCCCCGGATTTCCGTGAGAATCCCAAGGTGGCGGAGCGGCCGCGGAACGATCCGCCGCGCAAACCGGGCAACGTGATCGTGAACCCCTGACGCCTCAAGCCCGAGGGAAGCCCCTCCCGCGCCGGGAGGGGCTAGGCGATTCTTGGCCATGTTCTACCGTTTCTGCACTCCAGCCCCACCGCTCCGCGACTTCATCGACCGCTTCTGGCTATGCTCTGACGCCCCGCCGCACCGAAGGGAGCGGATCCTGCCGAGCGGGACGATCGAGCTGGTGATCAACCTCCGCGACGACGAGATCCGGATCTACGACCCGTCGCACCCCGACCGCTGCACGCGGTTCTCTGGGGCGGTCATCTCCGGGGCCTACAGCGGATTTTTCGTGATCGACCCGCTCCAGCACGCGTCGATCCTGGGCGTGCACTTCAGACCGGGCGGTGCGTTCCCGTTTCTCGGTGCGCCGGCTGATGAGCTGGCCGATACGCACATCGACCTCGCAACCCTCTGGGGTCGGCCGGCGGGCGAGCTCCGCGAGCGGCTCTGTGCCGCCGCCACGCCCGCAGAGCGGTTCTCCCTGCTGGAAGAGGCGCTGATCGCGCGCCTCCGCCGCCCAGCGGAACACCACGGCGCCATACCGGTGGCGCTCGACGCGTTCGAGCCAAAAGGCGCTGAAGTGAGAGTCCGCGACGTCGCCGGACGCGTCGGCCTGAGCCAGCGGCGGTTCATCCAGGTGTTCGCGGCCGAGGTCGGTATGACGCCGAAGCTGTACTCCCGCGTCCGGCGGTTTCAGCGGGCACGAGCGCTGGCGGAGAAGGCCGCGGTCCCGGACTGGGCGCGGGTCGCGGTGGACTGCGGATACTTCGACCAGTCGCACCTGATCCGCGACTTCCTGGCGTTCTCGGGCCTCAGCCCTGCGGACTACCTCCGCCGGCGAAGCGAGCAGGTCTTGCCGAACCACGTTCCCCAGGCCGGATAGGTCAATTTTTTCCAATACTCGCCTCGCCTCCGGCCGCAAAAATGCGTCCAGGAGGTGATCTCATGTTGAACCAGCACATCTCGGCACTCTGTTGGGCAGGACTTCTGGCGATAGCAGGTTTCACGAGGCAACCGGCCCAGGGTGAGGAAAAGAGCTTCGCCCTCCGGGTGGCGGCGATCCGATACCAGGTCAAGGACGTCGACCGCTCCGTGGAGTTTTACACGCGACACCTGGGCTTCAAGCTCCAGCAGCTATCGGGGCCGGCCTTTGCCATCGTCTCGAACGGGAATCTCACGCTCTGGCTCAGCGGCCCCAAGAGCTCGGGTTCCCGCCCCATGCCGGATGGGCGCCAACAGGAGCCGGGCGGCTGGAACCGGCTCGTTCTCGAAGTCGACGACCTGCCGTCCCGCGTCGCGGCGATGAAGAAGGCGGGCCTCCGCTTCCGCAACGAGATCGAGACCGGTCCCGGAGGGAAGCAGATCCAGTTGGAAGATCCCGACGGCAACCCGGTGGAGTTGTTCGAGCCTGCCCAGTAGCTTGGCGCCTCAGCCGCGCTGGCCGGCTACTTGATGACTTCGCTATCCCACTCGTCCACTCTCTTCTGGGGCGGAGGGTCTGGCGCGGTCGACGTCATGACTTCGCCATCCCATTCGTCGACCACTGTCTCGATGGCAGGCTTGAGGTCTCCCCTGGAAGCCGGCGGGCCGGCAAGCACGCCGAACAGGAGGGCGAAGATGGGGATCCAGATCCAGGCGAAGCGAAGAGCGCTGTTCACGGGCATCAGTCGTCTCCTTTCGAGCCCGAAAGCTCTGAGCGCTGGGCTCGGGATGAGATGGATACGTCCTGCGGGGAAGGAAGTTGCGGGAGCGTGATTCCCAGGACCGGAGTTGCTTGACTGCTGTGTCAAGGTTCCGGTATCCTTTTCTTCAAGCCCTCAGCTCCATTGACCTCCTTCCTCGAAGCAACTTGCCGGAGCCCGTGCAGAACGACCAACAACTGGGCCAGCCGTCATAGCCCAGAGAGGAGAAGCGCGATGGCATGCGGGAATTCGTTCCCGGCGAGCACAGTCCTCCGTCGATCCGTGCTGGCGCTCTTGGCGCTGATCGCGATCGGGCCGGTCCTGGCTCAACCCACGCCTCTGGGAACCGCTTTCACCTACCAGGGTCGCCTGACCGACGGCGGCGCTGCCGCCGCTGGAACGTACGATTTCGAGATCAGGCTCTTTGACGCCGCTTCGGGCGGAAGCCAGATCAGCGGTACACTCGACCGTGGCGACATCGCCGTGGTGGACGGTCTTTTCACAGTCCTCCTCGATTTCGGTGCGAACGCCTTTCCAGGGGAGGCGCGCTGGCTCGAGATCGGCGTCAGGCCGGGAAACAGCGGCGGAGCGTACACGACGCTCAGCGGGCGCCAGGAGCTCACGCTGGTCCCCAATGCGATTCAGGCCAGCCAACTCGGCGGTCACGACTCCGCCTATCACCTGAGCCGCAGCAACCACAGTGGGACGCAGGCGCCGTCTTCCATCAGCCCGCAGGGAGCCGCCAGCGGCTTGGACTCCGACAGGGTGGATGGCTATGAAGCAGCCTCCCTCCTGAGCCGCTCCAATCACACCGGGACGCAGCCGCCGGCTTCCCTGAGCCCACAAGGAGCTGGCAGCGGTCTCGACGCCGACACCGTCGACGGCATGCACGCTGCGGATTTCCTCGCAGGTTCGGTGAACAAGGTCGTCCGGGGAGTGATCAACTTCGTTGGCCACAACTACGAAGTGCAGGACCAATTCTCTCCCTCTGTGGATCCGGCGCGAAGCGTGGTGATCCTCAGCCCGGTGATCGTCGGTGATGGTACGGGGAGTTCCTTCAATGCCAGGATCGGTGCAATCCTCGTCAGTCTCA
>DASVEF010000383.1:0-3364 GCA_036380715.1 Thermoanaerobaculia bacterium | reverse complement strand
CTTCCGCACCAACACCGCCCCCAGCCGGTCCACATTCGCATGCAGGTACTTTTCGGTCGTGGCAATCGACCGATGCCTCATCAAGAGCTGCACCTCCCGGATATCCATGCCCGCATCCAGCAAGTGGGTGGCAATGCTGTGCCGCAGCACATGAGGCGAAATCCGCCGCCCACCCGCCACAATCCCCACCTCCTCGCACCGCCGGTGCAAGATCTTTCGCACCGCCCCCCGCGTCAGCGCCCGTCCCCAGAGGAAGCGCCCTGCCGGTCTAGCCGCTAGCCACGCTCCCAGCATCCGGGACACCGGCCGGTCCAGAGGCAGCCGCACGTCCTGACCCGCCCCTTTCCCCTTCCGCACCAACACACTGAAGGTCTGAGTCGTCTCATGCCAGACCACCCCTTCCGCCTCCAGAGGTCCAATCTCCGAAGCCCGTAGCCCCGCTACGTAGGCCACGCCCAACAACACCCGATCGCGCATTGCCAAGAGATCGCGCGGCAGCGCGCCCGGCGTGTCGCCCCACAGCAGCCTCGACACTTCGCCGACCGTCAGCACCTTGATCTCCCGTCGATAAGGCCGAGGCCCCGACAGCGAGGCCCCCGGGTTCGCCTCGACCATCCCATGCGCCAGACACCACTCCCCGAGCGACCGCACCGCCACGACAACTCCCTGCCGGACCGACTCCCCCCGCCCGGCCAGGTGCAGCCGCCGCAGATGCCTCTCGATGTCCTCCCGGCCGAGCTGCGCAATCGGCTTCCCGGCATCCGCGAGCAGCCTCTCCACCAGCCGCCGATACCTCCGCACCGTCCCCTCCGTGCGTCCCCGGACGCTGACCAAAAAAGAGGCCCAACCCTCCAATGTGTCCAAATCCGTTGGACACATTTGCGCCCCGCCGGAAGCATCTATCTCCCGTTCCTTCATGCGTTTACCCCCTGTTGCCAGACCTTCTTCGATTTGGGCTCTTGCGCTCATGGAATCAACCTGCTCGCGAACGACGAGCGCTGTCAAGATGCCGAAACGAGACCCACAGACGCGCAAGGAAAAGGGCGGCCGGCCCAAGGGCAAGCCCTTGTCCGCGAAAGAGCGCGCACAGCGTCGCGCGGCCGCGGTGAAGACCGGCGAATACGCCACCACCGCGCTCGGCCAGGCGCTCCCGCCCTGCAAACCCAGCGTCTGTCCGAACGACGGCACGGGCACCTGCGACGTCAAGCAAGCCGTCGAATCGCGCGGCGCCGGCCTGTCCGCCTGCCTGGTCTCCCTCGGCCACCAGGACGTGATGCAGGCCTACCTGTCCGCCATCCAGACCGGCGACCTGAAGGGCCTGGCCGAGCTGACCGCCACCTCCCTGGGAGGCCAGCTCGCGCTCGCCCACAGCGAGCTCGCCGCGCTTTTGCGGGAAGGACTCGTCGTCAACGTCCCCATCGTGGGCCGCAACGCCGAGGGAGACCTCGAAGTCGTGGCCGAGCGCCCCATCGAGAACCCGCGAGCGGCAAACACCTTCCAGCTCCTGCGGCATCTCGGCCACACCGCCGCTGATCAAGCCATTACTCCGAAGGCCACTGGCGAGCGCGAAAGAGATTACGGGCTCGGCCTGGCCGGCCGCGCCGCCTGGGTGAGCCAGATGCGGAAAGGCCTGGCAGGGGAAGGGGAAGACTCTGATGCATAGCATCGAGCTTCTTCACCCCGATCTCCCGGAGCTGATCGACGCGCTCCTCCGGCGCAATCGCTGGTCCTGGCAGGCGCTTGAGCGGGGCGACGTCCAGCTCGGGGACCAGGTTCTCGACATCGACCGCCTCCAGTGGTGGCTGATCAACGCAGATCCCGTCCTCTGGGTCGAGACCAACCTGGTCAACAAACCGGAAGACGGCGGCGGCCTCTGGCAGCTCTTCCCCTACCAGAAGCCCTCCCTCCGCTTCCGTGGCCACACCGTTCACCAGGACGGCGCCGAGGTCGGCAAGAGCCGCGAGATCGTCGGGCTCCTGCTCTGGGGCTGCTTGGCCGTCGAGCGCGGCAGTGTGCTCGTCGGCTCGGCCCTGGACGGCGACCTCGACGAGATCTGGGAAGAGGTCGAGTGGCAGCTCAGCGCCAATCCTTACCTCGCCCGCTCCCTGCGCAACAGCACCACGAAGCCCTATCGCCGCCTCACCTGGCACAACGGCCTTCGCACCCTCTTCCGTCCGGCCGGTCACGATGGCCGCGCCTACCGCGGCATCCACGTCCGCGGCTTCCTCCTGCACGACGAAGCGGCAAAGGTGGTCAACCCCAGGAGCTGGGCCGAGTTCTGGCGCGCCGCCAAACCCGGCTGCGAGATCCGGATCTACTCCGTTCCAACCGGCGACCGCCAATGCACCTTCCAACGCATCGCGGACAACGCCTTCCCGGCGGAATCGATCGTCTTCCCGGATGCTCCGCGCCTCCTCATCGACCAGCTCCTGCGGCCCACCGGAGCGGCCACCCCGGAAGGAGTGCGCACGCTCGCCCGCGAGCTGGGCGGCCGGATCTGGGTCCGCTTCCACTGGCCCAAGACCATCATGCCCGCGCCGTTCTGGTGCGAAGAGCGCCGCCAGGAATTCATCGGCTTTTACGGCGGCCCTGACGAGCCGGGCTACGTCCACAACGTCCTCGGCCTGCCCGGCGATCCCGAGTACTCCCTCTTCCCCGAGCGCCTCCTCAAGCCGGCTCTGACCTGGATCCCCGACTATCTCTCCCTCTCCTTCCGATGGGACAGCCGAGCCGGCCAGCTCGACGCCCTGTCCCGCCGTCTGAACCCGTCCTACCCGTGGGGTGAGGACGCCGAGCTGCCGGAGCTGGCCGACGACGACTCCGAGGAGGAAGCCGAGGGAGAGATCGGCCTGCAGCCCTATCTGACCGTCCTCCAGGACACCCTCGACGTCTCAGGCTGGGATCGCTGGACCGCCGAGCGCCGCCGCGAAGCGATCACCGACCTCGCCAAGTTCTTCGTCCGCCCCATCCCCGGAGACCTCACCGCCGGCGTGGACGTGGGCTCCGCCACCGTCACGGAAATTCTCTTCCAACGACGGAACGGCCTTGCCGAAACCCTCGTCCTCCGCCTCCACCTCACCGGCTGGAACTGGTACGCCCAGCGAGACTTCATCCTCGCCCTTGACGCCATCCTGCGCCCCGCCGGCGGCTGGGGCTTCGACGCCACCGGCGTCGGCCGCGTCCTGGTCGATCTTCTTACCCCCGAGCTCGGCGACCGCCTCTCCGGCTACGTCTTCAACCGCGCCACGCCGGCGATCGACCCGACGACCGGCGAGCCCCAACTCGACCCGGCCTCCGGCCGCGAAATCCTGATCTCCTACAAAGAGCTGGGCACCCAACTGATCGAGCGCCGCCTCCACGGCCG
>DASVEF010000382.1:0-3930 GCA_036380715.1 Thermoanaerobaculia bacterium | reverse complement strand
CGCTTCCCCGGCGAGGTCGCGGACAAAGTGCGGGTGATCCACGTCGGCATCGATCCCGAGGTCTACCGGAGGCTCCCCGCTCCCGCCTCGGACCCGCCGAAAATTCTCTGCGTGGCCTCGCTCCGTCCCTACAAAGGGGTGCCGGTTCTGTTAGAGGCCTGCCGGCGGCTCCTGGATGAAGGGATGACCTTCCATTGCGAGATCGTGGGCGAAGGCCCCCTGCGGCCGGAGCTGGAGCGCCGGATCGCTGGGCTCGGTCTCGCCGGCGCGGTGAGCCTCCTCGGCGCGCTGCCGCAGCACGAGGTGACGCGCCGCCTGGGAGAATCGGCGGTCTTCGTCCTCCCCAGCATCGTGGCGCCGGATGGGCAGATGGAGGGCATCCCGGTGGCGCTCATGGAGGCCATGGCCGCGGGCCGGCCGGTCGTGACTTCCGCCCTCTCGGGCATCCCGGAGCTGGTCGAGGACGGCATGAGCGGGGTCCTCGTCCAGCCGGGAGACGCGCCGGGTATCGCCGCCGCCCTGAAGCGGCTCCTCGAAGACCCCGCCCTGCGGCTCCGCATGGGCGAGCGCGGCCGGGAGAAGGTCGACGCCGAGTTCCGGCTCGACGGCACCGTCGCCGGCCTCACCGCGCTGATCGATCAGCACGCCGAGCCCGCCGATCCCGAGGTGGTGGACCTGCTCCGCCGGGCCGGCCTCGACGGAGCGGGCGTGCGGCGGGTGCACCGGCGGATGGATTCAATGGTCGTCGAAGCGCTCGCCGCCGGTCCCCAGGAGCTGATCCTCAAGATCCAGCGTTCGCGCCCCGGGGAGTCCCGGCCGCCGCTGGAACGGGCGAGGCACGAATTCGAGGTCCTCTCCTGCCTTTATCAGCGCTTCGCCGGCGAGTCCGGGTTCGGGGTACCCCGGCCGCTGCGGCTCGCGGAGGAGGTATCCGCCGTCGTGATGGAGCGTTGCCAGGGGACGGCGCTCGACGAGATTGTCCGGCGGGGGCGGATGGCGCGGGGCGCGGAGTGGGAAGGCCTGCTCGCCGCGCTTCGCCGCGCGGGAGGATGGCTGCGGCTCTTTCAGCGCCACACCCAGGCCGGCCACCATGGCGACTTCTGGCCGGGGAACGTCTACGTCGACCGGAAGGGCGGCGTCCAGGTGATCGACTTCGAGGGGTACCGGGAAGGGCTCCCCTGGGAGGACCCGGCCTACTTCCTGGTCCACCTGGAGCTGTTCTTCGCCTGGCCCGGGCTCCGCAGGCGCTTCGCAAAAGCTTCGGCGGCCTTCCTGGATGGATACCTGGAAGGGGACCGCCTCGACCGGGCCGCCCTGAGCCACTGCCTTGCCTCAAAGGCCCGCCAGGCCCTCGCCAGGACGGACGAGCGGAGGCAGCGGCGCGCGCTGGTCTCGATCCTCCGGCGCGCGGGGGCGGAGCGATGAGCGGACGCCGTGCCTCGCGGGGGGACAGCGCGGCCTGGAGCGTGGTCTGGGCCTTCGCCGGCACGGTGGCGAGCCGGCTGCTCTGGCTCGCGGCCCTGGCCGTCCTCGCCCGGCTGATCGCGCCGCAAGAGTTCGGCCTCCTCGCCTTCGCCCTCGTCTACATCACCTATGTCGAAACGATCGCCGACCTCGGCACCGGGGCCGCGCTGATCTACTGGCCCGAGCGCCGGGAGGAGGCGGCCCAGGTCACCTTCGTGAGCAACGCCGTCGCGGGCTTCGCCTGGTGCGCCATCACCCTGGTCGCGGCCCCCTGGATCGCCGACTTCTTCAACAGCCCCGCGGGCGTGCCGATCCTGCGGGCGCTCGCTCTGAGCTTCCCCCTGAAGTTCCTCGGCACCACGCACGACGCCCTCTGCCAGAAGGAGATGCGCTTCCGGGTCCGCCTGGTGCCCGAGGTCGCCATGGCCCTGGGCAAGTCGCTGGTGGCGGTCGGCCTGGCGCTCGCCGGGTTCGGAGTGTGGAGCCTGGTCTGGGGGCAGATCGCGGGGCTCGCCGCATGGACGGCCGCGCTCTGGATCGTCGTCCCTTGGAGGCCGAGTTGGAGCTGGCCCCGGGACCTCGCCAAACCGATGCTCTCCTATGGCCGCGGGATCATCGCCGTCAACGTCCTCGCCGCCATCACCCATCACGCCGACCTCGTGATCGTCGGCCGCATGCTGGGAGCCCGGGTCCTCGGCCTCTACCAGATGGCCTACAAGGTCCCGGAGATGGCGGTGATCGTCTCCGTCTGGGTGGTGAGCAAGGTGCTCTTCCCGGCGTTCTCGCGCGCCCACGCGGCGGGCGAGGAGGTCGGAGCGCTCTACGTCGCGGCGCTGCGCTGGATCAGCCTCCTCGCTGTGCCGGCTTCGCTCGGGCTGGCGCTGGTGGCCGAGCCGCTGGTGATTACCCTTTTCGGCGAGCCCTGGCGGGATGCGGTCCCGATCCTCCAGGCCCTCGCCCTCTACACGGGCCTCCGCGCCTTGGGATCCCACGCGGGCGACGTGCTCAAGGCCACGGGGAGGCCGGGCCTCCTCGCCGCCATTTCGATCGCGAAAGCGGCGCTCATGGTGCCGCTCCTCCTGCTCGCCGTCCGCTCCGGCCCTGTGGCGGTCGCCCTGACGATGGCGGGAGTGACGGCGCTCACCATCTTCTTCAACGTCGTCGCGGTCTGCCGGCTCACGCAGGTAACCCCACGCGCGCTCCTCGCCGCGCTCCGCCCGAGCCTCCTGGCCGGAGCAGGCATGGCCGCCGTCCTGCTGGGCTGGCAGAGGCTGGCGCCGGCCGGCGAGGGGCCGCTCGCCCTGGCCACGGCCGTGGCGCTCGGGGCGGCGTCGTACCTCCTTCTTCTTCGGCTGATGAATCCCGGGCTTCTTCCGGAGATGAGGCAAGCCCTCGCGCGGCGGAGAGCGGTCGCGGAGGTGCGGCCATGACCCTGGCCAAGGTGGACCGCTTCGTGCTCCCGGCGGACGATCCCGGGATCGCCTCCTACCTCTTCGAGCGCCTGCTCGCGCCGCACAACCTGCGGGAGCGCCTGCGGCGGTCGGCCCTGGTCTCCGTCCCCGTCCTCGCTCCACATCTTCCTCTCCAGTCCCTGAACGGCCAGGAGCCAGCCCTGGAGATGGTCACAGCCATACTCGGGGAGTTGCTGAGTGGGACGCTGCTCGAAGGCCGGTCCGCGCGCTGGCTGCTCGTCGAGGACTACGCGGGCAACGGCCGGGAGCGGCTGGTCCTCTTCCTGTTCGCCACGGGTGAGACGAGCCCGGCGGCCGTGGTCAAGCTCCGGCGCTCCGGAGTGGCCGGCAATCCACTTCATTGCGAGGCGGAGGCCCTGCGGTTCCTGGCGGAGCGCCTGCCGGCGGATCTCCGTTCCTCGGTGCCGGGGGTGATCGTCTGGCGGGAGATCTCGGGAATCGAAGCGCTTATGATGAGCGCGCTCCCGGGGGTCTCCGCCTACGTAGAGATGCAGGGGCTGCTCGCTCCCGGCCGGGCGGTCCGACGCCACTTCGCGGCCGCGGCCGAATGGCTGGCCCGCTTCCATGCCGCCACGTCCGCATCGCACGGCGACTTCTGGGCGAGAAATCTCCTGGTGGGGCCGGACGGCAGAGCCGCCGTCGTGGACTGGGAGCACTTCCGCGAGGACGCGCCTCCGCACGAGGACCTGTTCCACTTCCCGCTGACCTACGGTCTCAACTATCCGTGGGAGCGCTGGCGGCGGCTTCCGCCGGACGAGGCGTTTCGCTGCACGTTCCTGGAGGACAACCGCGTCTCCCGGGCCGTGGCGTCCTACCTCTCCCGCTACGCCGCCGTGGCCGGCGTCGATCCAGACGACCTGCGACGGCTCTTTGACGTCTATCTCGAAACCCGCCCGGAGAGCGGCCTCCCGTGGGCCGAATTCCGGAGCCTGCTCGGGAGGGCCGGACGATCCGTCTTCTCTGGCTGATCGATTCGCTGACGGCCGGGGGCGCG
>DASVEF010000381.1:0-22811 GCA_036380715.1 Thermoanaerobaculia bacterium | reverse complement strand
CTGAACACTCCTCTCTCCCTTCTCAAAGGCGTCGGGCCGGCGCGCGCTCGGGCGCTCTGGGAGGCGGGGCTGTCCACGGTGGAGGATCTGCTGCTCCATCTGCCGCACCGGTATGAGGACCGGCGGGAGGTCCGGCCGGTGACGGAGGCCGCGGCGGGGGTCTCGGCCACGTTCCGGGGACGGCTGTCGGGATTGCGGCGGATCCGCACCCGGCGGCGCGGCTTCAGTCTCGTGCGCGGGGTGCTGCGGGACGGCACAGGCGCGATCCCGGTGGTCTGGTTCAACCAGCCGTACCTGGCCGACCAAGCGCTCGAAGGGGGGGACTACCTGCTGCACGGCACGGCGCGCGAGGCCAAGGTGGGGCTGGAGCTGCTGAATCCGACCTGCGAGCCGGCGGAGCGGGCGCTTCACAGCGCGCGGATCGCGCCGGTCTATCCGGCCGTGTCCGGCGCGCGGGGCCTCGGCCCGGCCTCCCTGCGGCGCTTCCTGGACGCCGCTCTGGAGAGCGTGGACCTGTCGCAGGTCGAGGAGATCCTGCCGCGGGATGTGCTCGACCGCCATGGACTGCCGGCCTGGGGGGACGCCCTGCTGGCGCTCCATCGGCCGGAGAGCCGGCCGGAGGCGGCCGGGCTTCCGGACGTGGAGGCTCTGAACCGCCGCCGCAGCCCCGCGCACGGGCGCCTGATCTACGGCGAGCTCCTGGAGATGCAGCTCGCGCTGGCCCTGCTCCGGCTGCGCGAGACCGCGGCGCCGCGGACGGTCCACTACCAGGTGGACGACCGGCTCCGGGGGATCGTCCGCAGGGTGTTGCCGTTCCGTCTGACCGCGGCCCAGAAGCGGGCGCTGAAGGAGATCGTCGACGATCTGCGGGGGCCGCATCCGATGCTGCGCCTCCTCCAGGGGGACGTGGGGAGCGGCAAGACCATCGTCGCGGCCCTGGCGCTCGTCGTGGCCATGGAGAGCGGCCATCAGGGCGCTTTCATGGCGCCGACCGAGCTTCTGGCCGAGCAGCATTTCGCGAGCCTGCGACGCCTGCTCGGCGAGCGCTACCGTCTCGGCCTCTTCACCGGAACCAGCGCCGAGCCCGGACTGCGCGAGCGTCTGGCTTCCGGAGAGATCCAGCTCGCGGTGGGGACGCACGCGCTGATCCAGGAAGGGGTGGAGTTCCAGCGGCTGGCCCTGGCCGTGGTGGACGAGCAGCATCGCTTCGGCGTGCGCCAGCGGAGCCTGCTGCGGGGCAAGCGGGGAAGGGGGGAGCAGCCGGACATGCTGGTCATGACGGCGACGCCGATCCCGCGGACTCTCGCTCTCACCGCCTGGGGAGACCTGGAGGTTTCGACGATCGACGAGCTGCCGCCTGGCCGCACGCCGGTCGCGACCGAAGTCCTCCCGGCGAAGGAGCGCGCGGAGGTCTACCAGAGGGTGCGCGGGGAGCTGGAGGCCGGGGGGCGCGTCTACGTGGTCGTCCCTCTGATCGAGGAGAGCGGCCGGCTCGCCGCGGCCTCCTTGAAGGAGGCGGAGGAGCGGCTGCGCAGCGAGCTGGCCGGCTGGCCGTGCGCCACCCTGCACGGGAAGATGCCGGCCCCGGAGCGCGAGCGGGTCATGCAGGGCTTCGCGAGCGGGGAGGTCCGGGTGCTGATCGCCACGACGGTCATCGAGGTCGGAGTGGACGTCCCCGAGGCCACCTGCATGGTGATCGAGAGCGCCGAGCGTTTCGGCCTCGCCCAGCTCCACCAGCTCCGGGGGAGAGTCGGCCGCGGTCCGCGCCCCTCGCGCTGCTTCGCCCTGCACGGCCGGCTCTCGGAGGAGGGAGAGAAGCGCCTGGCGGTGTTCGCCTCCACCCAGGACGGCTTTCGCATCGCCGAGGAGGACCTGAAGATCCGCGGTCCCGGCGACGTCCTGGGAACCCGCCAGGCCGGCCTCCCCAGGTTCCGCGTCGCCCGTCTGATCGAGGACTGGGATTGGCTGGAGCGCGCCCGTGACGACGCCCGGGAGGTTCTCCCGAAGTTGACCGAGCCCGAGATGGAGCCGCTCCTGCGCCGGGTGGCGGAGAATGAGGTATGGAACCGCGAGAGGATGGAGGGCGGATGAGCCTCCTCCCCCCCCTCCCCGACCCTCCCCCGCAGAGCGGGAGAGGGCGCCCCCGCCCGCACGGGGTTCGTGCGTCCTGGTCTCTTTTCCCTAGCCCCGAAGGGGCTCAGGCGTGTAGCCCCGGGCGAGAGCCCGGGGAGAAGGAGGTCCCTCACATTCCAAGCCCTGAAGGGGCGCAGGCATTTCCCCCGCCCTCCTCGGGGCTGACGCCTCTCGACCTCCCGTCGCCCCCTCGGGGCTCGGGGTTTTGTGGGGTCCGGCGTACCCCGGGCTCTCGCCCGGGGCTACACGCCGTCGCCTCTTCGAGGCTCGGAAGAGCCCCGGAGGGGCGGCAGCACGTAGCCCGGGGCGTAAGCCCCGGGGCAGGCGGTCCCCAAAAACCCTCCGAGCCCCGGAGGGGCGACAGTGGGCCGAGGGGCGTAAGCCCTGATGGGGGTGGAGGACAGGTGCCGCCCCTCCGGGGCTCACGGAGGTTTCGGGGCTGGCGTACCCGGCCCTTACGGGCCGGGCTACGTGCTGCCGCCCCTCCGGGGCTGGGTGTGTATTTCGCCGGAGGCGTTCATGGCTAACTCTGGGTGGGCCGGGGGCGCCCTCTCCCGCTCTGCGGGGGAGGGTCGGGGAGGGGGTCCCCTCCGCGTCCTCCTCGTGGCCAACACCCTCCCTCCCCGGGACGTTTCCGGAGTGGGAGAACAGGTGCTACAGTTGGCGGCCGGTCTTCGGGAAACCGGATGCGAGGTGGAGGTGCTGGGCCGCGGGCCGGGCGGCGTGGCGGGTCCGAAGGTTCTTTTTCCGCTCTTCGCCGTGCCGGCGGTCTGGCGGGCGATGCGGCGTTTCCGCCCTCACGTGGTGCAGGTGCATGAGTCGGACGGCGGTCTGGCGGCCTTGCTGGTCGCCGCCGTGGGCCGGTGGCTGGAGCCTCCCCCCCGTCTGGTGGCCCTGCTCCAGGTGAGCTACGTCGAGGAGCTGCGGGCGGTGCGTCCGCTGGTCGCGGCCGGCCGGGTGCTCGGGCGTCCGGGGCCTGTGGAGAAGCGGTTCCGCCGGCTCAAGGCGCCGGTCCAGATCGTCCTCGGCTGGCTGACGGCCTGGGTGGCGGACCTGGTCCTCGCACCGAGCGCGGCCACGGCCGCGGAGATCCGGCGCGACTACCGGGTGCGCGACGTGGGAGTCCTCCCGAATGTGACGGGAGGGCTGGACCCGGGGCCGGTCGAGGATGCCGGGGAGCCTCCGGGCTACCTGCTCTTCGTCGGCCGTCTGCGCATCCGCAAGGGGGTCGAGGTCCTCCTGGAGGCGCTCCGGGAGCTGCGCGGGCGGCGTCCGGACGCGCGCCTGCTGATCGCGGGGGACGGCGAGCACCGCGACGCCCTGGAGCGCAGGGCCGCGGAGCTGGAGCTGGGCTCGGCGGTCCGCTTCCTCGGCCGTTGCGACGCCGGACGGGTGCGGGGATTGCTGCGAGGGGCGCGCGCCCTGGTGGTCCCCTCCATCTACGAAGGCATGCCGCTGGTCGTGCTGGAGGCGATGGAGGCGGGTTTGCCGGTGGTCGCGAGCCGGGTGAGCGGCATCCCCGAGGTGATCGAGGACGGCCGCACCGGCTGGCTCGTGCCCCCGGAAGCGCCGGACCGCCTGGCCGCCGCGCTCGCCGAGGTGCTGGAGGACGGGGGAGAGGCGGAGCGGCGGGGCGAGGCGGGGCGGCGGAGGGTGGAGGAGGAATTCCGGCCCGCCGTGGCGGCGAAGAGGTGGCGCGAGGTGGTGTTGGGGAGGGCGTAGCCTGGGGTTGAAACCCCAGGCTGGGTTGTACCGCCCATAAAGGGCGGGCCGGGGGTGTCGCCCGCATGGGTGAAACATCTTAGCCTGGGGTTTCAACCCCAGGTGGATGGATGCCGCGGATGATGGCCGGTGGCGGTTGGATCGTGGACGTAAAGTTGTCGTTTCGAGGATTTCTCTCATGATGGGACGTGCCCTGCTGATCGTTGGCGTGATGGCGACGCTCGGCCTTATCGCCTCCGCCGTGTTCGGCTACCTGCTGGAGGGCCCTCCGGGCCCCCGGATGCAGCTCCATATCCTGGTGTCCCTGGCCTCTTCGCTCCTCCTGCTGTTCTCCCACTGCTGGATCATGTTCTACCTGATCGGCACCGGGAAGGCGATCAAGGACGCGGTCAAGGAATACGGCCTGGAGCAGGCCCTGGTCGAGGAGACCAAGCGCTTCAAGAACGTCTCCTATCCCTCGCTGATGCTGGCCATGACGCTGGCGATCGCCACGTTCGTCCTGGGCGGCGGAGCGGCCATGAACGCCCTGCCGTCGTGGATCCACCACGCCCTCTTTTTCGCCACCCTGGTGGTCCAGGTGCGGGCGCTGTGGTTGGAGAATCGCGTCCTCGTGGACAACGAGAAGCTGATGGCGGGCATCAACCGGCGGCTGGCGGCGGTCCCTGCGGAGAAGGAGGTCGTTCGTGCCTGACTCCTGGCGCGATCCGAACGCGCGCGTCGCCGCCGTCCTGGTCAACTGGAACGGCGCCGGCGACACGCTCGCCACGCTGGCCTCGCTGGACAAGGCGGTGGGCGCGGAGGCCCTGCGCGTGCTGGTGGTGGACAACGGGTCCACGGACGACTCCGTGCCGAGGATCCGCCGCGAGCGGCCGGGGCTGGAGCTGATCGAGACCGGCAAGAACCTCGGCTTCGCGGGCGGCAACGACGTGGGCATCCGCAAGGCCCTGGAAGCGCCGGAGGTCGGCTGGGTGCTGCTCCTCAACACCGACGTCGAGGTCGACCCGGGTTTCCTGGCGCCGCTGATCCGCGCCTGCGAGGACCCGAGCATCGGCGCCGCCGGTCCCAAGATCTTCTATTACGACCCTCCGGACCGGCTCTGGGCCGCGGGCGGCAGGCTGCGCATCCGCGAGACCGTGGCCGTGGAATTCGGGCGGGGAGAGCAGGACGGCCCGCGCTGGAGCCGCCAGCGGGACGTCACCTACCTGACCACCTGCTGCCTGCTGATCCCGCGCGACGCCCTGGAGAGGGTCGGGCCGCTCGATCCGGCCTACTTCATCAACGTGGACGACGCGGACTGGTGCCGGCGGGCGCTCGACGCCGGCTACCGGCTGCGCTACGTGCCCGAGAGTCGCATCTGGCACAAGGTGGCGGCTTCGACCGCGGGCTCGTACACTCCAACGAAGACCTTCCACACCGGGCGAAGCAACGCGGTCTGGGTGCGCCGGCACGCCGGCCTGCTGGGCCTGCTGAGCTTCGTGGCAGCCAACCTGGTGGCGCTGCCGGCGGCCTGGCTGCGCGAGCTGCCGCGGGGGAACACCCGGGCGGTGCGCTCCAAGGCGCGCGGCGTGCTGCGCGGCCTGCTCGATCCGCTGCCCGATCCTCCGCAGCCGCTGGAAGAGGAGAGTTTGCCGCGTTCCGGCCGGACCGATTTATGATCGCTGGGAATCGAGGTATTTGACCGTGACCGAACCGCAAGTCGTGCTGTCGGGCATGCGCTCGACCGGCAAGATCCATCTGGGGAACTACTTTGGAGCGCTCAAGAACTGGATTGAGCTCCAGGACCGCTACCGCTGCTTCTACTTCGCGGCGGATTGGCACGCGCTGACCACCGACTACGCCGATCCGTCGGAGGTGGCGGGGAACACCCTCGAGATGGTGACCGACTGGATCGCCGCCGGGCTCGACCCGGACCGCTCGGTGATCTTCATCCAGTCGATGGTGCCGCAGCACGCCGAGCTCCACCTGCTCCTGTCGATGATCACCCCGCTCGGCTGGCTGGAGCGGGTGCCCACCTACAAGGAGCAGATCGAGCAGCTCGAGAACAAGGACCTGATGACCCATGGGTTCCTCGGCTACCCGGTGCTGCAGACCGTGGACGTCATCATCTACCGGGCGCACTTCGTGCCGGTCGGCGGCGACCAGGCGAGCCACATCGAGTTCGCGCGCGAGATCGTGCGCCGGTTCCACCACTTCTACGACGAGGTCTTCCCCGAGCCGCAGGCCCTGCACACCGCCACGCCCAAGGTGCCGGGGATCGATGGCCGCAAGATGTCCAAGTCCTACGGCAACGCCATCAACCTGTCGGACTCGCCGGACGTCATCCGCGAGAAGTGCAAGCAGATGTTCACCGATCCGCAGCGGCTGATGCGCAAGGACCCCGGCCGGCCCGAGGTCTGCAACCTCTACGAGTTCCACAAGCTGATGTCGCCGCTCGACATCCAGGAGCGGGTGGCGCACCAGTGCCGGGCCGCGGAGATCGGCTGCGTGGACGACAAGAAGCTGCTGGCGCAGATCATCATCGACTATCTGGAGCCGATGCGCCGCCGGCGCGCCGAGCTCGACCGCGACACGGTCTTCGACATCCTGATCGAGGGCTCGCGCAAGGCGCGGGAGCGCACGGAGGAGACCATGGAGATGGTCCGCTCGGCCATGGGGCTGGACTACCGCAAGGTGCTCGTGAAGGTCCTGGGATGAGCCGTTTCAAGGAGCCGCCCGAAGAGACCGCGCAGGAGGGGACCGGCGCCCTCCTCCCGGAGTCCTGGCGCGTCCACCTGCCGATCTTCGAGGGGCCGCTCGACCTGCTGCTCCACCTGATCAAGATCAACAAGGTGGAGATCACGGACATCCCGGTGGCCACCATCTGCGACCAGTTCCACGCCTACCTGGCGCTGATGGAGGAGCTGAACCTCGACATCGCCGGCGAGTACATCTACGAGGCGGCGCTGCTGATCCACCTGAAATCCAAGATGCTCCTCCCGCGTCCTCCCCGCGCCGAGGGGGAGCCCGAGGAGGATCCGCGCCAGGATCTGGTCGAGCGCCTCCTGGAGTACCGGCGCCTCAAGGAAGTGGCCCAATCGCTGGCCGAGGTGGACCGGGTGCGCATGGGGATCTGGACGCGCAGGCCGCAGCCGCTGCCCAAGCCCGATCCGGACGAAGAGGAGGCGGAGGTCGACCTCGGCGAGGTCTCGCTCTTCGACCTGCTCGGGGCCCTGCGCCAGGCGCTGGTCCGCTACGAGCGGGAGCATCCGCCGGCGCTCCTCCTCAGCGGCGAGGCCTTCTCGGTGCGCGGGCAGTTCGACCGGCTGCTCGCCAGGCTCGACGCCGGCCGTCCGTTCGACCTGATCGAGGACCTCCGCAATCTCTCCTGCCGGGCGGAGGCGATCGCCGCCTTCCTCGCGGTTCTGGAGCTCGCGCGGCTCAACCTCGTGCGGGTCCACCAGACCGAGGCCGGGGACGTGCTGCTCTACCGCACCACCCGCGAGCTGGGAGCGCAGGACCTGGAGGCGATCTCCCGATGACCGAGCGGTACGACATGGAGGCGGCCATCGAGGCGGTCCTGTTCGTCTCCTCCGAGCCGGTGCCGCGCGCGCGGCTGCTGGAGATGTTCGAGGAAGAGGAGCGCGAGCAGGCGGCCGAGGCCCTGGAGGCCGTGCTGGCCCGCTACGCCGACGGCGAAGGCCGGGGCGTGATGGTCGAGGACGTGGGGGGAGGGGTGCGCCTGGCGACCCGGCCGGAGATGGCGAGCTGGCTGCGCCGCTTCTTCGACGTGAGCGGCAGCACCAAGCTGTCCATGGCCGCGCTGGAGACCCTGGCGATCATCGCCTACCGCCAGCCGATCACCGGCCCCGAGATCCAGGAGCTGCGCAGCGTCAACCCTTCGGGGGTCCTCAAGACCCTGCTGGAGCGCCGGCTGGTGCGCATCACCGGCCGCAAGGAGGTCGTGGGCAAGCCGTTCCTCTACGGCACCACCCGCGAGTTCCTGGTCCACTTCGGCCTCAACAGCCTGCGCGACCTGCCGCCGCTGGAAGAGTTCGAGGAGACCTTCGGAGGCGGGGGAGACGGCCAGCCCGAGCTGAGCCAGGCGACCCTGGACACCATGGCGCCGCCGGAGGAGACGGTCGAGGAGGACTCGGAGGAGCGGTTCCTGCGCGAGGTGGCGGAGATCGAGGAGGCGGAGGCCGAGGTGGAGACCTCATGAGCGAGGAGAGGGTACAGAGGATTCTGGCCCGCGCGGGCATCGCTTCCCGGCGCAAGGCCGAGGAGCTGATCCGGGAGGGCCGGGTCACCATCAACGGCCGGGTGGCGGAGATCGGCGACAAGGCGGACCCCGAGAACGACGCCATCAAGCTGGACGGCAAGCGGGTCCAGCCGCACGGGAGCGAGTACCGCTATCTCCTCCTCAACAAGCCCAAGGGCGTGATGTCCACCATCTCCGATCCCCAGGGGCGGAAGACCGTGCTCGACTTCGTGCCGCCCGCGATGCGCAAGGCCGTGGTCCCCGTGGGGCGCCTCGACTACAACAGCGAAGGGCTGCTGATCCTGACCGACGACGGCGGGTTCGCGCAGCACGTGGCCCATCCGCGCTACGGCGGCGTGAAGACCTACGAGGTCAAGGTGAAAGGGGAGCCGAACGAGGCGCAGATCGACCGCCTGCGCGCCGGCGTCAAGCTGGAAGGGCGGCGCACCCTGCCCTGCCGGATCACGAAACGCCCTTCGCGCGGGCGGGAGGACCGGCGGCGGTCGTACGGAGCGGATGACGACGACGGGCACAACACCTGGTGGGTGGTGGAGCTGACCGAGGGGCGGTCGCGGCAGATCCGCGAGATGTTCTTCCACATCGGCCATCCCGTCCAGAAGCTGCGCCGGGTCGCCATCGGCCCCCTGCGCGACCCCGACCTTCCGATCGGCGCGCTGCGCGAGCTGAGCGACCGCGAGGTGGCGGCGCTCCGCAAGGTGACCGCCAAGCTCAAGAAGCCGGCTCCGCCGAAGGAGAGGAAGGAGAGGACGGCCGAGAAGCCCGCGCGCAAGAGGGTGCCGGCGAGCAAGCCCGCGAAGAAGGCTGCGGCGAAGAAAGCTCCGAAGAAGAGCCCTCACTCCCCGACCCCCTCTCCCACCCGCACTCCCAACCGCCCGGGAGAGGGGGCGCCGCCGCCCAAGGGCCGGAAAGCGGGGTTGGGGAAGAGGTCCCCCCTCTCCCGGGGGAAAGGGAGTGCGGGTGGGAGAGGGGGCCAGGGGGTGAGGGCTCGGCGAGGCCGGCGTCCGTGAGCGCCGGTCGCCCTCTGATCGTGGCGATCGACGGCCCCTCCGGAGTGGGCAAGAGCACGGTCTCCCGGCGGCTCGCCCGCCGTCTGGGAGTCCCCTTCCTGGATACGGGCGCCATGTACCGGGCTCTCGGCCTCCAGGTGCTGGAGAGCGGGGCCGATCCCACGGACCCCCGGGCGGTCGAGGCGGTCACCGCGAAGGCGGACGTCAGCCTCCGGCCCCGGGACGACGGCAGCTTCGAAGTGCTCCTCGATGGCGAGCCGGTCGAGCTGCGCATCCGCACACCGGAGGTCAGCGAAGCGACCTCGACCATCTCGGTCTATCCCGAAGTGCGCCGCCGCATGGTGGCCCTGCAACAGGAGGCCGCCCGCCACTTCGGCGGCGTGCTCGAAGGGCGCGACATCGGCACCCACGTCTTTCCCGACACCCCGCACAAGTTCTTCCTGGACGCCCATCCCGAGGTGCGCGGCCGGCGCCGCTTCGACGAGCTCACGGCCGCCGGCCAGACCGTCACCTACGAGCAGATCCTCGAAGAGACCGTCCGCCGCGACCTCCGCGACAGCACCCGCGCCGACTCCCCCCTCACCCGCAACGACAGCTACACCTTCATCGACGCCTCGGAGCTGACCGTGGACGACGTGGTGGAGGCGATGGTGCGGGCGATCGAGGTGAAGGAGTCAGAATCTCGTTCCGGCTCGTAATACCGCCTGTAATCTCGATCCGCTACAATACGTACGACGACGGTGATCGGACCCCTTGGTTCCGGTCCCCCCGTCCCTCCAATGAGCGGCGGCCTTTGAGCCGCCTCTTTTTTTTCCCGGCAGCTATCTTGCAGTTACCTCAGGGTGTGCGGAGAGATTCTGCTCCCCGTACGGGCAAACTATGAGCTGACGAAAGGAGGCGTTAATGGGCCTGATCCAATTCGCCAAGAACGTAGGAAGGAAGCTGGGGATCGGGGACGATGACGACAAGAAGCCCCAGGCCCAGCAAGCCCAGGCGCCCTCGCCGCAGCAGGTCAAGGATCTGCACGAGCGCAGGAAGGGGGCGGCCCTGGTCAAGCTGGTCAACGACATGGGGTTCCATGTGAACGACCTGGGCGTCCGGGTGGATAACGATAAGGTCACCCTGACCGGCCAGGCCAAGAGCCAGGAGGAGCGGGAGAAGATCGTCCTGCTGGTCGGCAACGTCGAGGGGATCGGCAGCGTCGACGATCGCATGCAGGTCCCGAAGCAGGAGCCGGAGGCCCAGTTCTATGAGGTCAAGCCGGGCGACACTCTCTCCAAGATCGCCAAGCAGCACTACGGCGACGCCAACAAGTACCCGCAGATCTTCGAGGCCAACCGGCCGATGCTCAAGGACCCGGACGAGATCTATCCGGGCCAGCGGCTGCGCATCCCGGCCATGGCCACGGCCGGGGCGGGCGGCGTCCGCGCCTAGATCTCACCTCATTCGGTGCGGCGCCGGGCCTCCCGCGCCGCACCGGCTTCACTCTGTCGTGTGGGCAGCTAAGTCATTTACGGCTCGGACGCGAAGAGAGCGCGCACCTCGGCGCTCGATAGGCCACCCTCGCGCTTCTGGCGCTCCCGCGACCGTTCGATGACCTCCAGGAACCCTGGATGGTTGCTCAAGGAAACCGTCTCCAGGTCGGCATTGTCGACCGAAAGGACGACAGCGATCGGCTGTCCGTCCCGGGTGACGACAAGGGGTCCCTCTTCCATGCTCTGGGCATATCGAGCCAGCGGTTCCGTTGCATCCGCGATCTCTATCCTACGCAGGCTGCTCATAGCTCGATCTCCTCGTCACCGATCAACACGCGATTTCGGTCCTTGATTCCGATGGCTCGGATGAACACCACCGGCCTGGGACTCTCTTCGACATCATAATAGACGCGCAGCTCACCGATTCGAAGCTCCCAGGGTGCGAGGGGATTCGGGCGCATCGGTTTGCGATTTCGGGTTTCGATGGTCGGCTGGTACGACAACTGTTCGTCGACCGCGTCGAAGACGATCGCCCGCTGGCGAGCCGTCAGGGAGCGCAGGTGCCTCACCGTCTCTGGAGAGTATTGGATCTCAAATCGCACGGACCTTTCCCCTCGGGCGTCCAGGCTGACCGGGACTAAGCCTCACCGGGCCGCTGCCGCCCCCGCCGTGAACGGCACGAACTTCGGCGCTGACAGGCTGGTGCCATCGTAGACCCGCACCACCAGGCCGGAGCCGTCGGCGGTGGCGGCGCAGCCGGAGAGGAGGACCCAGGTGTTCCCCTTGGGGACGAGGATCTGGGCGATCGGCATGATGTCGCCGCTGCGGGTGCGGATCTCGCTCGGGGCCTCGGCGAGGCGGACCCAATCGCCGGTCTTGGTCAGGCGGGTGAGCACGATCAGCTCTTCGGACGGGCGCCGCCGGTCGAACCAGGCCAGCCGCAGGAAGCCCTCGTGGTCCCCATAGGGAAGGTCCACCCAGTAGTCGCTCCCCTGGCGCCAGCTCCCGACGACGTCCCCGGAGCCCCAGGGGGTCCAGGTGGAGCGCCGCCACTTCTTCCCGCCGTCGTCCGACAGATAGACCACGCCGTCGCCCGAGAGGTAGGCGGCCGAGGTTCCGGTCAGCGCGACGAGCTGCCCACGCCGCGCCGAGGGGAGGGTGGGGACGCCGGTGACCCAGAGCTGCGGAGGGCCGGAGGCGGAGAAGAGGCCGGTGCCGCTAAGGACGCCGTCCTTACGCTGCGGCGCGGGCAGCGCGGCGGGCTGGCCGACGGCGGTCGTCTCGATGGCCACGCCGCGGCTCTTCCATTCCCGGCCTTCCAGCCGGTAGGCCCAGGTCTTGACGTAGCCCTCCTGGCCGGACGGGGCGTGGAGAATGAGCCAGGGGGCGCCCCTGGGATCGTAGGTCGGAGTGAGCGTCGAGGCGACCGGCGTGGTCAACGGCTCGCCCACAGGGCTCCAGGTACCCTCATCCCAGCGCATCGGCTGCACGCAGGATTCACCGCAGGAGACGACGGCGATCACCGGTCCCGGTCCCACCGAGCCGGAGAAGAGCCCCTTGGGGGGATCGGGATACGCGCGGGCCTCCCGGCCGGCCGCGTCGAGCTCGACCAGCCAGGGACTGCCGGCCCCGAGCGGCGGGATGGAGAAGAGCATCCGGCCGGAGGTAGTATCGATGCCGATCAGCGTGAGCGCCGAGGTGCCGTCGCAGATCGGGGCCATCTTGGGCCGCGCCGCGCTCACCGTCTGGGGCCGCGCCCCGGCGAATGCGGCTCCCGCGGACAGAAGGACCGCCAGGGCCGCCAACGCTATGCGGGAAAGGATGCGGGTCGCGCCGGTCATCGTTCATTCCTCTCGGCGGCGCAAGGTTACCATGGCGCGCCGGGGCCCGCTGTGCGCCCTGGCGGCTCTGTGCCTGGCCAGACCCGCGCGATGTGCCTGGTCAGGCCCGCGACGGGTCCGGCCCGGCGTCGCGGAGCACCCGGGCGGGCACCCCGGCGACTGTGGCTCCCGGTGGCACGTCAGAGAGGACCACGGAGCCGGCGCCGATGACGGCGTCGTCGCCGATCGTGATGCCGCCGAGGACGATCGAGCCGGCGCCGAGGGTGACCCGGTCGCCCACCCGCGGGCAGTCCAGCTCGTCGAAGCGGACCTCGCCGAGGGTGACGCCGTGGAGGAGGGTGCAGTCCTCGCCGATGACGGTCCGGCCGCCGATCACCAGGCCGATGCCGTGGGAGATGATGCAGCCGCCGCCGATTTCGGCCCGCGGCAGGATGTCGATGCCGCAGGCGCCGATCGCCCAGCGTCGGCAGACCGCGGGGAGGACCGGCACGCCCCAGCGGACCAGGGCATGGCCCATGCGGTAGGCGACGAGAGCCTGAAAGCCGGAGTCGAAGAGCAGGGAGTCAAGCAGGGCTATCAGGAATCCCCGCCCCTTGACCTCACGCAGGCGCCGGAAGTCGCGGCGCAGCCGGGGCCAGATCACGCTTTCGCTCCCTGACGCAGCGCCCGCAGCAGGCCGAGCCTGGGGAGCCGGCTCCACAGGGGATAGGCGCCGCTGGCCTTGAGCCGCCTCTCGAAGCGGCTCTCTCCGGGATTGATGATCATCCGAGGCAGCGCCCAGGGATCGCCGGGCCGGGCTCCCTCATGCCCATGGATGCTCACGGCCGCGAGGTAGCCGGCCACGCGGGCCGCCTCCCTGGCGCGGTCGTTCAGCCGGCCGTAGGGATAGCAGAACGTGCGCACCGGGACGCCGAGGAGCCCCTCCAGATCCAGGCGCGATCCCTCGACCTCGTCCCGGAGCTCCTCGTCGGAGAGAGGAAGGGAGAGGTCGCGGTGATGCCGGCCGTGGGAGCCGATCTCGATTCCGGCGGCCGACAGCCGACGCAGGTCCTCGGCGCCGAGCAGCTCCTCCTCCCGCTCGCCGGCGGCGTGGTCCCACTCGTTCGTCCCTCCCAGGGCTCCGCTCACGGCGAACAGGGTAGCGGTCATGCTGCGCTTCGCGAGCTCCGGGAAGGCGTGGTCGCGGAAGCAGCGGCAGCCGTCATCGAAGGTCAGAACGACGCTTCTCCGTGGCAGCTTCCGCTCGGCCGCTTCGGCCAGGGTGAAGGTACGGTAGCCGCGCTCCGTGAGGTCGTCGAGCAGGCGCGCGAATTCGTCCCGGGCGAGATAGCTGTTCGGGTGGAGCGGGGGAGGATCGAGCGGCGGAGGCTCGACGTGGTGGAGCATGAGGATGGACCTCACCCCCCCGGCCCCCCTCTCCCATCGCCCTCCCCCCGACCGGGAGAGGGGGGAGAAAGGCCAAAATCCGTCCCTGGCGCCTCACCGTGCTTCCGTAGGCTTTCCAGGTACGCTGCAATCGCCTCCTCGATGTTCTCCTGGGCCTCGTCGCGGGTCTGGCCCTGGGAGATGCAACCCGGCAGCGAAGGTACCCGGGCCACGAAAACACCGTCTTCATCCTGCTCGATATAAGCCCGATATTTCATAGGTGTCTACGTTTGCTGTGTCATTGAGCCCCCGGAGGGGGCGGCAGCACGTAGCCCGGGGCGTGAGCCCCGGGGCGCGTGACGAATTTTCCTCGGAGCCCCGTCAGGGGCGGCACCTTCCCACCACCCCTTGCGGGGCTGCCGCCCCTCAGCCCGCTGTCGCCCCTGCCGGGGCTCCAGAGAGGTTGGGGGGCCGTGTCCCGGGGCTTACGCCCCGGGCTACGTGCTGTCGCCCCCTCCGGGGGCTTGAAATGCGGCTGACGAGCGTCTGGCAATAGAGGCTCAATCCTTCAGCTTGCGCAGCAGATCCGCGTACCCGTCGATCGTGGCCGTGACCGGAAACCGCTCGGCGCGCCGGCGGGGGATCTCCCCCCAGCCGCGCTCCAGCGCCGCGGCGAGCGCTCCGGCGTACGCTTCCGGATCGTTCACGTCGCAGCAGATCCCCGCCTCGCCGATCACCTCGCGCCGCACCTCGTCGTCCGGAGCGACGCACGGACGGCCGCAGGCCATCGCTTCCAGATAGGTCAGCCCGAACGACTCCGTGCGCGAGGGTAGCGTAAAGCAATCGGCGGCGGTGTACCAACCGGGCATGGCGGAGCGCGGCACGACTTGGCGGAGATACCTCCCTGGCCCGAGCCGCCCGGCCGCCAGGCGGTCGACGGACGCGGCCTCCGGTCCTTCTCCGAGGATCACCAGGCTCCCCCTCCCCAGACGGGCCACCGCCTCGACGGCGAGGCGCATCTGCTTGTGGGCGTCCACGGCTCCGGCGCAGAGGATGACCGGGCGAGGAAGATCGAGCGGTACGGGAGGGACTCCGGGATGGAAGAGGCCGAGGTCGACTCCGTGGGGGATCACCACGACCTCGGCCCGGGGAGCCCTCCCGAGGATCATCCGGCGCGCGGCTTCGGTGAAGGCGACCACCCGGTCCGGCTTCTGGCGGGCGAAGGCGCCTTCCCACTTCGGGTCCTGGCCGTGGGCGATGTCCACGAAGGGGACTCCCCTGAAGCGGCGGAGCAGGCGGCAGAGCCGGGCGCCCACGAGCCCGCCTTCCATGACCACCGCGTCGTAGCCGCCGCGCCAGATGGACGGGAAGGCCGAGAGCGCGGCGGTGTACCACTCCAGGCTGAGCGGGTCCAGGAAGAAGGTGTCGAAGACCTTGCGGCCCAGCCGCGTGGCCGAGTAGAGCCCGTTCACCAGGCGCTGGTCGCGCGGCAGCGCCCGGATCTTCCGGTGAGGAACCGGCGCCGGCCCGCGGCAGAACAGGGTGATCTCGAACCCGTGCTGCTCGGCGAGCGCGGCGCACAGCTCGACCACGAACGCCTCGGCGCCCCGGCCCACCACTCCGACGCCGGGCATCACGAAGGCGACTTTCACGCGACCTCCGGCGGGGCGCTGAAGAAGGCCCGGAACGGCTTGTGGAAGCGCCAGAGGTAGACCCCTCCGGCCACGGTGGCGGCCGCGAGCGAGGCGCCGAAGCGGGGCCAGGATTCGGTGGGGAAGAGCCAGGCGATTCCCAGGAAGAGGGGAAGCGGCAGCAGGTAGACGAAGAGGAGGTCGCCTGTCAGGCGCCAGAACTCGCGACCGCAGATGCGCCAGATCCGCCAGGCCATCAGCCAGTTGCCGAGGAGCAGGTAGTTGGCCCAGGCCATCCCCTCGACCCCCAGCGCCCGCGTCAGGATCACCCCGAAGACCACCAGCGAGGCGAAGTTCAGCACCACGGCGGCGAGCCAGTTGCGGTCCTCCCCCTCGACCTTGAGCACCTCGCCGCCCAGCCGCGAATAGGGATCGGTGAGCGGCACGAAGCAGAGGATCCTGAGGATCGGCACCGCGGGCGCCCAGTTGGGGCCGATCAGGATGCGCAGCAGCACGATCTCGGCGTTGAAGAAAAGGAAGTAGGCCGCCAGCGTCTCCAGCGCCAGGATCGACAGGGTGCCGATGTGGTAGGCGCCGAAGAAGCGGTCGCGCTCCTCCCGGTAGCCGACCAGGGCGGGGTAGAGCACGCGCGCCACCGCCGGCTGGATCAGCTCCTGGAGGCGGAACCCCCAGTCCCGCGCTTTGCCGAACTGGCCGACCAGGAACGCGCCGCGCAGCCCGCCGAACACCGAGCCGATGACGAATCGCGAGACGTACGGCACAGGCAGGGCCATCAGCGCGATGAAGAAGAGATAGAGGCTGCGGCCGATCAGCCCGGGGATGAGCCGCGGATCGAGGTTCATCTCCATCCGCCCCCAGGCCCGCTTCCAGAGCAGGGCCGCGAACAGGGCGGCGCCCGCGAGCTGGCCGGCGACCAGGCTCCAGACCCCGAGCCCGAAGGCCGCGAGGGCGATCGACACCCCGGCCATGGTGATCCCGCGGGCGATCTCCGGCAGGACCAGCCGGGAGACCTCCAGCTCGCGCTCGAAGAAGACCTTGGGGACGACCGACAGCCCGTCGAGGAAGACGAACAGCGCATAGACGCGGAGCACCGACGGCAGGTCCGGATTGAGGCCGGAGAAGAGCGGCGCTCCGAGAGCCAGCAGGGCCGTGATCACGGCGCCCGACCCGGCGACCCAGAGGAAGACGCTGCCGTAAGGTCGCCGCTCGTCGCGCACGAGCTGATAGGGCAGGCCGAGGTCGCGGAAGATCCCCGCGATGATCACGCTCCCGAGCGCCAGGTCGAACAGCCCGTGCCCGTCCGGCAGGATCAGCCGCGCGAGCAGCAGGTCGCCCGCGGCGCGGATCAGGACCCGCGCGAGCTGGCTGCCGTAGGCAGCCACGGTCGAGTGGAGGAAGCGGCGCTCGGAGGGCCTCATGGAGGAGTCCCCTCCCCGACCCTCACCCCCCGGCCCCCTCTCCCATCCGCACTCCCTTCCCCCGGGAAAGGGGGAGAAAGACACGAAAACACAATTTTCCCTCCCCCACGCCTCATGATCCCACTTCCTTCTCCCCCCTCTCCCGGTCGGAGGGAGGGCGATGGGAGAGGGGGGCCGGGGGGGTGAGGACCGCCCTGTACCACGCCCGCCAGAAAGCCACGACTCCGGGAAACGCCCGCCAGCACTCCCGCAGAGAGGGATGCCGCAGGAAGATCGACAGCGCCGCGGCCACCGACTTGAGCGGCGCCGCGAGCCGCAGCCGGCGGGGGGTTTTCCAGGTGGGGCCGCTGTCGAAGACCCCCGGATGGAGCAGGCGGAAGCGGTGGAAGTGCCGGCCGTACCAGGCGGCGTGACCTTCCAGCTCCTCGCGGGACTTCCGCACCGCCGCGTGCTCGACCACCGCGTCCGGCACGAAGGCGGTGGCGAGGCCGGCCCGGCGGGCGCGGAGCACCCAGTCGATGTCTTCACTCGTGGGCAGCGACTCGTCGAAAGGGCCGACGCGGTCCCACGCCTCCCGCCGCACGGCCAGGTTGAGGCTGCCGATCGCTCCCCGGGTGTCCGCCTCGGCCGGACGGTCGGCGAGCAGCTCGTGGAACGAGGCGATGTTGTCGGCGAGCGCCCAGCGGTTGGTGTCCGCCGGAGCGCGGGGGAAGGTCACGGCCCCTCCGGCCACCGGCGAAGTGTCCAGGGCCGCCGCGAGCCGCTCGATCCAGCCGGGCAGGGGGCGGCAGTCGGCGTCGGTGAAGAGGAGGCGGTCCCCCTGCGCGGCGGCCACGGCGCGGTTGCGGGCCGCCGCGGGGCTCAGCCGTTCCGGCGTCTCCAGGAAGCGGACCGCCGTGCCGCGCGGGACCTGGCCTGGAGCGTCGCGCCCCACCACCACGACCTCGACCTCCGGCCCCGGCGCTCCCTGGGCGGCCAGCGCTGCGAGCGTCCGGCCCACCCAGGGGGAGTCGAGGTTCGGGATGAGGACGCTGATCGTGGGCTGCAAAGGGCCGGAGCCCTCCGGCTACGAGCCGTTGCGCGGGACCGCCCGCTCCCGGATCGTCCGCTTCCAGTGCTGCCCCCAGTTCTGGGGAGGCAGCCGCTTGTTCCGCAGGATGCGTTCCTCGGCCATGCGGTCGGCGGCGACGTAGGTGGCGATCGAATCGTCGCGGGAGATCTCGTAGACCCTGAGCATGTTGTTGTGGATGCCGCGGGCCGCGCGCATGGCCCGCTCCCGGTTGTACCCCGTCAGCTCATGATAGACGTTGATCAGCCCGCCGGCGTTGATGACGAAGTCGGGAGCGTAGAGGATGCCCCGGTCGTGGAGAGCCTGGCCGTCCCGCTTCTCGTCCGCGAGCTGGTTGTTGGCCGCGCCCGCCACGATCTTGCAGCGCAGGTTTGGGATCGTCCTGTCGTTGAGCACCGCTCCCAGGGCGCACGGGGCGAGGATGTCGCACTCGACGCCGAGGATCTCGTCCTTGCCCACGATCTCGACCCCTATTTCCTTGGCCCGGGCGATGCGCTCGGCGTCGACGTCCGCGCCGAACACCTTGGTCCCCTCGTCGCGCACGAGCTTCGCCAGGTGATATCCGACGCTGCCGAGCCCCTGGATCGCCACCGAGCGGCTCCCGAGCGAGGCCTCGCCGAACCGCCACTCCGCCGACGCCTTGATCCCCTGGAGGACACCGTACGCCGTCACCGGGGAGGGGTCGCCGCTGCCGCCGTGGGCGGCCGAGACGCCGGTCACCCAGGGGGTCTCCGTGTAGATCCATTCCATGTCGTTGACGTCGGTGCCGACGTCCTCGGCGGTGATGTAGAGGCCGCCGAGCGATTCCACGAAGCGGCCGAAGCAGCGGAAGAAGACCTCGTTCTTGTCCTTCTTGGGGTCACCGAGGATCACCGCCTTGCCGCCGCCGAGGTTGAGACCGGTCGCCGCGGCCTTGTAGGTCATGCCGCGCGCCAGGCGGAGCACGTCGGTGAGCGCCTCGTCCATACTCTGATAAGGCCACATCCGCACGCCGCCGAGCCCGGGGCCGAGCACGGTCGAGTGGACGGCGATGATGGCCTGAAGGCCGACCTCGGGGCTGGAGCAGAAGAGAACCCGCTCGTGCCCCATGTCCGCCATCTGCTGGAAGAGCTCCATCAAAGAATCCTTTCTGGTACTTGAAACGGCGGGAAGTCTACTCGATGGCTACAGCGCCGACAATGCGCCCAGGACCTCTTCGTCGTGCCCGTCCACGCTGACCTTCTTCCAGACCTTGCGCACCTTGCCCTCCGGGTCGATGAGGAAAGTGGAGCGCTGGATGCCCATCGACTTCATACCGTACATGTTCTTCTCGCGCCAGGCGCCGTAGCGCTCGGCCACCTGGTGGCCGGTGTCGGCGAGGAGGGGGAAGTTGAGGCTGTACTTGTCGCGGAACTGCCCATGGCTCGCCACGTCGTCCGGCGAGACCCCGAGAACCACGGCGCCGCGGGACTTCAGGTCCTGGCTGCGGTCGCGGAACGCGCAGGCCTCCTTGGTGCAGCCCGGCGTGTCGTCCTTGGGATAGAAATAGAGGACCACAGGCTGGCCCCGGAAGTCGGAGAGACGGACCTCGCGGCCGTCGTCGGCCTTCAAAGTGAAATCGGGCGCGGTCTCGCCCTGTTCGATCCAATCGGACATCGGTGTTCCTCCTGAGGAGAAAAGGTGACGGGCCGGCGGAACCCGCCGGCCGCGCGGCAGTCTATCGCAGAGGCCGAGCCCTCACCCCCTGACCCCCTCTCCCGGAGGGAGAGGGGGGGAGAACATTGGAAAGCGCTGGCTTCTGAGCTTTTCCAGAGATTTTCACCCCTCTCCCTCCGGGAGAGGGGCCGGGGGTGAGGGCCCCGACCGCCGGAGGTGGAAGGCCACGCCGTCCCAGAAGCGGAACGGCCGCTGACCGGCCGTCTCCACCTCGAACCCGTGGGCCCGGGCCAGGAAGCGGACCTCGGAGACGTCGGTCGCGGTGTCGTCCCGGTAGGAGAAGTTGAGCAGGACGAAGTCGCCGCCCGGGCAAAGCACCCGCGCCGCCTCGCGGAAATGGGCGTCGGCCAGGTCCCATCCGACATTGCGGATGTAGGGGAAGGAGTCCACGGCGAAGACGAGGTCGAGGCCGCCGTCGGAGAATCCGGCGAGGTCGCGCCCTGAGCCCAGCGAGAGGAAGACGTTGGGCAGGCCGGCGCAGCGGCGGCGGGCTGCCTCGATCATCTTCGGCGAGATGTCGATCCCGTGGGCCTCGGCCACCCAGGGAGCGAGGGCTGCCTCCAGACGGCCGATGCCGCAGCCGATCTCCAGCGTCCGGCGGCCGGGTCCGAGGAGGCGCCAGCGCTCGAACAGATCGACGACCTCCTTCGTCCCCTTGCCGAGGAGCCTGGGATCGCCGAGCGACCAGGCCGCCACGCTGGCCTCTTCGGAGCGGTCCACCGCCCGGTCGAAGAACTCCCGGCAGGTCTCGATCCCCTCCTCCGGCGAGGCGAAGCGGTGGTGAGGGTCGGGATGCTCGTTCAGCATCTCGGCGATCTGGTGGCACCCCCGGCGGTTCTTCCGCAGCAGGCGGATGAGCTGCGTGAGGGCCGCGGGCACCGGCGGCTCCCACTCGCGCTCGGCCGCGTCCACCAGCGCCTCTGTCTCCTCGGCGCTCCCCGTGGCTAGGACCATGCGGGCGATAGCGATCGCCGGAGAGATCCGCCCCAGCAGGCAGTCCTCGATCGCCCACCGCGCCTCCTCGGGCTCGAAGGGGGAGAGGCGGGATTGGAGGTCGCTCAGGGACAGGTGAAGCCGTTTCGTCAACAGGTCATTTCCTTCCGGGAAGCTGCAGGCCCGATACCCGTTATCCTATCCGCATGGACTCCCGCGCCACCGCCGATCTCCTGAAATCCTGGGCCCTCGATGCCGGGTTCGACCGCGCCGGGGTCGCCAGCCTGGAGCCGTCCGCCCATGGCGAGGCGCTCCTGCGGTGGCTGGCGCGGGGAGATCAGGCGGGAATGGGCTACCTGGCGAGGCGGATCGAGGCGCGGCTGGAGCCGGCCAGGGTGGTCCCGGGGACGCGCAGCGTGCTCTGCGTCGCTTTTCAGTACCCGGACATGGAGCCCGAGGGGGACCTCTGGCCGCGGGTGGCCCGCTACGCCCGGGGACTCGACTACCACAACGTGATGCAGGACCGGCTGAAGGTCCTCGAAGCGCGGATCGCCGGGGCGTTTCCCGGCACGGTCAGCCGGCGGTACGTGGATACCGGCCCGGTCCTGGAGCGCGAGCTCGCGGCGCGGGCGGGGCTCGGTGTGCCGGGGAAGAACACGAACCTGCTCCATCCGGAGGCGGGCTCCTGGTTCCTGCTCGGGGAGATCTTCCTGTCCCTGGACCTCGCGCCGGACGTCCCCTTGGCCGACCTCTGCGGGAGCTGCACCCGCTGCCTGGAGGCGTGCCCAACGGGAGCTCTCCCCGAGCCTTACCGCCTGGACAGCAACCGCTGCATCAGCTACTGGACGATCGAGCACCGCGGGCCGTTCCCTCCGGAAGCGCGCGAGAGGGTCGGGGACTGGGTCTTCGGCTGCGACATCTGCCAGGAGGTCTGTCCCTGGAACACGGCTCCGGAGGGGGTGGTCCATCCCGAGCTGGAGCTGCCGCCGCAGCGGGCGGAGCTGGACCTCGCCGGGCTCCTCCGCCTCAGCCGGGACGAGTACGTGGAGCGTTTCCGCGGCAGCCCGATGAAGCGGGCCAAGCTGGAGGGGCTCCAGCGCAACGCCGCGGTGGCCATGGGCAACCGCGGGGGCCGGCGCTACGTCGCCCCGCTCGCGGAAGTCCTGTCCGAGGGCGCCCCCCTGGTCCGCGGCCACGCCGCCTGGGCCTTGGGCCGGATCGGAGGTCCGGAGGCCCGGCAGGCTCTGGAGAATGCCTGGGGGAGAGAAGAGGATGCAGCGGTCCAGGAGGAGATCCGCTCCGCGCTGGAAGGGATGAAAGAAGAGGAAGCGGTTCCGGTCAGGCTTTAGCCGGGCCGCCTTCAGGCCTTCCGCAACATTTCCTCCGCCATCGCGGTCGCGTTCCGGATGCAGTCGGGCACGGAGACGCCGTGCAGGAAGTTGCCGCCGATCCTCAGGCCGGGGAGGTCTCTCTCGATCTCCTCAGCCGTCTCGACGAAGCGGCCGTGGCCCAGCTCGTACTGGGGGATCGCCTGCGGCCAGCGGCGGACGAGCCGGTAGGCGGGCTCGCCGCGCAGGCCCAGGGCCGTGCGGATCTCGGACTCGACGGTGGAGGCGATCCGGTCGTCGTCCCAGGAGACGATCTCCGGATCGGTGCACCCGCCGGCGAAGGCGGCCAGGGCCACATGGCCCTCCGGCGCCCTCTCCGCGAAGATCTCCGACGGGAACAGGCAGCCGAGGACGCGCAGGCCCTCTTTGCGCGGAGCGAGGAAGCCGAAACCGCCCAGAGGGTGGCCCACGTCCTCGCGGCGCCAGCCCAGGCAGACGATGGCGACCGGAGCGTAGGGGATTTCGGCGAAGAGGCGGCTTCTCCCTCCGGTCGCCTCGTCGAGGAGGTGCGCGGCCGCGTCCGCCGGCACGGCGAGGACGACCTGCCCGGCCTCGAGCGTTCCGGAGTCGGTCTCGATCTGGAAGCCCTGACCGGCGCGGATTACCCTTTGGGCGGCGACTCCGGTCCGGACGTCCCCGATATCCTTCGCGAGCCGGCGGGGGAGCACCTCCAGCCCTTCGCGGAACGAAATCATCGCTCCTTCCGGCGCGGGGCCCTTCCGCCGGGCGAACGCGCCGCGGATCAGGCTGCCGTGGTCGCGCTCCAGCGCGTGGATCCTGGGCACGGCCCAGCGGACCGACAGCCGTTCGGGATCGCCCGCGTAGACGCCGGAGACGAAGGGACCGACCGCGTAG
>DASVEF010000380.1:0-29537 GCA_036380715.1 Thermoanaerobaculia bacterium | reverse complement strand
GTGACCGCCCAGCTCGAAGAAGTTGTCGTTCGCGCCGACCCGTTCGAGGCCGAGCACCTCGGCCCAGAGAGCGGCCATCGCCTCTTCGACGGGGCTGCCCGGCGCGACGTACTCGCGGGCCGGCGAGGTGATCTCCGGGGCAGGGAGGGCCTTGCGGTCCACCTTGCCGTTGGGGGTGAGCGGGAAGGCGTCGAGGACAACGAACGCCGTGGGGAGCATGTACTCCGGCAGGCCCTCGCGCAGGAAGGCGCGCAGCTCCTCCGGCTTCGGAGCTTCGCCGGGCATGGCCACCAGGTAGGCGACCAGGCGCGCATCGGAGCCGCGGTCCGTGCGGGCCAGCACCACGGTCTGGGCCACGGCGGGGTGGCGCGCCAGCGCCGCCTCGATCTCTCCCAGCTCGATGCGGAAACCGCGGACCTTGACTTGATGGTCGACGCGGTCGAGGAACTCCAGCGTGCCGTCTGGCCGCAGCCGGGCGAGGTCGCCCGTGTCGTAGAGTCGCGCTCCGGCCTCGCCGCCATGGAGGAGCGGGATGGGATCGGGCACGAAGCGCTCGGCCGTCAGGTCGGGCCGGCCCAGGTAGCCGCGGGCCACGCCGGCGCCTCCGATGTGGAGCCGCCCGGCCGCCGAGGGGGGCACCGGCCGCAGGTGACGATCGAGCAGGTAGATGCGGGTGTTGGCGATCGGCCGGCCGATCGTCACCGAGCCGGTCTCGCCCCGAGCCAGCGAGGCGGCGGCGGACCAGACGGTGGTCTCGGTCGGACCGTAGAGGTTCCACAGCTCGCCCACCCGCTCGCGCAGAGCTGAGGCGAGGTCCCGCGGCAGGGCTTCGCCGCCGCAGAGTGCTTTGAGGTCCAGATCGCCTTGCCAGCCAGCGTCAAGCAGCATGCGCCAAGTCGAGGGGGTGGCCTGCAGGACGCGGATCTTCGGGCTTGCCTCCGCCGCGAGACGGCTGGCGAGCCAGGCGCCGTCGGCGGCCTGCTCGCGGGTGGCCAGCTCGACGCAGCCGCCGGCCAGCAGCGGAAGGAAGATCTCCAGCGCCGCGATGTCGAAGGACAACGAGGTCACCGCGAGCAGGCGTTCGCCCGCTTCGATCCCCGGCGCCTGACCCATCGAAGCCAGGAAGTTGACCAGGGCGCGGTGCGGCACCGCGACCCCCTTCGGCCTTCCCGTAGACCCGGAGGTGAACAGTGCGTAGGCGAGGTTGTCCGCTCCTGCGCCACCCTCGGGGTCGGCGCCGCTCTCGAAGGCGACCGCCTCCTCGGCGTCGAGACAGACGACTTGCGTGGTACCGGGCGCATCGGCGAACAGGCTGCCGGCCAGCTCCCGTGAAGTCAGGAGCACGGAGGCGCCAGCGTCCTCCAGGACCATGCGCAGCCGCTCCCGGGGATAGGTCGGATCCAGCGGCAGGTAGGCGCCGCCCGCCTTGAGGATTCCCAACAAGGTGACCACCAAGTCTGCGGAGCGCTCCAGCGAGACTCCCACCAGGATCTCGGGACCTACTCCCATCCGGCGTAGGTGGTGGGCCAGCCGGTTGGCCCGCAGGCTCAGCTCCGTATAGGTGAGCCGCTCGTCTCCGGCAACGAGCGCCGGCGCCTCGGGCGAGAGCGCGGCCTGCCGCTCGAACAGACGGTGGACAGGCAGCTCGGGGAAGACGGCTGCGGTGGCGTTCCAGACCCGCAGAATCTGGTCCTGCTCCGTGTAAGAGAGCATGGGGAGATCGGAGAGGCGCTGCGCCGGATCGGCCACGGCGCCGGCCAGCAGGGTCTCGAAATGCCGCAGCAGGCGCTCGGCCGTCGAGCGGTCGAACAGGTCGGCGTTGTACTCCAGGGAGCCGGCCAGCCCGCCGCCGGTCTCGATCAGGGTCAGGAGCAGCTCGAATTTGGCGGTGCCGGTCTCGGTTGACAGCGGGCTCAGCGTGAGGCCCGACAGTTCGAGCGTCTCGGCCGGCGCGTTCTGCAGGATCAGCATGACCTGGAACAGCGGCGGCCGGGCGAGGTCGCGCGGCGGCTGCAGCTCCTCGATCAGCCGCTCGAAAGGGAGCTCCTGCAGGGCGAAGGCGTCGAGAGCCGCCTCGCGGGCGCGGGCGAGCAGCTCGCGGAAGCCCGGATCGCCCGCCAGGTTGCCCCGCAGGGCGAGCGTGTTGATGAACAGACCGATCAGCTCTTCGAGCTCCGGCCGCGTGCGGCCGTGGATGGGCGAGCCGACGACGACGTCGTCCTGGCCGCTGTAGCGGTGGAGCAGGGTCTGGAAAGCGCCCAGCACGGCCATGAACAGGGTCGCCCCTTCGGCGCGGGCGAGAGCCGGCAGGCCGGCCGCGGTGGCCTCTTCGATCTGGAAGCGCAGGCTGCCGCCGCGGAAGGTCTGCACCGGCGGGTACGGCCGGTCGGTCGGCAGCTCGATCCCGGCCGGGGCTCCGGCCAAGCGCGAGCGCCAGGCCTCCACAAGGCGGTCCACGACCTCGCCTCGCAGCCAGTCCCGCTGCCAGGCGGCGAAGTCGGCGTACTGGACCGGCAGGGCGGGGAGCTGCGGTGCCTCGCCGCGCACGGCCGCCGTGTAGAGGGAGGACAGCTCGCGGATGAAGATCGCGAACGACCAGGCGTCGCAGACGATGTGGTGGGCTGTCAGCGCCAGGACGTGATCGGACTCGCCCAGGCGGAGCAGCAGGGTCCGCAGCAGTGGCCCTCGCATCAGATCGAAGGGGCGCCGCGCCTCGGCGGCGGCGCGCCATGTCAGCTCGCGCTCTCGCACCTCGGCCGGCAGATCGGCCAGATCGACGATCGACGGGACCAGGACCGCCGGTGGGCGCGCGATCTCCTGCCGCGGCCAGCCATCCACTTCCGGGAAGGTGGTGCGCAGAACCTCATGGCGGCGGACGATTCCGGCCAGCGCCGCGGCGAGTGCCGCGACGTCCAACTGCCCTTGGAGACGGAGGACCGCGGGCACATTGTAGCCGCTGTTCTCCGGCTCGAGGCGGTCCAGGAACCAGAGCCGCTGCTGGGAGAAGGACAGGGGCAGCTCCGCGGACTCCCGCGAGACCGGCGTGATGGGCGGCGCGTCCGGAACCGCGTCCTGGCCGCGCTCGCTCGCGATGCGGGCGGCCAGGCCGCGCACGGTCGGCCGCTCGAACAACCAGCGAACCGGGGGCGGCGCTCCCAAAACCCGGCCCAACCGGGAGACGATCCGCGCGGCCAGCAGAGAGTGCCCGCCCAGAGCGAAGAAGTCGTCGTCGATCCCCGCCCTCTCGATCCGCAGCACCTCGGCCCAGACGTGGGCGAGGATCTCCTCCAGAGAGTTGCGCGGAGCCACGTACGCGCCCGCGGCGGCCGTCATCTCCGGCGCCGGTAGCGCCTTGCGGTCCACCTTGCGGTTCGGCGTCAGCGGCAAGGAAGGAAGGGTGACGAAGGCCGCCGGCTCCATGTGCTCGGGCAACCGTTCGCGCAGGAACGCGCGCAGCGACTCGGGGCGCGGGTCTTCGCCCGGCACGGGCGCCACGTAGGCCACGAGCCGCCGGTCTCCCCAGTCGTCGCGGGCGACGACTGCGGCCTGGGCGACCGCCGGGTGGAGGCTGAGCGCCGCCTCGATCTCGCCGAGCTCGATGCGGTGACCGCGGATCTTGACCTGCTGGTCGGCGCGGCCGAGGAAGTCGAGCCGGCCGTCGGGCAGGACGCGGGCCAGGTCGCCCGTGCGGTAGAGGCGGGCGCCGGGCGAAGCGCTGAACGGGTCGGGCACGAACCTATCGGCGGTCAGCTCCGGCCGGTCCAGATATCCGCGGGCTACGCCCAGGCCGCCGATCCACAGCTCGCCGGGGATTCCCAGGGGGCACGGCCGCATGTGGCTGTCGAGCACCTGGACCCGGGTGTTGGCGATCGGACGGCCGATGGAGACCATACCTCCGGGCTCCCCCTCCACCCGCAGCACGGTCGACCAGACCGTGGTCTCGGTGGGGCCGTAAACGTTCCACAGCTCCTCCGTGCGCGGCAGCAGGCGCGCCGCGAGATCCGGGAGGAGCGCCTCGCCGCCGCAGAGCGCGCGGCGCAACGCCGGCCCCTCCTCCCAGCCCGCCTCGAGCAGCATGCGCCAGGTCGACGGAGTCGCCTGGACTATCGTGGCGCCCGACTCCCGAAGCCGCGCCAGCAGGCGCGGTCCGTCGCCGGCCACCTCGGAGGACACCATCTCAAGGCGAGCGCCCGCGAGGAGCGGCAGGTAGAGCTCGAGCGCCACGATGTCAAAGGACAGCGAGGTCACGGCCAGAAGGACGTCGTCCGCCGTGAGCCCGGGCTCGCGCAGCATCGAGAGGAGGAAGTTGACCAGCGCGCCGTGGGTGATCTGGACCCCTTTGGGCCGGCCGGTCGAGCCCGACGTGTAGATGACGTAGGCCAGGTTGTCCGGCCCCGCGTCCTCTCCGAGATCAGCCGCCAGGGCGGTCTCCCCCTCCTCCGGAGGGAGCTCTGAGCCCCGGTCGAGGCAGAGGACGCGCGCCTCGTGCGCGGGAAGGGACGTCTCCAGGTGGCTCTGGGTGATCAGCACGGGCGCGCGGCTGTCCCGCAGCGTGAAGGCCAGCCGCTCGGCGGGATAGGACGGATCGAGCGGCAGGTAGGCGCCGCCCGCCTTCCAGACGCCGAGCGTCGCGATCAATAGCTCGGGCGAGCGTTCCATGGCGATGCCAACCAGGACTTCCGGGCCGACGCCCAGAGCGCGCAGCCGGTGCGCGAGGCGGGCGGCCCGGGCCTCGATCTCGCCATAGGCCAGGCACTCTCCCTCGAAAGTCAGCACCGGCGCGTCGGGCCGCCCGGCGGCGCTCGCCGCGATGAGCTGATGGGCGCAGGCCGGCGGGATCTCCGCGGCGGTGTCGTTCCAGGCCAGGAGCTGAGACCGCTCGGCCTCGGACAGGAAGGGAAGATCGGAGAGCCGGCCGGCCGGCTCGGCCGCGGCGGCGGCGAGGAGGCGGCCCAGGTGCCCCAGCCAGCGCTCGGCGGTCGAGGCCTCGATCAGGTCGGTCTTGTACTCGAGATAGCCCGCGAGCCGTCCGTCGGCCTCCGCCATCGAGAGCGTGAGGTCGAAAGGCGACACGCCGTGGTGGACGTCGAGAGCGCGGAAGGTCAGCCCCGGAGTCCGGGCCTCCCCGGCGGGCAGGTTCTGCAGGATGAAGAGCACCTGGAACAGCGGCGAGTAGGCGAGGCGCCGCTCCGGTTGCAGCGCCTCGACCAGCTTCTCGAAAGGAAGGTCCTGATGGGCGTAGGCCTCCAGGGCCGTCGCGCGCACCCGGCCCAGCAGCTCGAGGAAGGTCGGATTCCCGGAGAGATCCCCGCGCAGGACCAAGGTATTGATGAATACGCCGATGAGCCCTTCGACCTCCGCTCGGGTCCTGCCGGCGATGGGGGTGCCCACCGCTATATCCTCCTGGCCGGTGTAGCGCGTGAGGAGGCCGGTGAAGCCGGCGAGCAGCGTCATGAACAGCGTGGCGCCCCGGTCGCGGCCCAGCCGGGCCAGCGCCGCGGTCAGCTCCCGATCCACGGCCAGAGGCAGGCGGGCTCCGCGATGGCTCTCGACAGCCGGCCGGGCGCGGTCCACGGGGAGCTCCAGGACCGGCGGCTCGGGGAGCAGCCGGTCTTTCCAGTAGGTCAGGAGCTCTTCGAGCCGCGCACCGGCCAGCCGGTTCCGCTGCCAGGAGGCGAAATCGGCGTACTGGACGGGCAGCTCGGAGAGCGGGGCCGGCCGGCCGGCCGCGAAGGCCTGGTACAGCGCCGTCAGCTCGCGCGCGAAGACCCCCAGCGACCAGCCGTCCGCGACGATGTGGTGGATCGTCGAGAGCAGAAGGTGCTCCCTGTCGCCCAGGCGGAGCAGCGCCATCCGCAGGAGAGGCCCACTGGCCAGGTCGAACGGCTGTTGCGCCTCCTCCTGGACCAGGCGCAGCGCCTCGGCCTCGCGCGCCTCCGTAAGACGAGAGAGATCGACGACCGGAAGGACGGCGGTGGCGGGCTCCGCGATCCGCTGCACCGGGCCCCCTTCAGCGCTCGGGAAGGTCGTGCGCAAGGTCTCGTGCCGCCGGATCAGCTCGCCGATCGCGCGCCGGAGGACCGCCGCGTCCAGCGCTCCCTCCAGGCGGATCGCAGAAGGGATGTTGTAGGCGGCGCTGCCCGGCTGGAGCTGATCGAGGAACCAGATCCGCTCCTGCGAGAAAGAAAGGGGCAGGTCACCTTCTCGGGGGAGGGAGACCAGCGGGGTCTCTCCGCCTTCGGGCATCCCCTGTGGCGCCGCTTCGATCCGTCCGGCGAGCTCCGCGAGGGTGGGAGATTCGAACAGGGCCGCGACCGGCAGCTCCGCGCCGAAGCTGTCGCGGAGGCGGGTGAGGAGGCGAATCCCGAGCAGCGAATGGCCGCCGAGGTCGAAGAAGTTGTCGCTCCTGCCGATCCGTTCAACCCCCAGCAGCTCCCGCCAGACCGCGGCGACCCCCTCCTCTAGAGCCGTCTCCGGAGCGGCGTAGCCATGAGCCGTCTCCGCATCCTCGGCCGGGGCTGGCAGGGCGCGGCGGTCCACCTTGCCGTTCGGCGTGATTGGCAGGCGTTCCAGCAGGACGAAAGCCGCCGGCACCATGTAGGCGGGGAGGCGATCGCGCAGGACCTGGCGCAGGGCCGCGACCGCCACGGCCCCTTCGTGCTCGGGGACCACATAGGCCACCAGCCTCTTCTCGCCCCGGTCCTCCCGCACCACGACCACCGCTTCGCGGACCCCGGACTGGGAGGCGAGCGCCGCCTCGATCTCCGCCGGCTCGATACGGAAGCCGCGGATCTTCACCTGCAGGTCCGCCCGGCCGGCGAACGCGACCTCGCCGTCCGGCAGGTAGCGCCCGAGGTCTCCCGTGCGGTAGACCCGGTCATCCGGCAGACCGGTGAATGGGTTGGCCCGGAACCTGTCGGCGGTCAGCGTCTCGTCGCCCAGATAGCCCCGGGCCAGGTGCGGGCTGCGCACCGCGATCTCGCCGACCTCGCCGACGCCCGCGAGCAGCCCTTCGCGGTTGATCACCAGGAGCTGTACGTCGCGCATGCCGCGGCCCAACGGCAGCACCTGCTTGCTTCGCTCGCCCTCCTCTCCCGCGTCCCCCACCACGTGATAGGCGACCGCGCGCTGCGTCTCGGTGGAGCCGTACAGGTTGACGCAGGTGACGTTGGGCGCCAGCCGGCGGATGCGCGTCACGTCCAGCCGGGTCAGGGCGTCGCCCACGAGCAGGACGAGCCGCAGGTCCGGCGCTTCGATGGCGCCGCCGCCTGCGGGGAGCTCCGTCAGGATCTGCGCCATGGCCGGCGTCAGGTGGGCCACGCTCACCCGTTCGCGGGCCAGCCACTCCGCGAGTCGTCCGGGGACCGCGAAGTCCTCGGGGTCGGGCACGACGATGGTCCCTCCCAGGTACAGCGGGGTGAACAGGTCGCGTTGCAGCGGGTCATGCGCCAGGCCGGAGAGCAGGCTGAAGCGGTCTCCGAAGGTCAGGCCGAAGCGCTCGCACTGCCAGGGGAGGAAGTGGGTCAGCGGCCCGTGCCGGCCGACGATCCCCTTGGGGGTCCCCGTCGAGCCCGAGGTGAAGCCGAGGACCGCCGCGTCGCCGGGACCGATCTCGACGCGCGGAGGCGCGGCGGGCACGCCGCCGAGACGGCCGATGAGAGCGGCGGCACCGCCGCCGGGGAGGTCCACGCGCGCGCAGCCGGACTCGGCGAGCCAGGCGTCGACCGCGGCGGGCAGCGGACCGGCCGCTTCCAGGCGCACGAAGGCCCGCGGCGCCGCGAGGCGCAGGATCTCCACCAGGCGAGCCGCGGGATAGGCTGGATCGAGCATGGTGAAGGCCGCTCCCGCCTCCAGGGCGCCGAGGACCGCCGGCGCAACGGGCGCGCTGCGGTGGGCGTAGATGGCCACGACCTCTCCCCGGCCGACGCCGCGCGCGGCCAACCAGGACGCCAGTCGGCCGCCGGCTTTCCAAAGGTCGCTGTAGCTCCAGATCCCCTCGCGGTCCACCACCGCCGGCCGGTCCGGCGTTGCGAGGGCGCGGGCGATGAACAGCTCGTGGATCGCTCCCCGCCACGAGGCGTCGAGCGGCTCCTCCGGGTCAGGCAGGACCGCCCGGCTGCGCTCCGTGACCAGCGACAGGCGGCCGACCGGCTCGTCGGGCCGCTCCAGGACCTGCGCGAAGAAAGACCCGAGTTGGCTCAGGAAGTCCTCGATGCGCGCGGCGTCGAACAGGTCGGCGTTGTAGACCAGATCCAGCCGGATGCCGTGCTCTCCTTCGTCGACGTAGAAGGTCATGTCGAACTTGGAGGAGACCTCGGGCATCGACACCGCCCTCACCGTTAGACCGGCGACGCGGGTCTCGCTGCCTGGAAAATTGAGCACGTTCAGGAGCACCTGGAAGAACGGCGTCCGCGACAGGTCGCGGTCGGGCTGGAGGCGCGCGAGCAGCGCCTCGAACGGCACGTCCTGGTTCGAGTAGGCGCCGAGCGTCACCTCGCGCACCCGTTCCAGCAGTGCGCGGAAGCTTGGAGCGCCCGAGAGGTCGGTCCGCAGGACCAGGGTATTGAGGAAGATGCCGATCAACCCCTCGGTCTCGACGAGCCGGCGGCCGGCGATCGGCGATCCGACCAGGATGTCCTCCTGGCCGCTGTGGCGGTGGAGCAGCGCGTCGAGGCCCGCCAGCAGAGTCATGAAGAGCGTGGCGCCCTGGGCTTGCCCGAAGGAGCGCAGGCGATGAGCGGTCTCCGGCGCGAGGAGCAGCCGCGCCCGCCCGCCGCGGAAGGTCTGAATCGCGGGGCGCGGCCGGTCCGTGGGGAAGTCCAGCGGCGCGATCTCGCCCCCGAGGCGCTCCACCCAGTAGTCGAGCTCCCGACTCTGCCCCGCGGCCAGGGCGCGGTGCTGCCAGATGGCGAAATCGGCATACTGGATCGGCGGCTCGGGCAGCGGCGATGGGCGGTCCTGCAAGAACGACTCATAGAGCGTGGTGAGCTCGCGGACCAGGACTCCGACGGACCAGCCGTCGGAGACGACGTGGTGCATGTTGAGCAGCAGGCGATGGCTCCCGGGTCCGAGGCGGAGCAGGGTCACCGCGAGCAGGGGCCCGCTCTCCAGGTCGAACCGCCGCACCGCATGCCAGGCCGTCCACCGGTCCGCCTCGCTCTCCCTCGACGCCTCGGGCAGCGCCGAGAGGTCGGCTACCGGCATGGGAAACGGCGCAGGGGGAGAGATCCGTTGGCAAGGCGCTCCACCGGCAACCGTGAAGGTGGTGCGCAGCGACTCGTGCCGGCGGGTGATCTCTTCGATCGCGGCGGAGAGCGCGGCCGGGTGGAGCGGGCCGTCGAGCTCTACCGCGCCGGGCATGTTGAGGGCCGTGTTTCCCGGCTCGAGCCGGTCGAGGAACCAGATGCGCTCCTGCGAGAAGGAGAGCGGGATGGGACCGTTGTCACGGGCCTGGCGGCCGATCCGCCTCTCATCCTCCTTCGGCCCGCGGGGCTTCAGCCGGTCGATGAGCCGCTGAAGCTGCTCCGGGGAGAGCCGGTCGACGTTCCTGGACTTCTCAGACATTCTCACGCTCCCGCTCCAGATCGGTGAAGGCGTCAGCCAGCGATTCCTCGTCAGCCAGATCGACAAGCTCGCGCGCGATGGCGACCGCCATCCCGGCCACGGTGGGCGACTCGAAGAGATTGCGCACCTTGAGATCCACGCCAAAGGCGTCCCGCACCTGCGCCATCAGGCGCATCCCCTGCAGGGAGTGGCCGCCCAGCTCGAAGAAGCTGTCGTGAGCCCCCACGCGCTCCACGCCCAGAAGGTCGGCGTAGATGCCGGCGAGCAGTTGCTCGACCGGCGTGCGCGGCGCCACATACTCGCCCGGCCCGGCCAGAGCCTCGTCCCCCGGCACTTCCAGCCGCGCGAGGGCGCGGCGGTCCACCTTGCCGTTGGAGTTGAGCGGCAGATCGGCGAGCGCGACGAAAGCCGCCGGAACCATGTAGGACGGGAGCTTCGCGGACAGGAAAGAGCGCAGCTCCGCGGCGGGAGCCGCGGCCGGAGACACGTAGGCGACCAGGCGCCGGTCTCCCGGCCGGTCTTCGCGAGAAAGGACCGCGCAGAGAGCGACGGCGGGGTGCTCCAGCAGGGCCGCCTCGATCTCTCCCGGCTCGATGCGGAAGCCCCGGATCTTCACCTGCTGGTCGATGCGTCCGAGGAACTCGATCGCGCCGTCGGGCCGGAAGCGCGCGAGATCGCCGGTGCGGTAGAGCCGCCCCCCGGCTTCGCCCGAGCAGGGGTCGGGCACGAACCTCTCGGCCGTCAGATCCGGCCGGCCCAGGTAGCCGCGAGCCAGACCGTCGCCGCCGGCGTACAGCTCCCCGGGCACGCCGGCCGGCACCGGCCGCCCGCCGGCGTCGAGCAGGTAGACCCGGGTGTTCGCCAGCGGCCGGCCGATGGGGACCGTGACCGCCCCATCGGGCACCGACTCGATCAGGTGCCAGGTCGTGAAGGTCGTCCCCTCGGTGGGGCCGTAGACGTGCAGCAGGCGCCGCGGACCGGCCGCGAGGGCCTGCCGCACCCGGGCGGGGTCGCACGCCTCGCCGCCGAAGAGCACGTCGCGGACCGGGGAGAAGGCGTCCGGGACCTCGCGCACGATCTGCTGGAATAGCGCGGTGGTCAGGAACATCGAGGAGATCCTCCGCTCGCGCAGCTCGGCCGCGAGGAGGTGGGGCGAGAAGATGGCGTCCCGATCCAGCAGCTCGACGCAGCCGCCGTTGAGCAGCGCCCCCCAGATCTCGAACGTGGCCGCGTCGAAAGCCGTGTTGGAGATGTGGAGGATCCGGTCCCCCGGGCCCAGGCGGACATAGTCGGTGTCGATCACCAGGCGGACGATCGCGCGGTGCGTCACGGACACGCCCTTGGGATGTCCGGTCGAGCCGGAGGTGTACATGACGTAGGCCAGGCTCTCGGACCCAGGGAGGCGGCCGGGCTGCGCCGCGGCTCCTTCCGGCTCCCCGGCCGAGTCGAGACGGACCACCGCGATCCCCTGACTTGGAAGCTCCTCGGGCAGCGCCGGAGCGAGCGCCTCGGTCACCAGCGCCACGGCGATTTCCGCGTCCTCGATCATGAAGGCGAGGCGCTCCGGAGGCTGCGAAGGATCGAGCGGCACATAGGCGCCGCCCGCCGCCAGGACCGCGGTCATGGCCACGACCAGGTCGGGAGAGCGCTCCAGGCAGAGCGCGACCCGCACCTCCGGGCCCACACCGAGCCGGAGGAGACGGCTCGCGAGCGTTCGGGCCCGCCGGTCGAGCTCGCGGTAGGTCAGAGATCCGCCCCGAAGCCCGACCGCGGGAGCTTCCGGCGTCCGTTGCGCCTGGGCGTGGAACAGCTCGTAGACCGTGGCCTCGCGCGGATAGCCGGTCGCCGTCCGGTTCCAGTCGACCAGGATCTGCCGGAGCTCGGTCTCGCCGAGCAGAGGCAGGTCGGCGACCGGGCGTTCCGGCTCTTCCAGGGCCGCGCGCACCAGCGCCAGATAATGCCGCAGGAGCCGCTGGGCGGTCGCGTTGTCGAAGAGGTCGGTGCTGTGCTCCAGAGCGCCTTCGAGCGCTCCCGCCTGCTCGATCCAGGTCAGGGTCAGATCGAACTTGGCGATGCCGGTGTCCAGCTCCAGCGGGGTGAGCCGCAGGTCGCCGAGGCGCAGCTCGGGCCACGGCTGGTTCTGCAGCGTGCACATCACCTGGAAGAGCGGATTGCGGTCGCGCAGCCGCTCGGGCTGGACGCGCTCGACAAGCCTCTCGAAAGGGATCTCGCCATGGGCATAGGCGCCCAGAGTCATCTCCCGCACCCTGCCGAGCGCTTCGCGGAAACCGGGTCTTCCCGACAGATCGGCGCGCTGCACCAGCGTGTTGACAAAGAAGCCGACCAGCCCTTCGATTTCGCTGCGGTTGCGGTTGGCCACGGGCGAGCCCACGGCCAGATCGGTCTGCCCGGAGTAGCGGAACAGCAGGACGTCCCAGAGCGCGAGCAGCACCATGAACAGCGTCGCTCCCTCGCTGCGGCCGAGCTCCTGGAGGCGTCCGGCGGTGGCGGCGGACAGCGACAGGCGTCGGCGCGCGCCGCGGTAGGTCTGGACCGGAGGCCGCAGCCGGTCGGCCGGGATCTCCAGCGGAGCCAGGCCGGCCAGGCGCTCGCGCCACCAGGCGAGGCTCTCGTCCAGCCGCTCTCCCTGCAGCCGCTCGCGCTGCCAGAGGGCGAAGTCCGCGTACTGGATCGGCGGCTCCGGCAGAGGCGAGGGGCAGCCCGCGGCGAAGGTGTCGTAGAGCGCGGCCATCTCGCGGATGAGGACGGTCATGGACCAGCCGTCGGAGACGATGTGATGCATCGTCAGGCTCAGGACGTGGTCCTCCGGTCCGAGGCGGACGAGCAGGGTGCGCAGCAGAGGGCCGCGCTCGAGATCGAACGGCCGCCGCGCCTCCTCGCCGGCGAGCCGCAACATCTCGGCCTCGCGCGCCGGCCCGGCCAGGACCGACAGGTCGATCCAGGGGAGGGGCGCGCCGGCCGCGGGCGCGATCACCTGGAAGGGGACGCCCGCATGCTCGCCGAAGGTCGTGCGCAGCGACTCGTGGCGGCGCACCAGCTCGGCGAAGACGCGGCGCAGCGCCGCGAGGTCCGGCCGGCCGTACAGGCGCACGGCCGCGGGAATGGCATAGGGCGTGGCGCTGTCGCCGAGCCGGTCGAGGAACCAGAGCCGCTCCTGGGAAAAGGAGAGCGGGAGCGGGCCTCCCTGGACCGGCCGCCGGGGGATCGGCGCGTCCTCAGTGCGGCTCTTCTCCTTCAGCCGGGAGATGAGCTGCTGGAGCTGCTCCCGGGAGAGCCCGTCCCTCTTCGCGGACATCTCAGGCACCTCTCTGCTCCAATTCGGCGAAGACCTCGGCCATCTCTTCATCGTCCGTCAGCTCGACCATCTCCAGCGCGATCGCGACCGCCAGCTCGGCCACGGTGGGCGACTCGAAGAGCGCGCGCACCTTGAGGTCGACCCCGAAAGCGTCGCGCACCTGGGCCATCAACCGCGTTCCCTGAAGGGAGTGGCCACCCAGCTCGAAGAAGCTGTCGTTGATTCCGACTTTCTCCACGCCCAGCAGCTCGGCATACATCCCGGCCAGCAACTCCTCCACCGGCATGCGCGGCGCCACGTACTCCGCGCGCGAGCCGGGTTGCATCTCCGGCTCGGGCAGCGTCGCCTGGTCGAGCTTGCCGTTGGCGTTGAGCGGCAAGCCGGACATCTCCACGAAAGCGGCGGGCACCATGTACTCCGGCAGCTTCTGCTTGAGCCAGGCGCGCAGCTCGTCGATCGGTGCCGTGTCCGGCCCGGCAGGCACTATGTAGGCGACCAGGCTCTGCCCCTCGCGGCCGGCCCGCGCCACCACGGCGGCGTCCCGCACTCCGGGATGGCGCGCCAGCACCGTGTCGATCTCCCCCAGCTCGACCCGGAAGCCGCGGATCTTGACCTGCGTGTCGATCCGGCCGTGGTACTCGATCCGGCCGTCCGTGAGGTAGCGCGCCGAGTCTCCCGTCCGGTAGAGCCGGCTGCCGGGCGCCGGGCTGTACGGATCGGGGACCAGCTTCTGCGCGGTCAGCACCGGGTCGTTGAGGTAGCAGCGGGCGACGCACGCGCCCGCTGCGTAGAGCTCGCCCGCGACCCCGGCCGGCACCGGCTGGAGATCGGCGTCCAGGAGATGGATGCGCACGTTGGCCACCGGCCGGCCCACGGGCGGGATCGCCGGCCATGCGCCGGGGTCGCCGGACAGCGTCTCGGCGCTGATGACGTGCGTCTCCGAGGCCCCGTACTGGTTCGAGAGGGTGCAGCCCGGCAGGCGCTCGAACAGGCCGCGCACCGCCGGCGTGACCTGGAGCTGCTCGCCCGCGGTGATCACCGCGGAGAGGCTCGACGGCAGGCGGGCCTCTCCCGCGGCGGCCTCGGCCAGGTGTTTGAGAGCGGCGAAGGGGAGGTGCAGCCGCTCGATGCGCTGGCTCTCCAGGAAGGCGCTCAGGCCGCCGAGGTCCCGCCGCGTCATCTCGTCGGCCAAGGCTAGCCCGCCGCCCGAGCACCAGGAGGAGAACATCTCCTGGAAGCTGACGCAGAAGCCGAAAGTCGAGAGCTGCGCGGTGCGCGCTCCCGGCCTGAGGCCCGAGTCGCCGAGCTGCCAGGCGAGCAGGTTGGAGAAGGCGCGGTGCGTGACCAGGATACCCTTGGGCTGGCCCGTCGATCCCGAGGTGTAGATGGCGTAGATCGGATTGTCGAGATCAAGATCGAGATCGACGCCGCTGACCAGGTTCTCGCTGCTCTCGCGGGGGAACGGCTCGGCATCCCGCTCGAGGAGCAGCGCGATGTCGGTGTGCTGCGGGAAGTGTTGGAGGAGCGAGGCCTGGGTCAGCAGCACGGCCAGGCGCGCGTCGTCGACGATGGTGGCCAGCCGCTCGCGCGGATAGGCCGGATCGAGGGCGACCAGGGCTCCCCCCGCCTTGAGCACCGCGAGCGCGGCCACGACCATCTCCAGCGAGCGCTCCACGCAGATCCCCACCAGCGACTCCGGCCTCACCCCCAGGTGCCGCAGACCGTGGGCCAGGCGGTTGGCCCGCGCGTTCAGCTCGGCGTAGGTGAGCCGGCGGCCGCCGTCGATCACCGCCAGCGCCTCCGGCGTACGCGCCACCTGCTCCTCGACCCAGAGATGAACGCAGCGGCCGGCCCATTCCCCGGTCCACGGGCGGTTCCACTCCAGGAGGATCTGGTGCCGCTCGGCGTCGCCGAGCAGCGGCAGGGCGCCGGCCGGCCGGCCGGGGTCTTCCAGCGCGGCGCGCAGCAGCGCCTCGTAATGGCGGTAGAAACGCAGGGCGGTCGAGTCGTCGAACAGGTCGGTGTTGTGCTCCAGCACACCGCGGAGCACGCCGTCGCTCTCGCGCCAGAACAGGGTCAGGTCGAACTTCGCGGTGGCGCTGTCGATCAGCACCGGAGACAGCTCGATGTCTCCCATCCGGAAGGCCGGCCAGGGCTGGTTCTGGAGCACGCACATGACCTGGAAGAGCGGGTTTCGGCTCATGTCCCTCTCCGGCTGGAGCTCCTCGACCAGCTTCTCGAACGGCAGGTCTTCGTGGGCGTAGGCCCCCAGCGTCACCTCGCGGACCCGGCCGAGCAGCTCGCGGAAGCTCGGATTCCCCGACAGATCGGTGCGCAGAACCACCGTGTTGGCGAAGAAGCCGATGATCCCCTCGATGTCGCTGCGATAGCGGTTGGCGACCGGAGACCCGACCGGGACGTCGGTCTGGCCGGTGTAGCGCAGAAGAAGGGCCTGGAAGGCGGCGAGCAGGGTCATGAACAGGGTGACCCCTTCACCCAGGGCCAGGCCGTGCAGCTTTCTGGTCAGCTCGGCCGGCAGCCCGACCGCGCGCTGCCGGCCGCGGAAGGTCTCGACCGCCGGGCGTGGCCGGTCCGTGGGAAGCTGGAGCCCGGAGACCCCGGCCAGGCGCTCGCGCCAGTAGGCCATCTTCGCTTCCAGCGCCGCCCCCTGGAGGTAGCGCCGCTGCCAGACCGAGTAGCCCGCGTACTGGACCGGCAGCTCGGGCAGGGGTGAGGAGCGCCCGGCCGCGAACGCCTCATAGAGCGCCGCCATCTCCCGGTTCACGATGGTCATCGACCAGCCGTCCGAGATGATGTGGTGCATGTTCGGCAGGATGACGTGCTCCGTCGAGGAAAGCCGGAACAGGGGAACGCGGAACAGCGGACCGCGGGCGAGGTCGAACGGCCGCCGCGCCTCTCCGGTGGCGCGCCGCCGCAGCTCTTCCTCGCGCAATGACAGGGGCAGCCCCGACAGGTCGATCACGGGGGACTCAGTGGTGGACTCGGTGGTGGCCTCCGGCGGCGCGATCACCTGGAACGGCTGCCCTTTGCGATCCTCGAACGTGGTGCGCAGCGACTCGTGGCGGCGGACCATCTCGTCCAGGCACCGCCGCAGGATGTCGACGCGCAGAGACCCTGAAAGGCGGGTCGCCGACGGGATGTTGTAGAAGGCCGAGCCGGGCTCGAGCTGCTCGAGGAACCAGAGGCGCTCCTGGGCGAAGGAGAGCGGCAGGGCGTCTCCGCGCGGCGCCGGCAGCAGCGGGGGAGCCCCTGGAACCGGCGCGGCCCGGTGCGCCGCCTCGACCCGCTCCGCCAGCTTGGCGAGCGTCGGCTCCTCGAAGACGGCGCCCAGCGGCAGCTCGATGCCGAAGGCGTCGCGCAGCCGCGACACGAGCTGGACGGCGAGCAGCGAGTGCCCGCCGAGCTCGAAGAAGCTGTCACCCAGGCCGGCCCGCTCGAACCCCAGCAGGTCCTTCCAGATCGCCGCGACGCGCAGCTCGGTCGGCGTGCGGGGCGCCACGGAGTCGCCCGCCGCGGCGAGCGCAGTGTCCGCCAGGGGGGCCGGAGGCTCCAGGCGTGCCAGGGCGCGGCGGTCCACCTTGCCGTTGGGATTGAGGGGCAGCTCTGGCAGGAGCACGAACGCCGCGGGAATCATGTAGGCCGGCAGCTTCGCCGCCAGGAACGAGCGCAGCTCCACGGCGGAGGCTCCGGCCGGCGAGACATAAGCGACCAGGCGCCGTCCGCCCGGCCGGTCCTGGCGCGCGAGGAGCACGCAGGCGCCGACCGCCGGGTGCTCCAGGAGGGCCGCTTCCACCTCGCCCGGCTCGACGCGGAAGCCGCGGATCTTGACCTGCTGGTCGATGCGCCCCAGGAACTCGATCGCGCCGTCCGGCCGGAAGCGCGCGAGGTCCCCGGTGCGGTAGAGACGCGCCCCGGGCTCTCCCGAGCAGGGATCGGGCACGAATCGCTCCGCGGTCAGGTCCGGCCGGCCGAGATAGCCGCGGGCCAGACCGTCGCCGCCGGCGCAGAGCTCCCCCGGCACGCCGGCCGGCACCGGCTCCCTTTCGGGATCCAGCAGGTAGACCCGGGTGTTCGCGATCGGCCGGCCGATGGGGACCGAGCCGGAGAGGATCTCGCCGGCGCTCAGGCGGTGGCAGCAGGTGAAGGTGGTGTTCTCGGTGGGTCCGTATCCGTTCACGAGAGCGCAGCCCGGCAGAGTGGAGAGCGCCCGCTGCACGTGCGGGACGGACAGCGCCTCGCCGCCGGCCAGGAGCTGCCGCAGCGGACGGAGACCCTCGACCTCCTCCTCGACCATCTGGTGGAAGAGGCCGGCGGTCAGCCAGAGAGTCGTCACCGCGCGCCGTTCGATCTCCCGGCGCAGCTCCGGGAGGGAGAGGGCTCCCGGGGGAGCCAGCGCCAGCCGGCCTCCGTTGAGCAGCGGACCCCAGATCTCCAGCGTCGACGCGTCGAAGGCCAGGGGAGCGAGTTGGAGGAAGACCTCCTCCTCGCCGAGGCGGATGAATTCCGACCCCCGCACCAGCCGGACGACGGCGCGATGGGGCACGGCCACCCCTTTCGGCCTGCCGGTCGAGCCCGAGGTGAACATGACATAGGCCAGGTTGTCCGCCGCGGTCTCGCGTGGGAGGCCGCCCTGGTCTTCGCCGCGGAGCGCGTCCCGGTCGCGGTCGAGGCAGACCGCGCTCACCGGTCCGCACGGCAGATCGGCGAGGAGCCGCTCCAGGGTGACCAGCGCCCGCGGCCGGGCGTCTTCCAGCATCCGGGCCAGGCGCTCCTTGGGATAGGACGGATCGAGCGGCAGGTAAGCTCCGCCCGCCTTGAGAATGCCCAGGACGCCGGCCACCATCTCCGGAGAGCGGGGCACCGCGAGGCCGACCACGGACTCCGGCCCGACGCCCAGCCGCCGCAGGTGCCGGGCGAGCTGGTTGGCGCGGGCGTTCAGCTCGGCGTAGGTCGACCGTTCCTCTCCGGATACCACGGCGACGGCGTCTCCCGAGATCCGGGCGCGCTCCTCGAACAGCGCGTGGACGGTCGCCTCGCGCGGGTAGTCTCTGGCGGTCCGGTTCCAGTCCATCAGGATCTGCCGCCGCTCGGTTTCACCGAGCAGGGGCAGATCGCCGATCGCCCGCTCCGGCTCATCGAGGACCGCGCGCACCAGCGCCAGGTAGTGCCGCAGGAGGCGCTGGGCGGTCGCACCGTCCCAGAGATCGGTGTTGTATTCGAGGCTCCCTTCGAGGCTGCCCGCCTGCTCGACCCAGGTCAGGTTCAGGTCGAGCTTCGCGACGCCGGGGTCCAGCTCCAGCGGCGCGATCCGCATCGCGCCGAGCCGCAGCTCCGGCCAGGGCTGGTTCTGCAGCGTGCACATCACCTGGAAGAGCGGGTTGCGGTCTCGCAGGCGCTCGGGCTGGAGGTGCTCGACCAGCTTCTCGAACGGCAGCTCGTCGTGGGCGTAGGCGCCGAGCGTCATCTCGCGCACTCGTCCGAGAAGCTCGCGGAAGCCGGGCCGGCCCGACAGGTCGCTGCGCAGCACAAGGGTGTTGACCAAGAATCCGATCAGCCCTTCGAGCTCGCTGCGGTTGCGGTTGGCCACCGGAGCGCCCACCGCGATGTCGGCCTGTCCCGAATAGCGGAAGAGCAGGACGCTCCACAGGGCGAGCAGCGCCATGAACGGGGTAACCCCTTCCCGGCGCGCGAGATCCTGAAGGCGGGCGGCGGTCGCTCCGGAGAGAGACAGGCGCCGGCGCGCCCCGCGGTGGCTCTGGACAGCAGGCCGCGGCCGGTCGCTCGGGATCTCCAGCGGCTCCAGGCCGGCCAGACGCTCCCGCCACCAGGAGACCTCGGCCTCCATCCGCTCGCTCCCCAGGCGCTCCCGCTGCCAGACGGCGAAGTCGGCGTACTGGATCTGCGGCTCCGGGAGCGGTGAGGGGCCGTCCCCGGCGAGAGCCTCGTAGAGCGCGGCGATCTCGCGGATGAGCACAGTCATCGACCAGCCGTCGGAGACGATGTGGTGCATCGCCATCGCCAGCACGTGGTCCTCCGGCCCCAGGCGCACCAGCAGGTTGCGCAGCAGAGGCCCGCGCGCCAGGTCGAACGGCCGTCGCGCCTCCTCGCCGGCGAGCCGCAGCATCTCGGCCTCGCGGCGCGGGCCAGGCAGGAGCGACAGGTCGACCTGGGGGAGCGGGGCGTCCGCCTCCGCGGCGACGGTCTGGAAGGGGACCCCTCCCCGCTCGCCGAAGGTGGTGCGCAGCGATTCGTGGCGGCGCACCAGCTCGGCGAAGGTGCGCCGCAGAACGGCGGGATCGAGGACGCCGGACAGGCGCACGGCGGAGGGGATGGCATAGGGAGCGCTGCCCTCGCCGAGCCGGTCGAGGAACCAGAGCCGCTCCTGGGCGAAGGAGAGCGGGAGCTGGCCTCCCTGGACCGGCCGCCGGGGGATCGGCGCGTCCTCGGTGCGGCTCTGACCCTTCAGCCGGGAGATGAAGGCGCGGAGCTCCCCGGGGGAGAGATCCGCAACCTTTCTCGATGCTTCAGCCATGGGCTCCTCGTTCCGATCTACTCGGCAAAGACCTGCTGCAGCGTCTCTTCACCCGCTTGGCGGAGCATCTCTTCGGCCAGCTTTTCGGCCATCTCGCCGAGCGTCGGGGCGTCGAAGATCATCCGCACCTGGAGCCGGACACCGAAGGCGTCGCGCACCTGGGAGACGAGCCGGACGGCCAGCAGTGAGTGCCCGCCCAGCTCGAAAAAGTCGTCGTGGACGCCGATCCTGTCCGCCGCCAGCACCTCCGACCAGATCTCCGCCAGCATCTCCTCGACGGCGTTGCGCGGCGCGACGTGGTCGCCGGCGGGAGGCGCGGCGTCCGGCACGGGCACGGCGCGGCGGTCGACCTTGCCGTTGGGTGACAGCGGCAGGAAGGGGAGAGAGACGAACGTGGAGGGCACCATGTGCTCCGGCAGGATCGAGCGCAGGAAGCTCCGGAGATGGGTCGGCGCGGTGCTGTCAGGCGCGGTGGGCACCACGTAGGCGACCAGGCGGCTCCCTCTCTCGTCGGTGTGCACCGCCACGGCGGCCTCGCGCACGCCCGGACAGCGGCCGAGCGCCGCCTCGACCTCCGCGGGCTCGACCCGGAAGCCGCGGATCTTGACCTGCTGGTCGAGCCGCCCCAGGATCTCCATCTCCCCATCCGTGCCCGGCCGCACGCGCGCCCGGTCTCCGGTACGGTAGAGGCGGGCTCCGGCCTCGTCGGCGAGGCCGGCGAACGGGCTGGGAACGAACCGTTCGGCGGTCAGCTCGGGACGTTTGAGGTAGCCGCGGGCGAGGCCGTCGCCGCCCGCGAAAAGCTCGCCCGGCACCCCCGCCGGCGCCGGCTGCAAGAAGGCGTCGAGAACATAGACCCGGGTGTTGGCGATCGGCCGCCCGATCGGCACGGGCCTGTCCTCCGGGACTGACGAGCCCACGGTGTGGCAGCAGGTGAAGGTGGTGTTCTCCGTGGGGCCGTAGCCGTTGATCATCCGGCAGCCGGGGAGCTCGGACAGGACGCGGTTGACCGCCGTGGGCGAGAGCACGTCCCCTCCGGCGAGGAGCTGCGACAGACCGCGCAGGGCCTCGACACGGGCCTCCACCACCTGGTGGAACAGCCCGGCGGTGAGCCACAGGGCGTTCACCCCATGCCCCTCCAGCGTCTCCTGCAGATCCTCCAGCGACGGCGTCCGCGAAGAGAAGAGGACGAGGCGGCCGCCGTTGAGCAGAGGCCCCCAGATCTCCAGGGTCGAGGCGTCGAAGGAGACCGGCGCGAGCTGCAGGAAGACCAGGCCGGGGCCGAAGCCGGCGTAGTCGGCGCCCCGCACCAGCCGCACGACGCCGCGGTGACCGACTCCCACGGCCTTGGGTCTGCCGGTGGAGCCGGAGGTGAACATCACATAGGCCAACTGGTCCGGGTCCACGCGAACCTCGGGACGCGCGGCGTCGCTCTCCGCGATGGCCGCCGCCTCGGCCCGAAGCCGTTCCTCCGTCAGCGTCAGCCGAAGATCCAGCTCTTCCGCCATCAGCTCCAGCCGCGCCGGCGGGTACGCCGGGTCGAGCGGCACATACGCGCCCCCCGCCTTGAGGATGCCCAGGAAGGCGACGATCATCTCCACGCCGCGTTCGAGGGTCACGCCTACCGGTGTCTCCGGACCGACGCCGAGGGCCATCAGACGGCGGGCGAAGCGGTTGGCGCGCGTCTCCAACTCGCCATAGGTGACCCGCTCGTCACCCGCCACGAGGGCGATGCGCTCCGGGCCGCGATCCGCCTGCTCCTCGAACAGCCGGTGGATCGGGCTGTCGCGAGGGTATTCACGGCGGGTGCGGCTCGCGTCGAGCAGCATCTGGCGCAGCTCGGGCCCGGTGAGCAGCGGCAGCTCGGACAGGCGCGCCTCCGGACGCTCGGCGGCGCCCGCGAGCAGGGTCGCGAAATGTCCGGCGAGCCGCTCGACGGTGGGCGTGTCGAAGAGGTCGGAAGCGTATTCAATCGAGCCGGCCAGCCCGGCGCCCGACTCGCGGAGGAACATCGTGAGGTCGAACTTGGCGGTCCCGCTCTCGGCCTCCAGAGGAGCGAGGGTCAGGCCGGGCAGCTCCAGCGCCGCCGCCGGCGCGTTCTGCAGGGCGAGGGCCACCTGGAAGAGAGGGGAGCGGGCGGCGCTCCGGCCCGGCCGCAGCTCCTCGACCAGCTTCTCGAATGGGAGGTCCTGGTGCTCGTAGGCGCCGAGGGCCGTTGCCCGCGCCCGGGAGAGCAGCTCGGCGAAGCTCGGATCGTCGCCGGTCCGGCCGCGCAGCACGAGAGTGTTGACGAAGAACCCGATGAGCCCTTCGAGCTCGGGCCGGTTGCGGTTGGCGATGGGCGAGCCCACGAGCAGGTCGCCCTGGCCCCCCTGGCCCCCCTGGGAAACATAGCGGGCGAGCAGCGCCTGGAACCCGGCGAGCAGAGTCATGAACAGCGTGGCGCCGCGCTGCCGCGCAAGCGCGCGCAGGGAGCCGCCTAGGTCCTCGCCGAGGTCGACGGCGAGATGCCGCCCCCGCAGGGTCGGCGCCGACGGCCGCGGGCGGTCCCCCGGCAGCTCCAGGACCTCCGGCGCTCCGGCCAGCTCCTCCTTCCACCAGGCGATCTGGTCCGCCAGGGCGTCGCCCCGCAGCCAGCTCCGCTGCCAGACGGCGAAGTCGGCGTATTGGACCGGCAGCTCGGGTAGAGGCGAGGGCCACCCTCCTGCCAAGGCTTCATAGAGAGCCGCCGTCTCGCGCACCAGGACGCCGGCCGACCAGCCGTCCGAGACGATGTGGTGCATCGTCACCACCGCGGCGTGCTCGTCCGCGCCGAGCCGCAGCAGGGACGCTCTCAGCAGCGGTCCGCGCATCAGGTCGAAGGGCCGCCGGACTTCCTCCGCGGCGAGGCGCGCGGCTTCCCGGCGGCGCACCCCCTCCGGCAGCGCCGACAGGTCGACCTGCGGCAGAGGCACCGAAGCCGCCGGCGAGATCCGCTGGCGAGGAGACCCGCCCACCAACTCGAAGGTGGTCCGCAGCGCCTCGTGGCGGCGCACCAGCTCGCCGAGAGCGGCGGCGAGCACCTCGGGCCGCAGGTCGCCGCGGAGGGACACCGCGGCCGGCACGTTGTAGAGCGGGCTCTCCGGCTCGAGCTGGTCGAGGAACCAGAGCCGCTCCTGGGCGAAGGAGAGAGGGAGATCGCCGTCGCGCGGCGCCGGCCTGAGCGGCGGAGCGGAGCTCGCCGGCCACGCCCGCATCGGCTCGACGCGGGCGGCCAGCGCGGCCACGGTCGGCGCCTCGAAGAGCGCGCGCAGGGGGAGGTCCACCCCGAAGGCGGCGCGCAGGCGCGAGACGGCCTGGGTGGCGAGCAGGGAATGGCCGCCCAGCTCGAAGAAGTGGGCCTCGGCCCCCGCGATCTCGACGCCCAGGAGGTCCGCCCAGACGCCGGCGATCAGCTCCTGCGCGGGAGTCAGGGGAGCGGCCTCGCCCGCCGCCGGCTCGGCGACGGGGGCGGGCAGGGCGCGCCGGTCGATCTTGCCGGTGGGCGTCAGCGGCAGCGCCGGCAGGAAGACGAACGCCGCCGGCACCAGGAACGGCGGCAACCTCTCCGCGAGGAAGGCGCGCAGCGACGGCGCCGAAGCGGCCTCGCCACGGGGGACGACATAGGCCACGAGGCGCGGCTCGCCGCCGTCCCGGCGCGCCACGGCCACGCACTGCTCGACCGCGGGATGGCCGGCGAGCGCCGTCTCGACCTCGCCCGGCTCGATGCGGAACCCCCGGATCTTGACCTGGTGGTCCAGGCGCCCGAGGAACTCGACGTCGCCGTTCATGGCGCGGCGCACGAGGTCGCCCGTCCGGTAGAGGCGCGCTCCGAGGCTCCCGTGCAGGGCCGCGAACGGATCGGGGATGAACCGCTCCGCCGTCAGGCCGGGACGGTCGAGATAGCCGCGGGCGAGGCCCGGTCCGCCAATCGCCAGCTCTCCCGGGACACCGGCCGGCTGCGGCTCCAGGTCGCGCCCCAGGACGGCGAGCCGCGCGCCGGCGGCTGGCCGCCCGATGACGATCGGGCCGGCTCCGATCCGGGCGTGGGCCGCGTTGGAGGTGGCCTCGGTGGGCCCGTACACGTTCCAGATCTCGAGGCCGGGGAGCACGGCCAGCGTGCGGTCGACCAGGTCGCGGTCGAGCGCCTCTCCGCCCAGGATCAGCGCGCTGAGCCGCGGCGCGGCCGCCTCTCCGGCTTCGACGAGGGCGAGCATGGCCCGCCAGAGCGAAGGCACGGAGTTGAAGACCGGCCGCTCCCGCGTGGCGAGCTCGGCGAGCAGCTCCACGGGGCCGGTGGAGCGGGGGATCCACACCGCGCCGCCCCGCAGCAGCGGCGGCAGGAGCTGTTTGAGGCAGGCGTCGAAGCTCAGGCTGATCACCAGGGGGAGGTCGCGGCCCCGGATCACGCGCTCGTCCACCCAGGCGAGGAAATTCACCAGGCTGCGGTGGCTGACCAGGGTGCCCTTGGGCCGGCCTGTCGAGCCCGAGGTGTAGATGGCGTACGCCGTGCTCTCCGGCAGCGCTCCTGAATCCATGGGACCGTCGGGCTCTCCGGTGAGGTCTCCCGGCCGGTCGAGCGGCACGAGGACGGCGCCGGTCCCGGCCAGCGACGCGGTCAGCGCCTCGCGGGTCAGGAGCACGGGCGCTCCGGAGTCTTCCAGCATCCAGCGCAGGCGCTCCGCCGGGTAGGCGGGATCCATCGGCACCCAGGCGCCGCCCGCCTTCAGGATGCCCAGGATGCCGGCCAGCGCGTCCGGAGAGGTCTCCAGGCAGAGGCCGACCCGGACCTCCGGCCCCACGCCGAGCCGCCGCAGGCGCCGGGCGAGCCGGTTGGACCGGCGGTCGAGCTCCGCATAGGACAGGCTCCCGCCGCCGGCCACGACGGCGGCGGCCTCGGGAGTCCGCGCCGCCTGCTCCGCGAAGAGCTCGTGGACGAGCCCCCCGGCGTGCCCGTGCGGAGCCTCGTTCCATTCAGTGTTCCATTCCAGGAGGAGCTGGTGCCGTTCCGCCGGGCTCAGGATCGGCAGCTCCGAGAGGCGGATGTCGGGAGCTCCGGCAACCGCCGCCAGCAGCGCCGAGAGGTGGGCCAGCATCCGCTCCGCCGTGGCCGCCTCGTAGAGGTCCGCGCGATAGACCAGGTCGATCCGCAGGCCGTTCCCCTCCGGAGAGGTCTGGAAGCTCAGGTCGAACTTGCTGGCGCGGACCCCCGTCTCGATCAGGCTCAGGGTGAGGCCGGGCAGCGCCAGCGGCGGCATGGGCGTGTTGCCGAAGGCCAGCATCACCTGGAAGATCGGCGTGCGGCCGAGGTCCCGCTCCGGCGCCAGGGCCTCGACCAGGTGCTCGAAGGGGAGGTCCTGGTGGGCGTAGGCTCCCAGCGTGGCCTCGCGGGCCCGCGCCAGGAGGGAGCGGAACGGCGGATCGCCCGCGAGGCCGCCGCGCAGCGCCAGCGTGTTGACGAAGAACCCGATCAGCCCCTCGGCCTCCACGCGGTCGCGGCCGGCCACCGGCGAGCCGACGGCGAAGTCGTCCTGTCCGCTGTAGCGCGCCAGCAGGGCCTGGACCGCCGAGAGCAGAGCCATGAACGGCGTGACCGACTCGCCGCGCGCCAGCGCCTCGACCCGGCCCCAGGCCGCTCCAGGAAGCCGCAGCGTGCGGACCGCCCCCTGATTGCCGGCCACGGCGGGCCGCGGCCGGTCGGCCGGCAGGTCGAGCGCCGGCACGCCGGCGAGCGCCCCCCGCCACCAGGCGAGCCGCGACGCGAGCGCCTCGCCGGCCAGCCAGCCGCGCTGCCAGACCGCGTAGTCGGCGTACTGCACGGGCAGCTCCGGCAGATCCGCCTCCCTCCCCTCCACGGCGGCTCCGTAGAGGGCGGCGAGCTCGCGCACGAAGACTCCCAGCGACCAGCCGTCCGCGGCGATGTGGTGGATGGTGAAGAGAAGGACGTGCTCGCGCTCGCCCAGCCGCAGCAGGGTGGCGCGCAGCACGGGCCCGCTCTCCAGGTCGAACGGTCTCAGCGCCTCTTCGCCGGCCCGGCGGCGGGCCTCGTCTTCCGGATCGGCGGACCCGGAGAGGTCGAGGCAGGGGAGTGGCACGTCGAGCCGGGGCGCGATCCCCTGAATCCTCTGGATTGGGCGGCCGTCCTCCGAACGGAAGGTCGTGCGCAGCGCCTCGTGACGGAGGACGATCCTCTCGACGGCGGCGCGCAGCGCGCCAGGGTCGAGCGCCCCCTCCAGGCGGATCGCGGCCGGGATGTTGTAGGCCGGGTCCTCGGGCGCGAGCTGATGGAGGAACCAGAGGCGCTCCTGGCCGAAGGAGAGAGGGAGGTCCTCTCCGCGCGGAGCGGGGCGGAGCGGCGGCGCCTCAGGGATCGAGCCGGCGCGGCGCAGCGCGTCCAGCCGCTCCGCGAGCCCGGCGAGCGTCGGCCGCTCGAACAGCGCCTGGAGCGGCAGGTCGATGCCGAACGCCTCGCGCACGCGGGCGGCGACCCGGGCGGCGAGCAGCGAATGGCCGCCGAGCGCGAAGAAGTCGTCGTGCGCGCCGATCCGGCCGGCGCCGAGCAGCTCCCGCCAGACGGAGGCGAGCAGCTCCTCGGCGGGTGTGCGCGGCGCGACGAAATCCTCGCCGGCGTCCTCCGGCGCCTCCATGCGGGAGAGGGCGCGACGGTCGAGCTTGCCATTGGGCATCCGCGGCAGCTCGGGGAGCGCCGTGAAGAAGGACGGGATCATGGCGTCCGGCAGCGTCTCCCCCAGGAAGCCGCGCAGCTCGCGCGGGCCGGGAGCGGGAGGATCGGCCACGAAGAAGGCCGCCAGGCGTTTGCCGTCCCGCCCCTGTTGAGCGACGGCCTGGGCGACGACCGCGGCCTCCCGTACGCCCGGGTGGCGCAGCAGGGCGGCCTCGATCTCGCCCGGCTCGATGCGCACGCCGTGGATCTTGACCTGCTGGTCCACCCGGCCCAGGTACTCCAGCTCGCCTCCGGGCAGCCGGCGGACGAGGTCGCCGGTCCGGTAGAGGCGCCCGCCGTCCGCGAACGGATCGGGGATGAACCGCTCCGCGGTCAGGTCGGGCCGGCCGTAATAGCCGCGGGCTAGGCAGACCCCGCCGAGGTGGAGCTCGCCTGGCACGCCGGCCGGGGTGGGCTCCAGCGCAGGGGTGAGCACGTGCGCCGAGCAGAACGCGATCGGCCGGCCGATGGGCGCCGCCGAAGGGTGCGGCCCGCCGGGCGCGAGCGTCTGCCAGGTGACGTCGATGGACGCCTCGGTGGGGCCGTACTGGTTCTCCAGAGGGATCGGGAAGACCGAGTGGAAGCGGTCGCGCAGGGCCGGCGTCAGCGCCTCGCCGCCGATGAACGCAAGGCGCGGCGTGGCGGCGCAGCGCTCCAATCCTTCTTGGGCGAGGAAGGCCTCCATCATCGAAGGGACGAAATGGAAGATCGTCACTCCGCGCCCGGCGATGAGGTCCGCCAGGTAGGGGAAGTCCATGTGCCCCCCGGGCTTCGCCAGCACGGTCCGGCCGCCGGCGGCCAGGCTGCCGAGCATCTCCCATAGCGAAAAATCGAAGCCGATCGGCGCCTTGTGCAGAACCGCGTCGTCCGGGCCGAGGCGGTACGCCTCCTGCGCCCGCAGGAAGCGGTTGCGCAGACCGCGGTGCGTCACGGCGACCCCCTTGGGCCGGCCGGTCGAGCCCGAGGTGTACATCACGAAGGCGAGGTTGTCGGCGGCGGCCACGTCCGGGAGGTCGGCGGCGCTCTCGCGAGCCAGGGCTTCGGCGTCCGCGTCGAGGAAGACCGCCGGGGGCGCGCCCTCGGGCAGCGCGGCGCGCAGGGTGTCGACCGTCACCAGTGCCGCCGGCCGGGCGTCCCCGATCATGGCGGCGATGCGCTCGCGTGGGAACGCGAGGTCGAGCGGCAGGTAGGCGGCCCCGGCCTTGAGGATGCCCAGAATGCCGGCCACCAGCTCCGGCGAGCGCGGCACATAGACTCCGATCAGGGCGTCGGGGCCGATCCCCCGCCGCCGCAGGTGGCGGGCGAGGCGGTTGGCGCGCCCGTTCAGCGCGGCATAGGTCACGGTCTCGCCCTCGAAGTCCAGGGCGACCGCGCCCGGCGTGAGCGCGGCCTGCCGCTCGACCAGGGCGTGGACTGTCCCCTCGGGGAACGGGACCCCTGCAGGACCTGCCGCCGCGGCGAGGAGCTGCTCGCGTTCCCCGGCGGCGAGCATGGGGATCTCGGAGACCCGCCGTTCCGGCGCGTCCACCGCCTCGCCGAGAAGATGGATGAGATGATCCAGCATCCGCCGGACCGTGGCGCCGTCGAAGAGGTCGGCGCTGAATTCCATGCCGCCGGTCAGCCGCCCGCCGGCCTCCTCCAGGCCGAGGGCGAGGTCGAGCTTGGCCGTGCCGGTGTGCAGCGGCGCCAACTCCGTCTCCAGACCCGGCAGCCGGGGCGTCCGCGCCGGAGTCTCCTGGAAGACGAAGCTCACCTGGAAGAGCGGGGCGCGCGACGGATCGCGCCGCGGCTGCAGCTCCTGCACGAGACGCTCGAAGGGGAGGTCCTGGCGCTCCCAGGCGCCGAGCGCCGCCTCCCGCACCCGGGCGAGCAGCTCGCGGAACGTCGGCTCCCCGGTGAGGTCGGCGCGCAGCGGCAGCGTGTTGATGAAGAACCCGATCAGCCCCTCGACCTCGGGCCGGCGGTGGGCGACGACCGAGCCGAGGACCAGGTCGTCCTGCCGGCTGTAGCGGGAGAGCAGCGCCGCGAAGCCGGCGAGCAGGGTCATGAACAGGGTCGAGCTCTCGCGCCGCGCGAGGTCGCGCAGGCGGGCCGTCAGCTCTGTGGAGACCTCCAGCGGCTCGGCCGCGCCGCGCCACCCCTGGACCGCAGGCCGCGGCCGGTCGGCCGGCAGGTCGAGGGCCTCCGGCGCTCCGGCGAGCGCCTGCCGCCACCCTTCGAGCTGGCCCTCCAGGGCGCCGCCGGCGAGCCGCTCCCGCTGCCAGAGCGCCCAGTCCGCGTACTGCACCGGCGGCTCCGGCAGGGGCGAGGCGGCGTAGAGCGCCTCGATCTCGCCGAAGAGCACGGCCAGCGACCAGCCGTCGCAGACGATGTGATGGACCGTGAGGACGAGCAGGTGGTCTTCCGGGGCGATCCGCACCAGCAGAGCCCTGAACAGCGGCCCGGTTTCGAGGTCGAACGGCCGGCCGGCCTCCTCCCGCGCCAGCCGCAGCGCCTCTTCAAAGTTCCCGGAGGCCTGCGGAACCCTCACCCCCTGACCCCCTCTCCCGTCACCGGGAGAGGGGGAAAACGCAGCCAGACCGACCGAATGGGAAGGGTGGGGGCGCCCCTCTCCCGGTACCGGGAGAGGGGACGGGGGTGAGGGTTCCCTCACAGCGGCGACCGGCAGCGGGACCGGCTCCGGCGGCCGGACCGTCTGGACCGGCTGGCCGCCGGGCGCGGGGAAGACCGTGCGCAGCGCCTCCTGCCGGCGGACGACCTCCGCGAGGGCGCGCTCCAGGGCCGCCGTGTCGAGCGGCCCGCGCAGCCGCAGGGCGGCGGGGACGTTGTAGACCGGCAGGCCGGGAGCCATCCGGTCGAGGAGCCAGATCCGCTCCTGCGAGAAGGAGAGCGGGATCCCGCCTTCGCATGGCAGGGGGCGCGGCAGGGGGCGGACCGGCGGGGCGTCCGCGAGGCCGGCGCGGCGGGCCTCCTCGACGTGAGGGGCCAGGCCGGCCACGGTGGGCTCCGCAAAGAGGGTGCGCAGCGGCAGCTCGATCCCGAACGTCGCGCGCAGGCGGGAGACCACCTGCGCCGCGAGCAGGGAGTGCCCTCCGAGCGCGAAGAAATCGTCGTGGACGCCGACCCTGTCGCGGCCCAGGAGGTCGGCCCAGACGCCGGCGATCAACGCCTCGACCGGGGTCCGCGGAGCGACGGTCTCCTCGCCCTGCGCCTGGGCCCGGTCGGGCGCGGGCAGAGCGCGGCGGTCCACCTTGCCGTTGGCCGTCAGCGGCAGCCGCTCCAGCGCCACGAGCGCGGTGGGCAGCATGTAGTCGGGCAGGCTCGATCCGGCGAAGGCGCGCAGCTCGGCCAGGCCGGGGGCC
>DASVEF010000379.1:0-22169 GCA_036380715.1 Thermoanaerobaculia bacterium | reverse complement strand
GGCCTCGACTTCCAGGTGATGCCCGGCGAGATCTTCGGATTCCTCGGCCCCAATGGCGGTGGCAAGACGACCCTGTTCCGCATCCTGGCCACCCTGGCGCGGCCCGAGAAGGGGAGCGTGCGGGTGTTCGGCGCCGACCTCGCGGGCCAGGCTCGCGAGGTGCGGCGGCGGCTGGGCGTGGTCTTCCAGAATCCCGGGCTCGACCTTCAGCTCACCGTGGCCGAGAACCTGACCCACCACGGGCACCTCTACGGCCTGCGCGGCCGGGCGCTCGCGGAGCGGATCGGGAAGCTGCTGGAGCGCTTCAGCCTGGCGGACCGGCGCGATCAGCGGACTCTGGAGCTGTCGGGCGGGATGCGCCGGCGCGTCGAAATCGCCAAGGCGCTCCTCCATGAGCCGCGCCTGCTGCTGCTCGACGAGCCGAGCACGGGGCTCGATCCGGCGGTCCGGCGCGACCTGTGGAGCGCGCTGGAGGAGCTGCGGCGCGACGGCGTCACGGTCCTCCTCACCACTCACTACATGGAGGAGGGGGACCGCTGCGACCGCCTGGCGCTGATCGACCGCGGCGCGATCGTGGCCGAGGGTCGCCCCGCGGCGCTCAAGGGGGAGGTCGGCGGCGACGTGGTCACCCTGGCCGGACCCGATCCGGAGACCCTGTCGCGCGACGTGGCCGCGCGCTGGCCGGACCTCGCGCCCGCGGTGCGCGACGGCGCGGTGCGCCTGGAGCGCGAGCGGGGGCACGAGCTCGCCGCCCGCCTGATCGAGGGGCTGCCGGGCAGGATCGACGCCGTGACCGTGGCGCGGCCGACGCTGGAGGACGTCTTCCTCCACCGCACGGGGCACCGGCTCTACGGCTCCGAGGAGGCGCGGCCGTGAGCGCCCTGGCGGCCTTTACCCTCTGGCGGCGCGAGCTGGTGCGCTTCTTCCGCCAGCCGAGCCGGGTGGTGGGAGCGGTGGCGCCGCCCCTGCTCTTCTGGCTGCTGATCGGCAGCGGCCTGTCGAGCTCCTTCCGGCTCCCCGGCGGGCCGGCCGGGCTCGACTACCGGGAGTATTTCTTCCCCGGGACGCTGGCGCTGATCCTCCTCTTCGCCGCCATCTTCTCGACGATCTCGGTGATCGAGGACCGCAATCAGGGCTTCCTGCAGGGCGTGCTGACGGCGCCGGTGTCGCGCGCCACGATCGTCGCCGGCAAGGTGCTCGGCGGGGCGACGCTCGCCTGGATCCAGGCCGCGGTCTTCCTGGCCGCCGCGCCGCTCGCCGGCGTGCCGCTGACCTGGGGCTCGGCGCTCGCCGCGGCGGGCGTGCTCGCGCTGCTCGCCCTCACCCTGACCGCGATCGGCTTCGCCTTCGCCTGGCGGCTCGACTCGGTGCAGGGGTTCCACGCCGTGATGAACCTCGTGCTGATGCCCATGTGGCTGCTGTCCGGCGCCTTCTTCCCGGTGGCCGGCGCGCCCGCCTGGCTGGAGGCCCTGATGCGGATCAACCCGCTGACCTACGGCATGGCGGCCCTGCGCTGGGCGCTCTACGGGACCTCGGCCTCGCTCGGCGAGGGCATACCCGGACCGGCGACGTCGATCGCGGCGACCATCCTTCTGGGGATCGCCGCGTTCGCGGCCGACCTTCTGGTCACCCGCGGCGGGAGGGTGGAGTGAGCCTGCGCCGCCGCCTCCTCTGGGGCTTCCTGGGAGGCGTGCTGCTGGGGATCGCGCTCGCGGCCCTCTGGCAGCTCCTGAACCGTCCGGCGCCGCCGCCCGTGCTGGGCCAGGTCCCCGACTTCGCGCTCACCAACCGCGACGGCCGGACGGTCCGCCGCGCCGACCTCGCCGGGGCGCCGTGGGTCGCCGATTTCATCTTCACCCGCTGCGGCGCCTCCTGCCCGATGATGTCGATGCGCATGGCCCGCCTGGAGAGCGATCTGCCGGACGACCTCGGGGTGCGGCTGGTCTCGTTCACCGTCGATCCCGAATACGACACGCCGCAGGTCCTGCGGCGCTACGCCGAGTCGTTCGGCGCTCCCGGCCGCTGGCTCTTCCTCACCGGCACGCGGGAGGAGCTGCACCGTCTCTCCATCGAGGGCTTCAAGCTGGCCGTCGACGACTCGCCGGCCGTGGCGGCCAGCGCCGAGGAGCCGATCCTCCACAGCACCCGCTTCGTCCTCGTCGACGGCGAGGGGCGCATCCGGGGGTACTACGAGGCGTTCGACGAGGAGTCGGTGGAGCGGCTGGAGCGGGATCTGAAGGCGCTGGCCCGGTGAGGCCCCCTCCCCCGGCCCCTCCTGCTTGCCTCCTCTTGAATCCCTGTCGTAGACTCAGGCGTCTTTTGAGAACCCGTTTGGCACATGAAGTTTTTGGCGAAACGAATGCTGGGCAAAACGGTCCGGCGGATCCTCTGAAGGGAGGATTCCAGGGCGGCGTTGCGCGAGGCCGGGCCCCCTGTCTTCCAATCCTGACGGAGTGAGGAGATTGTAGAAGATGGCACTAGTCGACGAGCACGCCCACCCGCATGTCGGGCACGCCGAGGGCCACCACGAGGAGCTGGGGTTCTGGAGGAAGTACGTCTTCTCCCAGGACCACAAGGTCATCGGCATCCAGTACGGCATTACCGCTCTGCTGTTCCTCTTTTTCGGCTTCACCCTGATGATGATGATGCGGTGGGCGATCGCCTTCCCGGGCAAGCCGATCCCCCTGGTCGGCGGCATGTTCCAGGAGATGGGCGGGGTGATGCCTCCCGAGTTCTATAACCAGCTCGGGGCGATGCACGGCACCATCATGGTGTTCCTCGGCATCGTGCCGCTGGCGGTCGGCGCCTTCGGCAACTACCTGGTGCCGCTGCAGATCGGGGCGCCGGACATGGCGTTCCCCAAGCTCAACATGGCGAGCTACTGGAGCTACTTCGTCGGCGGCGTGCTGATGCTGTCCAGCTTCTGGATGCCGGGCGGCGCCGCGCAGTCGGGGTGGACCTCCTATCCGCCTCTGGCCGACATCGCGCCTCCGGGGCAGACGATGTGGCTGATCGCCATGCTCTGCCTGATCATCTCGTCGCTGCTGGGCTCGGCGAACTTCATCGTCACCATCATCCAGCTCCGCGCTCCGGGCCTGACCTGGATGCGGCTGCCGTTCTTCGTCTGGGCGCAGTTCGTGACCTCGTTCCTGCTGCTGCTCGCCTTCCCGCCGCTGCAGGCGGCGGCGGTGCTGCAGTTCATGGACCGGGTGGCGCACACCAGCTTCTTCCTGCCCAGCGGCCTCGTCGTGTCGGGCCAGCAGCTCGCGGTCTCCGGCGGCGGCAGCCCGCTGCTCTGGCAGCACCTGTTCTGGTTCCTGGCCCACCCTGAGGTCTACGTCCTGATCCTGCCGGCCTTCGGCATCATCGCCGAGGTGATCGCCAACAACACGCGCAAGCCGCTGTGGGGCTACCGTTCGTTGGTCTACGCGGTGGTCTTCCTCGGCTTCATGTCCTTCATCGTGTGGGCGCACCACATGTTCATGACCGGCATGGGCACGGCGATGAGCACCTTCTTCCAGACGACGACGATGATCATCTCGATTCCCTCGGTCATCGTCTTGACGGCGCTGATCATCTCGCTGTGGGGGGCCTCGATCCGGTACACGGTGCCGATGCTCTTCGCGCTGGCCTTCCTGCCGATGTTCGCCATCGGCGGCCTGACCGGCCTGCCGCTCGGCCTGGCGCCGACCGACATCCACCTGCACGACACCTATTACGTCATCGGCCACTTCCACTACGTGGTGGCGCCGGGGACCATCTTCGCCATGTTCGCGGGCCTCTACTACTGGTTCCCCAAGGTGACCGGCCGCAAGATGAACGACCTGCTGGGCAAGATCCACTTCTGGCTGTCGCTGGTTTTCATCAACGGCGTGTTCATGCCGATGTTCATCCAGGGGCTGGCGGGCGTCTCGCGCCGGCTCTATGACGGCGGCGCGTCGTACTCGCACGCCCAGCCCGTGCTCGAGTGGAACGTGTTCATGTCAGTCTCGGCGTGGCTGCTGGCGGTCGCCCAGGTGCCGTTCATCATCAACTTCTTCTGGAGCATGTTCAAGGGCAAGAGGGTCGGCGACAACTACTGGGACGCCACGACCCTGGAGTGGTCCGCGACCACCTCGCCGCCGCTCGCGCACGGCAACTTCGCCGAGATCCCGACCGTGGTGCGCGGTCCGTACGACTACAGCGTTCCGGGAGCGCCCCGGGACTTCGTTCCCCAGCACGAGAAGCTTCAGGAGGCCTAGACGATGGACATTCCCTACACCGTAGAGGCCCGCCCCGACACCGGGGTGTACAACGCCAAGCTGGGCATCTGGCTGTTCCTCGCTTCCGAGGTGATGCTCTTCGGCGCCCTGTTCTCGACGTACATCCTGCTGCGCACCGGGGCCGAGAGCTGGCCGCACGGCCGCGACCTCGGCCTCAACGTGCCGCTGGCGACGCTCAACACGATGGTGCTGATCGCCTCGTCGGTGACCGTCGTGCTGTCGTGGGCGTCGCTGCGGCTGAACGACCTCAAGAAGTACCGCCTGTACATGGGGCTCACGCTGCTCTGCGCGCTCGGGTTCCTGGTCATCAAGTACTTCGAGTACATGGAGAAGTTCCACCACGGCCACTACCCGAGCTTCAACACCTTCTTCGCGATCTACTTCACGCTGACCGGCCTGCACGGCCTGCACGTGCTGGGCGGGATCGTCGTCAACGGCTATCTCTGGGGTCCGGGCGTGAAGCTGTGGCACCGCGACCCGCAGCGGTTCACCAACCGCGTCGAGGTGGCGGGCCTGTACTGGCACTTCGTGGACCTGGTGTGGATCTTCCTCTTCCCGGTCCTTTATCTGCTGTAGGTGACAGGAGGACGAGATGGCGCAAACACACGACGTCGAGTCGATCCGCAGAGAGACTCGGACCTACATCAAAGTCTTCGGCGCCCTGGCGGTGCTGACGGTCGTCACCGTGGCCATCAGCTACCTCCACATGCCGCCGGCGCTGGCGATCGTGGTCGCCCTTCTGGTCGCGATCTTCAAGGGCTCGCTCGTGGCGGGGTTCTTCATGCACCTGTTCCACGAGCGCAAGCTGATCTACTGGGTGCTGGTCCTGACCGTCGCGTTCTTCGTGTTTCTGCTTCTGTACCCGACTCTCTGGGAGCTGAACCTGAACAAGCTATGAGCATGTCCCTGCGGTCGTTCCACCTCTTCTTCATCGCCGCCTCGACCGTCCTGGCGGTCCTGGTCGGCGTATGGGGGATCCAGGGCTGGTCGGCCTCGCGGAACACGAGCGACCTGGCCCTCGGAGCGTTCTTCCTGGTGGTAGCGATCGTGCTTGCGATTTACGGCATCCGGGTGCGCAAGAAGCTCCGCGACCTGGACCCGGAGGAGTAGGAGGCCCGAGATGAGCAGGTCCGCAAAGCTGACTCTGTGGGTGACCGGGGCCGCGCTGCTGGCCCTGCCGCGGATCGCCGCGGCCTGCGCCACCTGCTATGGAGCGCCGGACGCTCCGATGACGCGGGGGATGAACAACGCGATTCTGACGCTCGTCGGAATCGTCGGTCTGATGTACGTCGGTATCGGCAAAGTGATCTGGGACTTCAGGAAGCGCTCGAAGCGGCTGGAGGAAAAGCAGGGAAAACGGCCGCAATTGCGCCTCATTCGCGGAGAGAAACACTGATGAAGAGCATTCTCGGTCTGCCCCTGAATTTTCCTGAAAACGCCTCCACGCATGGCGCGGAGCTCGACTGGCTGACGGCGATTGTGCACTGGTTCATGATCGTCCTGTTCGTGGGCTGGGGCATCTTCTTCGTCTACACCCTGTTCCGCTTCCGCAAGGGGCGCAACCCGGTGGCGAGCTACGAGGGGGCGAAGGGGAAGTTCTCGACCTACGGCGAGGCGGGCGTGGTGCTGGTCGAGGTGGTCCTGCTCGTGCTGTTCGCGGTGCCGATCTGGGCGAAGCGGGTCAGCACGGTGCCGGACGAGGCGCAAGCCGTCAAGGTCCGCGTGGTCGCCGAGCAGTTCGCGTGGAACGTCCACTATCCCGGCCGGGACGGCATTTTCGGCCGTACGGACTCCAAGCTGGTCAAGTCCGGCACGAACCCGCTCGGGCTCGATCCCAACGATCCGCTGGGCAAGGACGACATCATCACGCTCAACCAGCTCCACCTGCCGGTGGACCGGCAGGCGCTGATCTACCTGAGCAGCAAGGACGTGATCCACAGCCTGTCCCTGCCCCAGATGCGGGTCAAGCAGGACGCGATCCCGGGCATGGTCATCCCGGTCTACTTCACGCCGAACCGGGTGACGCCGGAGAGCGCTCAGTTCCCCACCTGCGCCGGCAAGAAGACCTGCTGGGAGATCGCGTGCGCCCAGCTCTGCGGCCTCACGCACTACCGCATGCAGGGCTACTACATGATCCACTCGCAGCAGGACTACGACAAGTGGTTGGCCGACAACGCGCCGAAGGTCGCCACGCCCGCGCCGGACGTCGCGTCGCCGCTGCCGCCCCCGGCCGGCGCCTCCCCCGAGCCCGCCACGCCCACGGGCGCGGCGGTTCCGGGGACCAACCCCGCCGGCCCCGGTCCGGTGGCGATCCCGCAGCAGACGCCGCCGCCTCCGCAGCAGACACCGACTCCGCCGCAGCAGCACTGAGCCTCGGGTCGATCGTCGTGGGCCCTCACCCCCGTCCCCTCTCCCGTCACCGGGAGAGGGGCGCCACCGCCCTGCCCATACAGAATTCCCCCTCTCCCAGAGATGGGAGAGGGGGCCAGGGGGTGAGGGTTCAATCCGGGTTCGCCGTCGTCGTCTTCCTTGCCGCCGCGGTCCTCTCGATGAAAACAGGATGGGACCTGGCTCATCGCGCCGGGCTCTTCCCGTCCTGGTTCGTGCCCTGCTTCGTGGCGGGATTGGCGGTTCTCCTGGGCTGCGCCGCCTGGGTCACCTCGCAGATCTGGCAGGTCCGTGGCTCGGCCCGTCCGGCGACTGGATCCCTCGCGACCGCGGTCTGGCTCCTCCTGCCTCTCTCCTTCATCTGCACCTCGGCCGTCCACCAGCTCTGCCCGTTCCGGCCGGACGTGGTGGAGGCTTGGCGCTCCGTCGGGCCCGTCCTGCGCTTCAACTTCACCCTGACGCTGGTGGGCTTCCTGGCGGTGGCCGCTCTGGGGCTCCTCTACCGCTCCGGCCGCCGTGGGCTGGCTCTCGTCGGTCTGATGGTCCTCGCCCTTGCCCTCCTCGTTCCGAACGACGACTGCCCGAATCCGTTCAACGAGTGGTGGCTGGCGACGATCGGCGCGTCGCCTCTGATGTTCGTCCCCAACCTCTACGCGAGCCTGTTCGCGCTGGCGGCGCTGCTGGGGGTGCGCCCGAGGTGGAGCGTCGCCGCGCTGGCCGCCACATGTTTCGCGACTCTCCTCCTCGGGCTCGGGCACATGACGCGGGTGATCTGGTGACAGGTACAATGCCTCCGCCATGCTCGACGTCCGAGACCTCCCCGCGCTCAACGCGGCCCTGAATACCCTGTCCGCCATCCTGCTGGTGATCGCCTGGGTGCTCATCCGGAAGCGGCGGCCGATCGCGCACAGGAATGTGATGGTCGCCGCTCTGGTGTGCTCGGTCCTGTTCCTGACTTCCTACCTGATCTACCACGCCCAGGTCGGCTCCGTCCGCTTCCAGGGGACCGGGCCGGCGCGCACGTTCTACTTCACCATCCTGATCACCCACACGGTCCTCGCCGCGCTGGTCCCCTTCCTGGCCGCTGTCACGGTCTGGCGCGCGTACCGCAGGCGCTACGACCGGCACGTGCGGATCGCGCGCTGGACCTTGCCGATCTGGCTGTACGTGTCGGTCACCGGGGTAGTGGTGTACTGGATGCTTTACCAGATGACATGGTGAGGAGGGCTGTCTCTGGCGGGTTCATTGCATCGGAATGGCCCACACACCATGGGGACTCTACTCGCGATCCCCTGAATGCTAGTAGAATCCTCGCCCATTGCCCGAGCCGGCAGGGGCCGGCCGTGAACCCTTTGGAGGAACCGCTAATGAAGGAGAAGATGACAGTCGGCGCTGTGCTCCTGCTCGTCGGGTCGCTCGCAGCCTGCGCGGGAGGCGGACAGTCGACCGCCACGACGCCCGCGGGGAGGCCGCTGCCGTCGGCGAATCCGGGCGGAGCGACGGCGAGCACAAGCCAGCAGGGCAAGGTCAAGGTCATTTCGGAGGACGCGCCGCCCCCCGAGGGCGCGGACGCGGCGGCTCAGGGCGCTGGAACCCAGGCCGCGCCGGCGATCCAGGTGGAGGCGCAGGCTCAGCCGGCGGTGGACGTGGCCCAGCAGTGGATCGGCGTGGTCGACCAGGGCGGGTATGCGGCGAGCTGGTCGGCGGCGGGGCAGCCCGTGCGCGGCGCGGTCACCCAGGACCAGTGGGTCAGCTCGCTGACCTCGGTGCGGCAGCCTCTCGGCGCGGCGTCGTCGCGGCAGCTCACGGCCGCCCAGTACACCACGAGCCTGCCCGGCGCGCCCGCGGGCCAGTACGTGGTGATCCAGTACAACACCGACTTCGCGTCGGTGCCGGACATGGTCGAGACGGTCACCGCGATGCTGGAGTCGGATGGCCAGTGGCGGGTTGTCGGCTACCAGATCAAGTCGGCGGCCGAGATGCAGCAGCAACAGCAGGGGCAGCAGCCGCCTGCGGACCAGCAGCCGCCGGCCGAGGGCCAGCAGCCTCCGCCCCCGCCCCCGGGCGCGTAGCTAGTCCAGCCGCTCGTAGGCGGCGGTCGTCAGGAACGGCGCGAGCTCCCGGTTGAGGACCAGGCTGTCGAGAAGCTCCGCGGCGTCGCGGAGCCGGCCCTGGCCCTCGCCTCCGAGCTTGGCCATCTCCTGCTCGCGGATCTCCCGGTAGAGCTCGGGGGACATCCGGCGGCCATCGGCGAGCGGCGCTTCGTTCCACACCCACTGCCAGAGCTGCGTGCGCGAGATCTCGGCGGTCGCGGTGTCTTCCATCAGGTTGAAGATGCCGACGGCGCCGACGCCCTGGAGCCAGGCGTCGATGTACTGCAAGGCCACGGAGACGTTGTTGCGCACCCCTTCCTCGGTGACCTGCCCGCCTTCCACATAGAAATTGAGCAGGTCGGCGGCCTCGACGCTCACGTCTTCCCGCAGGCGGTCCTTCTGGTGCGGCCGGTCCCCGAGATGGCGGTCGAAGATCTCCTTGGCGACCGGCACCAGGTCGGGATGGGCGACCCAGGTGCCGTCGAAGCCGTCGCCGGCCTCGCGCATCTTGTCCTCGCGCACCTTGGCCAGCGCCCGCTCGTTCTGCTCCTTGTCGCGCCGGCTGGGGATGTACGCCGCCATGCCGCCGATGGCGTGGGCGCCGCGGCGGTGGCAGGTGCGCACCAGGAGCTGGGTGTAGGAACGCATGAAGGGGACGGTCATGGTGACCTGGTGGCGGTCGGGGAGGACTCCGCGGCCGTGCGGGAACTTGCGGATGAGGCTGAAGATGTAGTCCCAGCGCCCGGCGTTCAAGCCCGCCGCGTGCTCGCGCAGCACGTAGAGGATCTCGTCCATCTCGAAGGCGGCGGTGATGGTCTCGATGAGGACCGTGGCGCGGATGGCGCCGCGCGGGATGCGGAGCGCGTCCTGGGCTCTCTCGAAGACGTTGTTCCAGAGCTGCGCCTCGTGGTGGCTCTCCAGCTTCGGCAGGTAGAAGTAGGGGCCGGTGCCGCGCGAGATCAGCTCCTGAGCGTTGTGGAAGAAGTAGAGGCCGAAGTCGAACAGGCTGGCCGAGACCGGCCGTCCGTCCACCAGGACGTGCCGCTCGGGGAGGTGCCAGCCGCGCGGGCGCACGACCAGGGTGGCGGTCTTGTCGTTGAGCCGGTACTCCTTGCCTTCGGGGCTGGTGAAGTGGAGGCGCCGGCGCACGGCGTCCACGAGGTTCGCCTGCCCTTCGACCACGTTGGCCCAGGTGGGGGAGAGCGCGTCCTCGAAGTCGGCCATGAAGACGCTCGCCCCCGAGTTGAGCGCGTTGATCATCATCTTGCGCTCGACCGGGCCGGTGATCTCGACCCGCCGGTCCTCGAGGTCGGGCGCGGCCGGCGCCACCTGCCAGTCCGACTCGCACACGGCCCGGGTCTCTTCCGGGAACGTCGGCAGGAGGCCGCTCGCCATGTCCGCGAGCCGCCGCTGCCGGCGGATCAGGAGCTCCTCGCGCGCCGGTCCGACGGCCCGCTGCAGGTCGGCCACGAAACCGAGCGCCTTGGCCGTCAGGATCTCTTCGTACCGGGGGCGCATCGGCCCCACCACCTGGATGTCCTCCATGCTGCTCCCCTCCTCGCGGCAACTATATTCGTCCGGCGCCGGAAAATCCTCACCCCCGTCCCCTCTCCCATCGCCCTCCCTTCCGCCGGGAGAGGGGCGCCACCACCCTACCCTGGAACCTGGACCTCTGCAGTCGTCCCCCCTCTCCCGGTTGGGGGAGGGCGATGAGAGAGGGGGGCAGGGGGGTGAGGAGTCGGATGGGCGGCCTAGCTGGCCTTGGTCACCTCGAACTGCTCCTGCTCGGTCGAGCCTTCGAGGGCCGTGGTCGAGGCGTGGCCGCCGGAGATCGCCTGGGCGACCTGGTCGAAGTAGCCGGTGCCCACGAACGTCTGGTGCTTGACGGCGCGGTAGCCCGCCAGGCGCTCGTTCTCGAATTCGCGTTCCTGAAGGCGCGAGTAGGCGGCCATGCCGGTCTCCTTGTAGGCGCGCGCCAGCTCGAACATGCTCAGGTTGAGCGCGTGGAAACCGGCCAGGGTCACGAACTGGAACTTGTAGCCCATGGCCCCCAGCTCGCGCTGGAATCTGGCGATGGCCGCGGCGTCGAGATGCCGCTTCCAGTTGAACGACGGGGAGCAGTTGTAGGCCAGCAGCTTGCCGGGGTAGACGGCATGGATCGCCTCGGCGAACTGGCGGGCCTCGTCCAGATCCGGATGCGAGGTCTCGCACCAGAGCATGTCGGCGTAGGGCGCGAAGCAGAGGCCGCGGGCGATCGCCGCGTCGAGGCCGCCCTTGAGGCGGAAGAAGCCCTCGGCCGTCCTCTCGCGGCCGATGAACTCGCGGTCCCGCCGGTCCACGTCGCTGGTGATCAGCTTGGCGCTGTTGGCGTCGGTGCGCGCGATCACCATCGCCGGCACGTCCAGGACGTCGGCGGCCAGGCGCGCGGCGATCAGCTTCTGCTCGAACTCGCTGGTCGGCACCAGGACCTTGCCGCCCATGTGGCCGCACTTCTTGGCCGAAGAGAGCTGGTCCTCGAAATGGACCCCCGCCGCGCCCGCCTCGATCATGTCCTTCATCAGCTCGAAGGCGTTCAGGTTGCCGCCGAAGCCCGCCTCCGCGTCGGCCACGATCGGGGCGAACCAGTACGGGGCCTCCCTCCCTTCCGAGTGGGTGATCTGGTCGGCCCGCTGCAAGGCGTTGTTGATCCGCTTCACGACCTTGGGGACGCTGTCCGCCGGATAGAGGCTCTGGTCGGGATACATCTCGCCGGCCTCGTTGGCGTCGCCGGCCACCTGCCAGCCGCTCAGGTAGATCGCCTTGAGGCCGGCCTGCACCTGCTGGATGGCCTGGTTGCCGGTGAGCGCTCCGAGCGCCGCCACGTAGTCCTCCGTGTGCAGCAGCTCCCAGAGCCGCTCGGCGCCCAGGCGCGCCAGGGTATGGTCGATGCGGATGCTGCCGCGCAGGCGGTACACGTCTTCCGGCGTGTAGGGTCGCTCGATCCCCTTCCAGCGATCGTTCTTCCAGCCTGCGGCGATCTCGGCGATTGCGGCGTCGCGGTCGTTTCTGGCCATCCCCATGTCTCCTCTATAGGCGTTTTCCCTGTCGTGGACAAAACGACTTCCTCGGCCGTCAAAGACACCTGCAACGGCCACTTGCTTCTGCAGGAACCGGGCCAATTCCAGCGAAGCAACTAATACAGCTTGTCGAAAGATAGAGATTATGCTATGAATCGTTCCGCCGATCGAGTCACCACGGCAAGAGCCCGCGCGCGACATTCCGGAAGGCAAGGCGCGGTGCCTCGCGGCATCAACTCACGACCGGGGCGGAGAACCGCCTCGAAAGGAGAGGTGCCATGTCTTACGTGAAGAGAATCGGATGGGTTGCACTGCTGGCGCTGGTCCTGCTGGTCGCCGGCAACTCGGCCGCGTCGGCTCAGAATTGCACGGTGACGCGGTCGCAGGTCGAGGCCGATGTCGCGGCCGGACTGACCACGGATGAGCTGCAGGCGAAGTACGCCGGCTGCGTCAGCACCGACTCCACGTCCGGAGTCAACACCGCGCTCGAGCTCGCGTTCGACGAGTCCGAGGTCGACCTGGCCACCGGCCAGACCAACACGCAGGCGTTCGCCGGAAACACTTCGTGGGAGAAGATCCAGGCCTGCGGATATCACCCGCAGCGCGAAGAGGCGGTCTGCGCGATCGACATCCTGCGGACCACCGGCTTCGGCGGACGGATCTGCGTGGCCCCGGGGAGCACGGAGTATGTGCTGCTCTGCGTCGCTTTCCCCGGCGGCGGCTTCGTGCCGATCCACACGGGGACCGTGCACGTCCACGACGCGAACGCCGGCGCGGTGCCGCCCTGGGACTTCGGGGTCGTGATCCAGGCCAACCCGAGGCTGGCCTCGCTCGCCAACAACGGCGCCACGCTGCCGGCGCGGGCGATCCTGTCGTGGGCGATCCCGCCGGCGAACTGCAACGCGGTCCCCATCTGGGGCAATGCGGTCAACTTCCGCATCCGCCTCGATCCTTGAGCCCTCACCCCCGACCCCTCTCCCGTCACCGGGAGAGGGGCGCAGGAGGGTGAGGGGCCGTTGCTTCTTTACTTCGGCTGGAACAGCGGAGGCTGGGTCTCCAGCAGCTCCTCGACGCCGGGAATCCCGCCGGCGTCCATTCCCGTTTCCATCTGATGATCCGGGGGGAGGTCCGGCTCGCGCGCCTCTTCGGCGTGCGGATCGACGGCCGGCGCGGTCTCCTCGCAGGCCGCGTCGGCCAGCGGGGGGAGGTAGACGTAGCGGGCCAGGCCGCGGTGGTAGGAGATGCCGGGAGCGGCTTCGCGCGAGGCGCGGAGCTGGTTGAGCTTGGAGTCGAGGTCGTCCACGAAGTGGAGGACCAGCGCCTCGGGGGTCATCGGCTCGACGGGCGAGGCGTACTCCTTCCTGCCCTGATGCGACAGGACCAGGTGCTCCAGGAGGATGCGGAGGTCGTCGGGGAAGCCCGGGATCGCCGCGCACCGGTCGCGCAGCAGGTCGCGGCCGATCACCACGTGCCCGATGAGCCGTCCTTCGAGCGTGTAGTCGTTGGCCGGCATGGCGCCCAGCTCGCGCAGCTTGCCGAGGTCGTGAAACAGGACGCCGAGCAGCACGAGGTCGCGGTCGACGTCGCGGTAGTGCTCGCAGATGCGCACCGCCAGCTCGGCCATGGAGACGACGTGCTCCAGGAGGCCGCCGCGGTAGGCGTGGTGCATCGACTTGGCCGCCGGGTGCTCGCGCAGCTCGGCTTCGTGAGCGCGCAGGGCCTCCTCGGCCAGGCGGCGCAGGACCGGCCGCCGGACGTGGGCCGAGAGGACGCGGTCGAGTCGCCGCCAGAGATCGTCGATGTCCTCCCGGGTGGACGGAATCAGCTTGGCCTTGTCGAAGCCGTGATCGCTGTCGGAGTCCACCGCCTCGCGGCAGGCGTCGATGCTGAGCTGGAGCTGGTCGCGGTAGCTCTTGACCGAGCCCTTGAAGGCGATGAACTGATGAGGCTCGAACTGGCCGTTCATCGCCGGGCTGTCGGCCCAGATTTTCGCTACGATGGAGCCGCTCGCGTCGGCGAGCTCGAGGTCGAGGTAGCTCTTGTTGTTCCGGTCCTGCCGCAGCTCTTTCTTGGTCAGCAGCGCGAATCCCTGGACGGTGTCGCCGCTCTCCCAGTCACGGATCGGTGTATTGCGGAGGGTCTTGGGCATAGGGCAACCGGGGTCCATACTATGGTGTTCGGCCCGTCGCTGCCAACCTTTTTACTCGCCTTTGCGCGATGGCACCCCGCCTGCATGCCGGGTCTTTGTGCGAAAGCCTCTGGAAGTTGAAATGAAGGTTGAAATGAAGATTGTCCTCTCATCGATCCTGGCGTGTCTCTGCCTGTTCCTGCTCCCGGCCGGTCCGGCCCTGGGAGCCCCCGTTTCCATAGGCGTCGATCCGGTGCTCTGGCCGGAGGCGCAGCGGTCGTTTTTCATGGATGGCCCGGGCCTGCTCCTCACGCCCGAGCAGCGCACCGAGCTGCGCTCCATCAACCAGGAGGCGCGGGAGCTCTGGATCCAGCGGTTCCTGGACAAAGACCCCGCCCCTGAGACGAAAGCCAACGAGCTGCTGGAGGCCATCGAGCGCCGCCGCCGGCTCGCCGATTCCGAGATCGCCTCGCCGGCCGACGTGCGCTGGCAGATCCTGTTCCTCAACGGCAGGCCGCAGGACCGCCTGATCATCGACTGCGGCCAGGCCTTCAAGCCCACGGAGGTCTGGACCTACGTGCGCGGGGTCGATCCGCAGACCGGCAAGGCCTGGGAGCGCGGGGCGGTCGTCTACCGTCCGGGAGCCGGGCAGTCGTTCCGCCTCTGGATCCCCAGCGACTCCAAGCGGGCGCTCTACATCCCGCAGATGGAGTACTGGCTGGAGCAGTGGGAGGAGCTGCGCGGGCGCATCCAGGCCGCGCGCTTCGACCTCCAGACGTGCCGCGACGCGGCCCGCAAGATCGATGAGTCGACCGGCATCCCGGGACTGACCGGCGCGCGGCCGAACGGCAGCGTCACGGTCAGGCCGATCGACAACTCCGCGTTCCTCGCCGCGCCGCGCGACCTGGGCGCGTGGGCGCGCGAGGCCGCGAAGACCGAGGCCCCACCGCCCGCGCGCCCGCTGGACGTCCAGTCGGTGGAGCTCCGCTTTCCCGAGCGCGAGGGGCAGCGGATGAAGATGCGCGCCCTGCTCCGCATCGGGACCGAGGGGCTCGAGGCCGTGGAAGAGGAGGGCAAGCGCCTGTACTCCCTGACTGTGCAAGGGCTCGTGGAGCAGGACGGCCAGCCGTTCGAAGAGGTGCGGCTGCGCTACCGCCTGCCCGTGCCGGAGGACGGCGAGCCTCTGCTCCTGGCCGTGGACCGCTGGCTGCGGCCGGACAAGCCGTTCCTGCTGCGCCTCGAGATCAAGGACGAGTCGGGGGACGCGGAGACGCGGCTGACCCGCGGCCTGATGGTCCCCGTGATGCCCACGCCCGATCCGATGCCGGCCGGGATCGCGGGCGGCGAGGTGGTGCCGGAGGCGGTCAAGAAAGGCGAGGACAGCCTGATCCTCCTGCCGCCGGCGGCCGATGTCGCCCTGGGGCTCTGGCGCGCCGAGGCCCTGGTCACCGGCCAGCGCATCAAGAAAGTCGTCTTCCTGGTGGACGGCGAGCGGCAGCTCACGCGCACCAATCCACCCTTCACGGCCGAGGTGCGGCTGGCGCACTTCCCGACCGAGCAGACCGTGCGCATCGAGGGGTACGACGAAAACGGCGATCTCGTGGCCGCCGACGAGGTGATCCTCAACCAGGCGCGCGGCGCGCTCGGCGTCTGGATCGTCGATCCTCCCCGGGGCTCCAAGGTCTCGGGCCGGACGAGAGCCCGCGCCGAGGTCATGGTCCCCGACGGCCGGCGGGTCCAGTCGCTGGAATTCAAAGTCAACGACGAGCCTGTGGCGACCCTCACCCGGCCGCCCTGGCAGACGGAGATCCAGGTGCCCGACACGGACCTGGCCTATGTCACGGCCGTGGTGACGCTGGACGACGGCAGCCGCGCCGAGGCGGTGCGCTTCCTCCGCTCGCCGCAATACCTGGAAGAGGTGGAGGTCAACCTCGTCGAGCTGTACGTGGCGGTGACCGACCGCGCCGGCAAGCCGGTCAAGGGGCTGACCCAGGACGACTTCGAGGTCCTCGAGGGGGGCAAGCCCCAGGAGCTCTCCAAGTTCGAGCTGGTCGAGAGCCTGCCGCTCACCCTCGGCATCCTGCTCGACACCTCGGGCTCCATGGCCGAGTCGCTGGCGCTGGCCCAGAGCGCGGCGTCGGACTTCCTGCGCAGCGTGGTCAAGCCGCGCGACAAGTCCTTCGCCGTGAGCTTCTCCGGCCGGACGCGGCTCGACATGCCGCCCACCGACGACGTCGAGGCGGTGGTCCGCTCGTTCGAAAACCTGCAGGCCGTGGGCGACACGGCGCTCCACGACGCGATCGTGCACAGCCTCTACTACTTCCGCGGCGTCAAGGGGCAGCGCGCCCTGGTGCTGCTCTCCGACGGCGACGACAACGCGAGCAACTTCCAGTTCAAGGACGCCCTGGAGTACGCCCGGCGCAGCGGCGTGGCCATCTACGCCATCGGCTACAACCTGCAAGGCCTGAGCGGCCTCCGCGGCAAGCTGAACGAGCTCGCCGAGGCGACCGGCGGCCGTCTGTTCACGACCAACAAGCCCGAGGACCTGCCGGGCATCTACGCGCAGATCGAGCAGGAGCTGCGCAGCCGTTACCTGCTGGCCTACAACACCAACCAGGCCAGCGGCCAGGCCGGTTATCGCGAAGTCGAGGTGCGGGTGAAAAAGGGCCTCAAGGCGAGGACGATCCGCGGATACTACCCGTAGGAAGGGGCAGACATGGCGAAGGCGAATCCCGTTTCTCGATCCCTCAGTGCCTCTCCCGCGGGCCCTCACCCCCCTGGCCCCCCTCTCCCGTCATCGGGAGAGGGGGGAAATTTGCCTGGGGCAGGGTGGGGGCGCCCCTCTCCCGGTGACGGGAGAGGGGACGGGGGTGAGGGCTCACGCGCGCGCACCCGCCTCCTGCTCTGCATCCTCCTGACCCTCCTCGCCCTGACCCCCCTCTCCGCCCAATCCACCGACCCGCTCCTCTGGCCCGAGCCGCAACGCGCCTTCCTCCAGGACGGCCCGGCCCTGCTGCTCAGCGAAGAGCAGCGGGCCTCGCTGCTGCGGCTCGACGAGGCCGGCCGCGAGGCGTTCATCCGCGACTTCATCGCGGAGAACAGGCTGCGCGAAGGGATCGAACGCCGGCTCCGGCTGGCGGCGCGCGATCTCGTGTCGCCGCGCGACGCCCGGGCGCAGCTCCTCTTCCTCAAGGGAGAGCCGGCGGCGAAGCGGGTCCTCGACTGCGGCAACACCTTCCGGCCGCTGGAGATCTGGACCTACGGCCTGCCGCCCCACGAACGGAGCTTCGTCCTCTACCAGCGCTCGCCCGACGAGCCGTTCCGCCTCTGGCTGCCGATCGACTCCAAGGCCGTGCTCTATACCCCCGACATGGAGAACTGGCTCGACCAGTGGCAGCAGCTCGGCATGGGCGGCCCGCGCATCGACCGGCGGTTCTGCCCCGACTCGGCCCAGGTCGACCTGGCCACCGGCCTGGACGGCCTGAGCGGCGAGCCGGCCCGGGGCGGCCGGCGCGGCACGGAGCGGCGGCCTCAGGAGCCTCAGGAGGACGGCCAGGGCCGGAGCTTCCGCTGGATCGACCCCCGCGACCGCGTGTGGCTGCTGGAGAGGCCCGCGGACCTGGCGGCCTGGGCGCGCGAGGCCGCGGCCACGCCGCTGCCCACGGAGCCGCCCGAGCTCACCGTCGAGAGCTTCGACATGGATTTCCCCTATCGCCAGGGGCAGCGCCTGGTCGCCCGCGCCCTCCTCTCTGTGAGCCCGGGAGAGAACGGCTTCACCGTGGTGAAAGAGGGGGACAAGAGCTACGTCCGGCTGGCGATCGACGGCACGCTGGAGTACGACGACCGGACCTTCGACCGCTTCCGCATGCGCTTCCGCTTCCCGCCGCCCACGGAGCCGGGGCCCGTCCCCCTGCTCCTGGAGCGCCCGCTGCGCCCGGGCCAGCCGTTCCTGCTCCGCCTCCGCGTCCACGACGAGGGGAGCGTAGCGCAGGCCCTGCTGGCGCGCGGCTTCCACGTCCCCGAGGCGCCGCAGCCGCGGCTCGCGGCGGTCGTGGACAAGGCCCTGTCCGGCGAGGCCGAGCCCCTCAAGATCGCCGGCCGCGACAGCCTCCTCCTGCTGCCGCCGCTGAGTGAGCTGGTGATCGGGGTCTGGCGCGCCGATGCCATGGTGACCGGCGACCGGATCGCCAAGGTGGTCTTCCTGGTGGACGGCGAAGCGCAGCTCTCGCGCACCCGTCCGCCCTACTCCGCCGAGGTCCGCCTCTCGCCGTTCCCGCGCGAGCAGGTGGTGCGCGCCGAAGGGTACGACGCGGCCGGCGAGCTGGTCGCCGCCGACCAGATGGTGCTGAATCAGGCCCGCGGCGCCTTCCGCGTGGCGATCACCGAGCCGAAGCCGAGCCGCCGCGCCGCGGGCAAGGTGAGAGCCCAGGCCGAGGTGGTGGTCCCTGAGGAGCGCAAAGTCGAACGCGTCGAGTTCCGCGTCAACGACGCGCCGGTGGCGTCGCGCACCGAGCCCCCCTGGCAGGCGGACATCGAGATCCCGCGCAACGAAGAGATCGTCTACCTCACCGTCGTCGCCCAGCTCGACGACGGCGCCCGCGCCGAGGACGTCCGCTTCCTGCGCGCGCCGGAAAACCTGGAGCAGGTCGACGTCAACCTGGTCGAGCTCTACACCACGGTGACCGACTCGACCGGGCATCCCGTGCGCGGCCTCGAGGCCAAGGACTTCGAGATCCTGGAGGAAGGCAAGCCGCAGGCGATCGCCAAGTTCGAGCGGGTGGAGAACCTGCCGCTCACCCTCGGCCTGGTCATCGACACCTCGACCTCCATGGCCTCCTCCCTGGTCGAGGCCCAGCGCGCCGCCTCCGGCTTCCTGGAGAACGTGATGACCCCGCGCGACCGCGGCTTCGCCGTCGGCTTCTCGCGCTTCCCGTACCTGCTGATGCCGCCGGTCGACGACGTCGAAGGGCTGAGCCAGGCGCTGGAAGGGCTGCGGGCCTCCGGCAGCACCTCGCTGCACGACGCCATCATCACCGGGCTCTACTACTTCCGCAGCACCAAGGGCCAGCGCGCCCTGATCCTGCTCACCGACGGCGACGACACCTCCAGCTCCGCGCCATGGGAGAACGCCCTGGAGTACGCGAGCCGCAGCGGCGTGGCGGTCTACTCGATCGGCCTCGCCATCTCCACCCTGGAGCTGGACGCCCGGCGCAAGCTCTCGAACCTCGCCGAAGCGACCGGCGGCAGGGTCTTCTTCATCGACAAAGCCGAAGAGCTGTCCGGCGTCTACGAGCAGATCGAGCAGGAGCTGCGCAGCCGCTACCTGCTGGCCTTCAATACGAACCGCAAGGCGGACGACCTCGGCTTCCGCCCGGTCGAAGTGAAGGTGCGCCGGGGATTGCGGGCGCGGACCCTGCGCGGCTACTACCCGTAACAACCCATGGACCCGCAGGCGCGCGGCAATGCCGCGCGCCTTTTCTGTGCGCCTTTCCTGGTGCCGATTGAGCGCTTTTACGGCTTTGGGTGTATTCTAGGAACCATGCCAAGAAAGAGAAAGTCAGGAAGCCGTCCCGAGACCTCGGCGGAAGCCCGGCGCCTCCTCACCGTGCTGAAGACCGCCATGCGAGTGCTCGGCTACTCGAACCGGCAGATCGAACGGCAGATGGGGCTGAGCGACAGCTACCTGAGCCGGGTCTTCTCCGAGGCGATCGAGCTGCGGATCTCTCACATCATCGAGATCGCCCGGATCATCGGCGTCGAGCCTGTCGAGATCTTTCAGCTCGCCTTTCCGGAGCGCGCGGCGCAGCCCACGGCCGCCGGCAACCATCTCCGGGAAGCCCTCAAGGGCATGCAGAAGGTCGCGCCCGCCTCCTGGGAAGTCCCCGCGCCCCCGCCCGAGCCGGCGCCGAAGAGCGGCGACGGGCCCCCGGCTCCCGTGGAGGGCGGGAGCGAATCGGAAGTGGAGAAGGCCCTGGAAAAGATGCTGGCGAGAGCCCTGCAGCGCATCGCGGAACGGGTGGGCTGAGCCAGACTGGGCGCGACCGCTCCCCTTCGCCCCGCAGGGGCGCGCGGCATGTAGCCCGGGGTCAGAGCGCCGCAGGCGCGGCGACCCCGGGTTGGCAGCCCCCAACAACCCCAAGCCCCGCAGGGGCGGCAGAAACTCTCTCCTCAACCGAGCAAATATCGCTCGTCGAATTCGATCCGGTTCTTCTAGACGATCCTTGAAAAATCCCGCGCGAACTGCGCGGCGCGTTCGGCGGTCATCTTGTCCTGCGCGGCGAGGCGGCAGAAGAGCTTCAGGGTCGCCGCCGCCTCGCGGCGCAGCTTCGGGTCCTGGGCCAGCGGCAGCGTCTGTTCGGCCAGCTCCCGCAGCTCCGCGGTCTGCTCCTGGCGCGCGTAGAGCGCGGCGACCTCCAGGGAGAGCAGGGCGAGATCCCCGACGGCCCTGTCGGGGTCGGCGCGGAGCTTCCGCAGGGCGGCTTCCGCCTCTTTCATGCGGCCGAGGCCGGCGGCGGCGCGGCCTTCGAGATACAGGAGGCGGGCCTGCGCCGCCGGAAGCTTCGCCGCCGCCTTCTGCACGGCGGCGGGCAGCTTCCTGATCTCGGCGTAACGGCCGAGGTCGCAGAGAGCCGAGCGGAGCTCGATCTGGATGCGCACGAGCAGGCGCGGGTCCGAGCTGTCGGAAGCGAGCTTCTCGGCCTCCGCGAGAGCCTCGAGAGCCGGCTCGAGCTGGCCGAGCCGCCGGTACAGGTGGCCTCTCTCCAGCAGGTACGCGGGCCGGGTCGCGTCGCGGCGGTCGGACAGTTGGATGGCGAAGTCGATCTTGCTCAGCGCCTCGGCGAGGCTGCCGCGGTCGCGGAGCACGGCGGCTTCCAGCGCCGTGAGCCGGCTGCGGTCGAGGACGCCGGGAAGGATGCCGCCGATGCCGTCGAGGAAGAACTCCTTGGCCTTCTCGAAAGCCTCCTCGGCTCTCGCCAGGTCGCCACGCCCGCGGCAGACGTTGCCCACGTGCATCCAGACATACTCCTGGAGAGCGGCATGGCGGGTCTTCGGGAGGGAAAGCCTGGGCGCCAGCTCCAGCGCGAGCTCGGCCAGCTCGCCGGCGCGCCGGGCATCCTCGTCCGCCAGCGCGGCGCTCTCATGGCAGAGCGTCTCGCACAACCCCCAGCTCTGAAAGTCGGGATCGTCGAGGACGAGATCCCTCCACGCCCGCGGCTCGCCGGCGTCCTGAAGACGCCGCCAGAGCCCCGCCGCGCGGGCGCGTTCCTTCCGCGCCTCGGACACCTCCCGGTCGCGCGCCGCGACGAAATCCTCTCCTGAGCGAATCTCGGGCTCGTCGTCCAAATTCTTCTCCTCCGGCCTGGGACAGCGCCTTCGCGCCTCCCTGCGCGGGAGGCGGCGGAGATATGGTAGCTGAGTACCCGGAGGCTTGCGAGTACCCTTCTTCCGCGACTCGCGGCGCGCTCCCGTCGCGGCTTCACGACATCCGTCCTTGCTTTTCCCAATCCGCGCGGAGCTGCTCGGGCGTCACCGCCGCCGCCGCCCGGAGCTTCTCGGCCGCGGGGACCACATCGTCCGCGAGCACGCACTCCAGCGTGCCCCGGATCTCCGCCGGGACGTCGTACGGGACCCTGTGCTCCAGCATCTCCGCCGGCGGCTCGGGAATCTCGCGGATCGTCTCTTCGATCTCCTGGCGGACTACGTCCAGGCTGCCGGCGATCCCGAGGACTCGGCCCTTGAGGCTCTCGCGGGTCATCATCGTCTTCCTCCTCCACGGCCCGGCATCGCCAGCCGCGAAATGTTCTCTCCTCGCGCCAAGGACCATGATGGCATACGGTGGACCGTGAAAGTCAATGGGGGATCTGAGATTCTTGGATCTGGACATTCTGATCCTGGTGTGCGATCTTTCCTCTGTCATGCCACGCCCCAGACGGGAGCTTCGATTTTCAGAGACGTCGCCGGAGTCCGAACGCCTGTGCTCTGTTTTGAAAACGGCGATCCGGGCGATGCGCCTCAGCAACCGCAAGGTGGAGAGGGCCATGGGGTTGAGCGACAGTTATCTCAGCCGCGTGTTCTCGGGAGCGATCGCGCTCCGGGTCTCGCACGTGGTGGAGATCGCCCGCGTCCTGAACGTGGAGCCGGAGGAAGTCTTCGCGGTGGCCTTTCGGCACATGCCGGCCGCTCACAGTTCCGCCTACGAGCTCGTGCGGGTGGCCCTGCAGGATCTCCGGCCGCCGGCGGA
>DASVEF010000378.1:0-6858 GCA_036380715.1 Thermoanaerobaculia bacterium | reverse complement strand
TGCCCCTTAGGAATTCACTGCCCGTTCTCAAGGGGCAGTCGCTGCCCTTTGGGATTTTGCCGTCCGCTCCCGGAGGGCAGCCACTGCCCTCCAGGAGCTTGTCGCCTGCTCTCAGAGGGCAGCCGCCGCCCTCCAGGAACGGGCCGAATCTCGTCAGGATCTGGCGGTCACGGGAAGACTCCCTCGTACAGCCCACCCTCCGCCGCCACATAGATCTTCCCGCGCCGGCGCGGATCAGGGAAGACGCCGTAGGCCGGACGGCCGCGGAGGCCGTTCGACAGCGGGCTCCAGGTGACTCCGCCGTCGCGGCTCCGCCAGACGCCGTCGTGGCGGGCGGCGTAGAGGGTTTGCCGGTTGAAAGAGTCCACCGCGAGGTCGGCCTGCGGCCCTGAGTACGCGACGCCCGGGCCGGCCGTGAAGTCGCTGATCCTCTGCCAGGACTCTCCTCTGTCGCGGCTGCGGAGCACGCCGTTGCCGAGGGCGTACAGCGTCCGCGGATCGCTCGGATCGATCGCCATCACGTAGGCGCTCGGCAGCACTCGCCTCCAGGTGCGGCCGCCATCGGTGCTCCGGTAGATGTAGGTGAAGACCTGCGGGGGATGGCGCTCGCCGGACTCCTGCACCTCGGCGTAGAAGATCCGCGGATTGGCAGGGTCGACGCGGACGCGGTTCACGAGCCGCTCGAACTCGGGCTCGTCGAACTGGTTGTACATCACGATGGGGCGGAGCCGGCGGACCCAGCTCTCCCCTCCGTCGGCGCTCTGCCAGGAGCCGTTGCCGCCGGCCACCACCGCTCCGTCTCTGGAAGCGGCGATCGCGGCGACGAACCCCAGGGTGTCGGACGACCAGGTCTCGCCCGCGTCCGTGCTGCGGAAGGGACCCTGGTGCGACGCGACGTGCAGGGTCTGGGGGCGACGGGGATCGATCGAGAGGTCCAAGATCTGGACGAGCTCTCCTCGGATGCTCCAGAAGACATCCTCTCCCAGAGCGGACCAGCTCCTCCCGGCGTCGGCGCTGGTCCAGAGGTGGCACGCGACCACGGCGTAGAGGCGGGAGGCGTTGCGCGGATGGAAGCGCAGCTTCGCCCCGACCGCCGAGTTGTACGCGTATCCGCAGCCCGGGTTGCCGAGCGGCGAGAGCCTCCAGTGCCGGCCGCCGTCCGCCGTCCGTCCAACGCCCAAGGGAGAGAGGACGTACAGGTCGCCCGTCTCGGGATCCGCCCGCAGGCTCCCAACGGGAACCCCCTCCTCGTCCACCCGCGACCAGGTGTTCCCCAGATCCTGGCTGGCGAACAGGCCGTACCCTCCCCCTTCGTCCACGTGGATCTGCTGAATGGTGTAGACGACCGGGTGCGGACCTGGAGTCACCACCACGGAATCGCTGTACCCGACGGACGGGGACGGCAGATTCGGGATTCTCTGCCAGGTCGCACCCGCGTCGGTGCTGCGGTAGAGGGTGAGCGCCGAGATCGCGAACAGGACCGTCGGGGTGGGTCTCGCTGGCCGTCAGCTCGGTCACGCCGTAAGCGAAGGAATCCGTGGGCTGGAACGGCAGCGCCGGACCATGCACAACCTGCCAGGTGTCACCCCCGTCCGCGCTGTGCACCAGGCCGTAGCCGTTGAGGTCCTGGACGAGCCCGACGAAGACCGACCGCGGATCGTTCGGGTCCACCAGGATCGCGGCCACCGGCGTGGGGGTGTCGAGGATCTGCTCCCACGTGACCCCTTCGTCCGTGCTGCGGAAGAGCCGGTCGAGGTGCCCGAAGAAGAGGGTGTCGGGCTCGCCGGGCGCCAGGGCCAGGATGTCGGCCCCCTCCCCGTACACGTCGTCCGCGAACGGCAGACCCCGGGTCACGACCTGCCAGGTCTCTCCGCTGTTGCCGCTCCGAAAGAAGCGGGTCTCGGTCATGGCATAGAGCTCGTCGTCGTCCGGATCGAAGACAATGGCCCGGGCCCGCTCGGTGTCCATCCCCCGCCCCGACCAGGACCAGGTGTCGCCGTGGTCCGTGCTCTGGTAGACGTTGCTGCGCAGGGTGGTGGCATGGAGACGGCCGGCCGGTCCGATCGCCAGAGAGGTGATCTTCCCTTCCGGAGGACCGAAGGGGGTCCAGCGGCCGGTCGCCGGGAAGGCCGGCGCGGCGAGGCTGAGAAGGATGGCGGCGGCGTAGACCGTTCGGCGAAGCATCATGGAAAGTACCCCTCGAAAAGACCGTTCGACGCCACATAGAGCAGGCCGGGACGGCGCGGGTGAAAGAAGAGGTCGGAGGCGAAAGCCGTGTTGCGATGGAGGCCCTGGTTCTGCCGCTCCCAGGTCACGCCGCCGTCCGTGCTGCGCCAGACGCCGTCGCGCCGCGCGGCCCAGAGGGTCCGGGGATCGAAGGGATCGACCTCGAGGTCGGCCTGCGCCGGCTCCGAGCCGAAGCTGCTGATCCTCTGCCAGGTCCTCCCGTCGTCCCGGCTCCGGCGCAGGCCCGCGAGCCCGAGGGCGTAGAGGGTCCTCGAATCGCTCGGATCGATGGCGATCACGTGGGCGTTCTCCAGCAGCTTGCGCCAGGTGCGCCCGCCGTCCGTGCTGCGGTAGATGTAGGAGTAGGTCCGCGGAGGATGGCGCTCTCCGGATTCCACGGCTCCGGCGTAGAGGATCTGTGGACGGGAGGGATCGATCACGAGTTGGACCACGTCGCGCGCGAACTCCGGCTCGTCGAACTGCGGATAGAGGGCGACGCGGCTGAGCCGCGGCTGCCAGCGCCCGCCGAAGTCGCCGCTCTGCCAGATCCCCCAGCCCGCGGCCACGACCTCTCCGCTTCTGGGAGAGGCCAGGTTCAGGAAGTGCATCGGCGGCCTCGGATTGTGGCCCAGAGGATCCCTGCCCCTGAGCACGTGGGTCCAGGTCTCGCCGCCGTCCGTGCTGCGGAACACGCCTTCCCCGGACGCCGCGTAGAGGGTGTCGCGTCGACCGGGATCGACGACGACGTCACTGAGCTTGACGCAGCCCTCGACGACGTCCTCAGCCAGGATGCGCCAGCTCTTCCCCGCATCGCCGCTGGTCCACAGGCGGGAGCCGACGACGGCGTACATCCGGGATGGGTTGCCTGGCCGGAAGCGCAGCTTGGGTCTGCGTTCGCCAGCGGCCCCATAGCCGCAGAGCTGCGTGCCGAGCAGGTGCTTGACCCAGTGCCGCCCTCCGTCCACTCCCTCCAGGACGCGGTCGAGCGCGAAAGCCCACAGGTCGCCGGTTCCGGGCTCGGCCAGCAGAGTCGGGGGCAGGTTGAACGACCGCTGCACAGGCAAGCCGCCCTCGTCCACCCGCGACCAGGTCTGTCCGAGGTCCCGGCTGGCGAAGAGCCCGAAGAAGAGGTTCGGCGGCTCCTGGGGAAAGAGATCTGGAATCCCCTGGATCGCATAGACCACCGGCTCCGGCCCGGGGACCACGATCAAGGATTCGGCGGATCCCACGCCGGGATGCGGCAGGGTGCGGACGATCCGCCAGCTCGCGCCCGCGTCCACGCTGCGCAGCAGGGCGCCCGCGGTCACGGCGAACATCGTGGTGGGCGAGGTCGCGACCACGTCCAGCTCTTTCACGCCGTACTGGAAGGGACTCTCGGTCTCGAAATCGGTCACCGGCGCCCAGGTCTCGCCGCCATCCGTGCTATGTAGCAGGCCGTGAGAGATCGGGGCGAACGACTCCAGCCCCACGAAGACGGACTGCGGCGCATTGGGATCGACCAGGACGGTGGCGATTCTCGCCTCGGCATCGAGCACCCGCTCCCAGACGCCGACCCCTCCGGCACCACCGCCACGGAACAAGCGATTCTCCCGTCCCAGAAAGAGCACATCGGGCTCCCCTGGGGAGAGCGCCAGGACGTCGCTCTCCAGCGCAACCGGGGCGAGCTCCGGATCGCGCGCTACGGTCTGCCAGCTCCGCCCCTCGTCCGTGCTGCGGTAGATCCGGGTCTCGCCCGCGGCGTAGAGGTCGCCGTCGTCCGGATCGTAGACGAGGGCGCGCACCCGGTCGCTGCCCATGCCCACGCCCGACCAGGACCATGTGTCTCCGCTGTCCGAGCTCTTGTAGACGCTGCCGGCATCGGCCGCGGCGTAGAGGCCGCCCGAGCCGTCCAGAGCCACGGTGAAGAGCGAGCCCTCCGGTGGGCCGAAGGGGGTCCAGCGGTTCAGTCCCGCAAAGACCGGAGAGGACACTATAAGGAAGGCGAGCAAGAAGCCCAAAGGGGGCGTGATGCGGGCTGGCGATCTCATCCTTCTAGTATATGGCGTATTAACATTTCTGCGACCGCAAACGGAGAGTAGAATCCCTCCTCCATTCAGCCCGCGGACGGAAGGGGTCGTGTCATGAGAGTCATGAAGTTCGGTGGGACGTCGGTGGGCAGCGCGGAGCGTATGCGCGGCGTGGTCCGCCTCGTGGGCGATGCGCTCGCCGAGGGCCGCGTCCTGGTCGTCGCGTCGGCCGTGGCCGGCGTCACCAATCTGCTGGTCGAGGCGGCGCGGACCGCGGCCGAGGGGGGAGATATCGCCGCCGCCGGCGAGCGGTTCCGGGAGATCCATCGCGGGATCGCCGGCGAGCTGGCGGAAGACCTCGCCCCGGAGGTGCGGGAACAGGTCTTCCGGAAGCTGGAGGAGCTGGCGACCGAGCTCGACAACCTGCTGCGCGGCGTGGCCCTGCTCCAGGAGTGCTCGCCGTCGGTGCTGGCTCACCTGTCGGGGCTCGGCGAAAGGGCCTCCTGCGCGATCCTCTCGGGCCTCTTCCGCTCCGCGGGCTGGCCGCTGGCGGACCTCGATCCCCGCGAGGTGATCCCCTGCACGGGCGATCCCCTGGAGGCCACTCCCCTGCCGGAGGAGATCCGCGAACGCTTCCGCCCCTGGCGCGAAGGCGGCGACCGCCTCGCCCTGCTCCCCGGCTTCTTCGGCGGCGACCGCCGGGGCAAGACCCTGTCGCTCGGGCGCGGCGGCTCGGACTACTCGGCGGCACTCGCCGCGGCGGCCTTGGACGCCCACCTGCTGGAGATCTGGACCGACGTGGACGGCATCTACACGGCCGATCCGCGGGTCGTGCCCGAGGCCTTCCTGGTGCCCGAGATGAGCTTCGAGGAGGCCATGGAGCTCTCCCACTTCGGCGCCAAAGTGCTTCATCCCAAGACCATCGCTCCGGCCCGCGAGCGCGGCATTTCCGTCCGGGTGTGCAATTCGTTCCACCCCGAGCGGCCCGGCACCCTGGTCCTCGCCCGCGCCGCGGCGCCGCCGCACGCGGTGCGCGGCTTGAGCTTCCTCGAAGGGCTCGCCCTGCTGAACGTCACCGGCCCCGGCATGCGGGGAGTCCCCGGCGTGGCCGCGCGGGTCTTCGGCGCCATGGCGGCGCGGGACATCTCGGTGGTGCTGATCAGCCAGGCGTCGAGCGAGCGCTCCATCAGCTTCTGCGTACGCGAGAGCGATGCCGAGGTTGCGGTGGCCGCCCTGCACGAGGCCTTCGAAGCCGAGATCGCCAGCGGCAGGGTCGACGCGGTCGAGGTGCGGCGCGGCCTCGCCGTGCTGAGCGTCGTCGGCGACGGCCTGCAGCACCGGATCGGCGCGGCGGGCACCGTCTTCAGCGCCCTGGCCGCGGTGGGGAGCAACGTGGTGGCGATCGCCCAGGGATCGAACGAACGCACGATCTCCGCCGTGATCGCGGCGCGCGACGCCCGGCGCGCCCTGCACCACGTCCATCACTGCTTCTTCGACACTCCCGAGGTGCTGGAGCTCTACCTGCTCGGCGTCGGCACGGTCGGCCGGCAGCTCCTTCTCCAGCTCGAGCGCCAGCGCGCCTCGCTGCTCGCCCGCAACGTCGACCTCCGTCTCTGCGGCGTGGCCGGCTCCCGGCAGATGCTGCTCGCGCCCGAGGGAGTGTCCGCCCGCGAAGCCCTGGGGGCGCTGGCGCGCAGCGAAGCCCCGATGGACCTGGAGGCGCTGACGCTCTTCCTCCGCGAGCGCCGGCCCACCCAGCCGGTGCTGATCGACTGCACCTCCTCGGGCGAGCTGGCCCTGGAGTATCCGCGCCTGATGACAGCCGGGTTCCACGTGGTCACGGCCAGCAAGAAGGCCAACAGCGGCCCGATGGACCTCTACCGCGCCGTCCGCAAGGCGGCCTCGCTGCACCGCCGCCGCTTCCGCTACGAAACCAATGTGGGGGCGGGGCTGCCGGTGATCGACACGGTGCGCAACCTGGTGGCTGGCGGCGACCGGCTGGTGCTCTTCGAGGGAATCCTGTCGGGATCGCTCTCTTTCATCTTCGGCCTGCTCGAAGAAGGGGTGCCGTTCAGCCAAACGGTGCGCACGGCGCGCGAGCGCGGCTTCACCGAGCCCGATCCGCGCGATGACCTGTCGGGGCTCGACGTAGCGCGCAAGGTGCTGATCCTGCACCGCGAATTCGGCGGCGAGGCCGAGCCCGGCGAAGTGGAGGTCGAAGGAGCGCTGCCGCCGGACTTCGACGCTTCGGGCGACGTCGAGGACTTCCTCGATCGGCTCTCGTACCTCGACGCGAGGTTCGCGGCCCGTGCCCAGGAGTTGGCGGACCGCGGAGAGGCCCTGCGCTTCGTCGGCACCGTTGACGAGAGGGGCTGCCGCGTCGGCCTGCGCGAGGTAGGACCCGGCCACCCGCTGCGCAACATCCGCGGCGGCGAGAACGCGTTCAGTTTCCTGACCGAGCATTACCGTCCGCGTCCTCTCGTAGTCCAGGGGTACGGCGCCGGGCCGGAGGTGACGGCGGCCGGCGTCCTGGCGGACATTCTGAAGCTGGCCACGAAGGCGAGCCTGTGAGGCGGCCCCTCACCCCCAGCCCCTCTCCCATCCCCCTCCCTGACCGCCGGGAGAG
>DASVEF010000377.1:0-9106 GCA_036380715.1 Thermoanaerobaculia bacterium | reverse complement strand
TGTCATTGAACCACTTCACTTTACCTGTGTTCCGCATGCTCTTTCCCTCTTTCTGTGGCCACAAAACAGAAAGAGACCCGATCAGAACCAGGTCTCTCTCGAAGTTTTCTGGCTTTGACGCCAGTGGAGCCAACCATTGGCTCCCCTGACGAGAGAACCTTAAGCCATTCACTGCCGCAAGTCAAGACCGGGCTCGTCCCCGTCTGGCAAGGACAAGCCCGGTCTCCGTCGAGCTCTGAGGTTGTTTTTAGTAGTTGAGGGTGCCGACGCCATTGATCTCGAAGGCCCCGGTGACCAGGTTCTGCTCGACCACGAAGTCGACGGTGCCGGTCGCCCCTTCGAAGCGGCCCGTGCCGCCGACGAAGGCGAAGACTCCGTTGCCGATACCGGTCGTGACGTCCAGCACCGCGCCCTCAATCACGCCTTCGAGCACATCACCGTTGGCCGCCGTGAACGTCGCGTCCCCCGTGACCAGGATGAGGGTGGGGTTGTCCGGATCGGGGACGAAGCTCAACTGCCCGACCTCGGTGAACAGACCGAGATGGGTGGCCCGGCCCGAGGCGTTGAGGGCGCCGTTCACCAGCGTCCCGGCCCCGGTCAGGCTGAACGGGCGCTCGACAGCCGCCGCGGAGAGAGATCCCAGCAGCAGGATGGCCAGCATGAGAGTGAGCGTCTTGAGATAGCGGTTCATGGGGTGTCTCCTTATATCTCGTCAATCCGTTGATGGTTTTATGGACTCGCGGGCGCTTCTGAGCCCGCGTTCACAAGGGATCAACGAATCCGGACGAGCGACTCCCTCACCCCGGGAAGGCCGAGGCGATTTGACGCCTACAGGAGGAGAGAGAGGAATTCGGAGATGATGTAGACAAAGAACCAGAGGAAGGGTAAGCCGACCACCAGGGCGAGCCCGAACCTGCGCATGAAGGGAATGTGCACCGGCTTCGTCTGCCGCCCTTGCACTTCCCACTCCGGGACCTCCCGCCTCGCGCCGCACTGGCCACAGACGAGCGCGTAGGTCCGGCGGCTCACGATCCCGAAGATCCACGCCATCGTGCAGTACTCGTAGAGGAACCACAGGCGGACCGCGCGCCGCTGGCCGCAGGCTTCACAGTCGAGGGGCTCGATGATCCCCAGGTCGATCGCGTCCTGGTGCGAGGCCCAGCCGTGCAGATGGTGGATCATGCCGAGAAGCTCGAGCGCGCAAGTATACTTCTCTACCAGTACTTCCAGCGCGGGACCACGTGCTCCTCGAAAGTGAACGGATTCTCGGCGCCCGGGGTGACCACGACCCGGACCCAGCCGACCTCGGGCGAGCCGGGAGCCTGGAGGCGCGTGAGGTTCTTCAAGCGCCGGCGCGTCGTGCGCCGGACGAGCGGTTGATCCACCGTATAGACGTGGCCGTCTCCATGCGCGAGGAGCACCGGACGCCGGAATCGTTCGGCCTCCTCCTCGACCGCGAGGATAAAGGGATCGAACACGCGGCGGTAAGGGTCGTCGAACGGCTTTTCCAGATCCGCATTCGCCTGGAAGGCGAGCACCACCGCGGAGGCGTTCGAGGCCCTGGCCTCGGCGAACGTCTCGCGCACCCACGCTGCCGCCGACTCCGTCCTCCGCCTCAGGTCGTCGCCGGCGCTGGCACCGGATGGCGCCCGCTCGTTCATCGGTCCCACGACATGAACAGTGGCGAAGACGATCCCCTCATGGACCCAGCGGGCGTTCTCGACGAAATCGGGGAACGGCTCGCGGCCCGCCTGGCTGGCCAGCGGCAGCCTGCGCCCGCCCAGGCTGCGGGCCGGATCGGCGAAGAAGATCTGCCGGATCCGGTCGAGCCGCTCGTGCGGCACGAAGCCGCCGGAGCCGGGCTCCCAGCAATCCAGCCATTCGTTGTCGCCCGGAGTGTAGATCACCGGATGCCGCAGGCCGTTGAACCACCCGAGAGTCTTCCGGTAGTGCTCGTCCGTGCAAGGATGCCAGAAGATGTCGCCCACGTGAACGACGAAGCCGAGGTCGTGAGCATCGAGCGCCTGCAGGACGAAACGGTACTGGACCTCCTCCCATGGGTAATAGGGAGCGTCGCCCAGAACGGCGAAAGAAAAGGTTCCCGGGGGATTCGGCGCCGGCGCTTCCGGGCCGCGGGTGACCAGGAACAGGACGACGAGCCCGAGGAGGACGACCCCCGCGAGCCAGGTCTTCCGATGCTTATTCACGGGATGAACGCTTCTGACGGACCCAGGCGAGTGCGGGAGCCTCCGGCGACGTCGCAAATTTACCCTTCATACGGTTTTCTCGTTCGTTCAGCGGCAGGCGCCTGCTCGTCCAGAGATTGCCGGTATCTCACACATCCTCGAATGAACTCAGGCCATTCCGGCACAACAGGAAGAGGATCGGTTTTTTCGGGCAGCAAGCCCCATAGCGCCGGGTGATGCCAACACAGCTCCTGCTCGCTGCTGTCGCGATGCTGGCGAATACCCGCTCTCAGCTTTCTTACTTCGGCGATGAGCTGCTCCCGTGTCATCTGGTCAAGATCTTTGTCCATGATTCGCCTCCGAGGAACACGCTGGTCAGCCGGCGGCTTCGGCCGGAGCGACGGCTTGACGGATCCGGGCCAGTTGGCGGAGGTGAACGATGTCGTGCCCGGCGAAGAGCCGCATCAGGGACTCGATGCTCTCCGGCCCTCGCTCGGCGTGGAGGCCGACCCGCTGACGGTCCTCCGGCGTCGTCCGCTCGAGCAGCCGCATGTTGGCCTGGCGCAGAACGGTGAAGTCGGCCAGCGCCGCGTCGACGTCGGTGTCGCCCCGGTGCACCCGCTCCACCCAGAGATCCTGGTCATAGCCCGCCAGGGCGGGGCGGTCATGCGCCAGGATCATGCGGAAGCGGAAGGCGCCCACCAGGTCCGAGTCGGACAGGTGCTGGACGACCTGGCACATGGACCACTTGCCCGGCGCCTCGGGGGTTGCCAACTGCGCGGGAGAGAGCCCGGCCAGGGCGCGCCGGACCGCATCCGGCATCTCGCGCAGGACCTCCAGCGGGTCCCGCGAGCCCAGCGCGGCAAGGAGGGCCGCGACATAGGCCTCAGCCTGGCCCTGAGCATCGGAGGCGCGGTATTGGAGATCGGACATTGGGGGGCTCCTCCTGCGAATCATCGCAGCCTGAACGGCCCCGATGCTATCGCGATCCGCCTCCCGCGAACAACAGAGTGGCGACGAAAGGCATGACCCGCCGGCCAGCGAGGCGGCGGGTCAGCCGGTCGGTGCTGGTGCTAGGATTTAATCATCATCACCCCCCTGAATGATCAGGGTATAGTTGACACCCCTCTCTGACTGGTCGGGATGGATCACGCGCAGGTTGAGGGTGTGCTCGCCCGGACTCAGCGGTTTCAGGAACAGAAAGTATCCATCTGCCACCGCCGGGGAGCGATCTCCTGGGGTGAGTCCGAGATCGGTGAGGAAGGAGGGATCCGGGACTCGCAAGGTGAAGCCCCCGGGTTGGCTCTGGGTCCGGAAAGCGAAGAGGTCCTCGACAGGTTCTCCGTCGAGAGTGACTTCGAAAGAGATGCCAGGCGCCACGGGGACGTCGTTGTTGACGTCACACCGCACCTTCTCCAGGTCCGTCGCCATCTGGGAGCAGGGATCGTCCGCCGCGGGAAACTCAGGCGCGAAGCTGGCGAACACTCCTCCCAAGGACAAGAAGATCGCCTTGCCCTCAGGCACCTCACACGTCCGATCGACGACACCTCCGAAGGTGCTCGCCAGAAACCACACGTTCCCCTGCTGGTTCCTGTCACAGAACCTCCCATCGGGATCGAACGCCGGGTTGGTCGCGATTGGCTCCACAACCAGCCAGTTGGTCCATTCGCCGGCCAGCTCGTTGTACGACTTACCAGAGAACTCCTGACCAGGCTCGACGACTCTGTTGCCAGCATCGGCCGATGCCGCCGCCACCACCATGAGCCCAATCACCACGACTACACTCTGCCAAAGCTTCTTGCTCGGTTTCATACTTTTCTCCTTATGAGTTTCGTTCTGTTAAGCGTTTATGGATGTCGTGCTACTGCGTGCCGCCCCGCACCGCCCGCACACGGAAGGTGGAGGGATTGAGATATGGCGCCACACTGCCGTAGTTGTCCACGTACCAGGCCTCGAAGCCGGAGCTGACCCGGGTCGTCGATGTCCAGTAGGCAGACTGGAACGTGCAGCTTCCGGTCAAGACGGTGGCGCCGGGTACACAGTTGTTCTGGAACGCCGGCGACACCGCCCACTGGCTCTGGAAATTCGCGATGCTCAGGAGCTCCCGCGCGTTCGGTACGCGCCAGTCGCTGTAGCCCCCGAAGCCTTCCCTGTTGACGTCCTCCAGCCAGTCCCAGATCGTTTCCTGGTCGCCATTGCCAGACCACCAGTAATAATTGTCCTTGTCGTGCAGCCGGTTGCCGTCATCGCTCTTCTTTTCCCATACGAGCCCGATGTTGTTGTCGGTGATCGTTCCGTTGCCGTTGTCCGTAAAGCTGAGGGGCGCACCGGCCTGCACCGTGCCGTCGTCCGGCACAGCGACCGCTCCCGGAATGCCATCGTTCTTGTTCGCGGTATAAGTCGTGGTCTGGCCGGTGGCCGGGAAGGCCGTGGGACCTGACGAGCCGCCCCGCACCGCCCGCACGCGAAGGCCGGCGGCTTTGTCGTACGGGTACAGAAGGCCTTCGTAGAAGCTCACGCCCCACGCCATGCCCGTACTTCTGGCCCACGTCGTCGACGACCAGTAGTTGGTCACGGCGGTACAACTCCCGGTCAGTACGGTGGCGCCTGCCACACATCCACCGTTGAACGCCGCCGACGTCATCGGCGGGGCGTTCTGGAAGTTCACGAGGCTCTGGAGCTCCTTGGCATTCGGTATGCGCCAGTCGTTGTAGCCCGCGAAGCCGGCGCCGCCTTCCGCGTTGATATCGTCCAGCCAATCCCAGATCGTTTCCTGGGTGCCCGTGCCGGACCAGACGTAGCCATTGTCCTTGTCGTGCAGCCCGCCGTTGTCCCCCTTCTTCTCCCACATGAGCCCGGTGTTGTTGTCGGTGATGGTGCCGTCGCCATTGTCCGTGTAGCTCAGGCTCGCACCCGCCTGCACCGTGCCGTCGTCCGGCACCGCGACCGCTCCCGCAATGTTGTCGTTCTTGTTTGCGGTGTACGCCGTTGTCTGCCCGGTGGCCGGAAGATCGATGGCTCCGGCGGAGCTCGCCCAGCCCAAAGCCAACGCTGCAAGGACGGCCATAGACAGAAATTGATGTTGTCTACGATTCATTTTCGTTTTCCTTTTCTCCGTGCCGCGCCCGCAAGAGGCAGCGGCGATCGACTTCTCTCAAGAAATCGAAATCCGCGGAGAAAAGGCGACAGGGGTCCCTCACCCCCGTCCCCTCTCCCGGGCGGGTGTGAGTGGATGGGAAAGGGGGTTAGGGGGTGAGGGCCCGGCGGTAGGGCGCTGCCTTCTCGGGCTGGCCCCAGGCCTCGTAGAGCGCGACGAGGCGGGCGAGATTGTCGAGGGCCTCGCGGGTCTCGCGGCTCTCGGAGCCGGGAGTCATATGGAGGAGATCGAACGCGCGGAGCAGATAGGGTTCGGCTTCGGCAAAACGGGAGAGCCTCGTATAGGCGTCCCCGAGGAGGCTCTGAGTCGCCCCGAGCCGCCAGTCCCCGGCGGCATAACTACGCTGCTGGACCTCGAGCGCGTGACGGAGCAGAGGCTCCGCGGCGGAGGGGCGGCCCTGGTCGAGGTAGACGCGCGCGAGGCCCACCTCCTGGTGGGCGACGGCCGGGTGTTCCAGGCCCAAGGCCGGCCGGGAGATCGTCAGGGCTTCTTCGTTGGTCGCCGCCGCCTCGGCGAGCTTGCCTCTGAGCCGCAGCACGCAGGCCAGGTTGGCGAGGCGTTGCGCGTTGTTGGGGTGCTCGCGTCCCAAGCTGGCCCGGCCGATGGCCAGCGCCTCGCGGAACATCGCCTCGGCGGCCGCATGGTCGCCGCGCTCGTTGACGGTCAGAGCCAGGTTGGCGAGCGCCGTGCCGGTGTCCGGATGCTTCGGGCCGCTCGACTTTCGCGTCAGCGCCAGGGTTTCTCGAAATAACGTCTCGGCGCCGGCCCGGTCTCCCTTCTGCCGCAGGAGGAGACCCAGATCGCTCATGCTGGTCGCCGTCTCGTGGTCGGCCGGTCCGAGCACCTTGCGCCGGATCGCCAGGGCCGAACGGAAGTGCGCCTCGGCCTCGCCAAGGCGCCCCTGGTCGAAGAGCGTCCGGCCGAGCTCGCTGTGGGATACGGCGACCTCCGGGTGCTCCTCGCCGAGAACCTTCCGCCGCATCGCGAGCGCCTCTTCGAGCGCGGCGCGGGCGGCGTCAAGCTCTGCCTTCTGTCCCAGGGCGACGCCGAGATCGTTCAAGCTCTGGGCCAGCTCACGGCTCGGCCCGAGGGTGCGGCGCCCGAGGGCGACCGCCTGATCGAGCAGCGGCAGGGCCTGCTCGTAGGCTCCGCGCCGCTCGTAGATCCGGCCCAGGAGCGTGAGCATCTCGCGCTGCAGCTCGGGCTGCGTGGCGAGGTCTTTTCGCACCCGGGCCGCGCCGGCGTCGAGCAGGCTCCGCACCGTGGGCTCACGGTGTTCTGCCTTGTATGGGTCGGCATGGGTCAACAGGTCGGTCAGGAAGCCGCTCACCTGGGACGCCTTCCGCGCCTCGTGGCGCACCCGGTCCCGTTCGTCGGCGAGCCGGGCGCCGTAAAACGCCACGACCGCGGCCAGGGCAAAGACCGCCACCGCCACAGCCGCCAGGCTTCGCGCATTGCGGCGTACGAACTTCCGGGTCCGGTAGGCCAGGGAATCGGGCCGGGCGAGGATCGGCTCCTTAGCGAGGTAGCGGCGCAGGTCTTCGGCCAGGGCGGTGACCGACGCGTAGCGCTCTTCGGGGCGTTTCTTCAAGGCCTTGGCGACGATGTTGTCGAGATCGCCTCGGAGCTCGCGCCGCAGGCGCGGGTCGTGGACCGCGCCGGACAGGCGGTCGGGTTCGGTCTCCAGAATCGCCCTGAGCATATCGGCCGGCGAGGTCCCAGAGTCTCCGGCCGGATGGCGGCCCGCGAGGAGGAGATAGAGCAGGGCGCCCAAGGCGTAGATGTCCGTGGCCGTGGTCACGCTCTCGCCCGTGACCTGTTCGGGCGCGGCGAAAGCCGGCGTGAAGGCGCGCCCCGCTTCCCGCGTCAACTGGGTCGGGGCGACGTCTCCGGCCTCCCCCTCGAGGAGCTTGGCGATCCCGAAGTCGAGCAGCTTGACCCGGCCCTCCTTCGACACCATGACGTTCGACGGCTTCAGGTCGCGGTGGACAACGAGGTTCGAGTGAGCGTGCGCCACGGCGGCGAGCACGTCGAGAAAGAGCCGTAAGCGGGACTCGACGTCAAGGCCCCGCTCGTCGCACCAGCGGTCGATCGGCTCGCCCTCGACATACTCGAGCACCAGGTACGGCTGACCGACTTCGGAGACGCCTGCATCGATCAGTTGGGCGATGTGGGGGTGTTTCAAACGCGCGAGGATCGTGCCCTCGCGGCGGAAGCGGGAGGCTCCCGCGGCGCCCAGGAGAGCAGCGGAGAGAAGCTTGACCGCGACCATCCCCTCGAAATGCCCGTCGTTTCGCCGCGCCAGCCAGACGCTGCCCATACCTCCGGCGCCGAGGGGTTGCACCAGCGTGTAGGCGCCGAAGACCTGTCCCGCGAGGTGAGACTCGGCGAGCAGATCTTGCGCGTCGTGCTCCAGGTACTTTTCGTCGCGGAGAGCCTGCTCTTCGCCCAGGAGCAGCTCGAGGTCCGCGGCGAGCGCGGGATCTTCGCTCGCGAGGTCGGCGAGATACCGCTGCCGCTCCTCTCCGGAGAGCTCGAGCACCTGGTCGAGGTGGGGGCTGACAAGCCGCCAATGCTCGCTTTTCACTGGAGGACCCCTGCACGCAACGCGTGACGAAGATAGATCCGCGCCTTGTCCCAATGCCGTTGCACCGTGCGCTCGCTCACCCCGCGGAGGTTCGCGATCTCTGTGAAGGTGAAACCGCAGAAGAACTTGAGGTCGACGACGTGCGCGATCTCCGGCTCCACGGCGGCGAGCTCGTCGAGCGCCTGGCCGAGCCGTTCGATCTCTTCGGCATCGCTCGGCAGCCCCTCGTCGCCAATGTCCTTGTCGTCGATCGAGGTGATCTCGAAGCCGCCGCCGCGCTTCCTGGACTGACGGCGGCGGAGGCCGTCGATGATCAGGCCGCGCATGACCCGTGCCGCATAGGTGAGGAACCGGGCGCGATCAGGGAAAGCCATCCCCTGGCGCTGCGCGATGTCGAGATAGGCCTCGTGGAGCAGGCTGGTCGCGCCGAGCGCGGCGCCTGGACCCGAGCGCGCCAACTCGCGGCGCGCGAGCCCGCGGAGCTCCCGGTAGAGCGCCGCGAAGAGCGCCTCGGAGGCCTGGCCGTCGCCGCGATTGGCGGAGAGGATCAGAGTCGAGAGAGGGAGCTCCATGAGTCGCGCCGTCCTTCCGACAGCGTGCCGAGCCCGAGGTTTGCGAGAAGGTCACGCTCCCCCGGCTCTAGGCGCCATCGAGAAGAGGAACGCTCCCGCGGTCGGCTTCCCCTCACCCCATAGGTACCAGCTCCACGATTTCGGGTTCTAATCCCGCGGGAAAACCCCCTGTCCCGGCGCCAGCAGGGCGTCCGGATCGAAGGCCTGCTTGGCGGCGAAGAGCTGGGGCCAGCGCGATCCGAAGTGCTGGCGCCAGTCGTCGGGGCTCATCGGCACCGAGTCAACCGGATAGAAGTACCCGCCCACGGCCCGCGCCAGCTCGAAAAGCCGGCGGTTGGCGGCGGTCAGCTCCGCCGCGCGCTCCGGGGTGGGTGGGATGGCGTTGCGCAGCAAGCCGAAAAGGAAGAACGTCTCCCCCTCGGGTACTCGCAGGTTGGGCACCGTGAAGCCGTCCCGACGGTAGGGGTAGATGAGGATCGGCCCCTGGCCCAGGTCCGCGGGATCGAGGGCGGCCAGCGTGCCGCCGATGAAGCTCTCGGTCTGGCTCGTCGGCAACAGCACGTCGATCCAGGGGTGCGGAAAGTACCAGGCGCCGATCTGCTTC
>DASVEF010000376.1:0-42104 GCA_036380715.1 Thermoanaerobaculia bacterium | reverse complement strand
CTTGGGAGAGCGCATGAGGAGCCCGGAGATCCGGAAGATGGCAAGAGGATACCACCTCCTTGGCCCGCCGTCGCCAACACGAACGACGCCTCGGGCGGAGTCTTGGCTGCTTAGGAATGGACCGTTGGCTAATTTTGCTATTCTGGCGCAGGAGACATGGGAGGATCGATGGCAAGACACACCTTCCGTAAGCGCCTGGGTGAGTTGGTGGAGATCCCCGAGATCGCCGCTATCCAGGCCAAGAACACGTTCGGCGAGCTTCTCGACCGCGTCGCTGCGTCCGGCGCCGTCGCGATCACCCGCCACGACATGCCGACGGCCGTGCTGCTCTCCTACGAGGAGTTCGAGTCCCTGAGCAGCGCGCGGGCCGAAACCCTCGACGCGCTCAGCACCAAGTTCGAGGGCCTGCTCGAGCGCATGCAGACACCGGCGGCCAGGAAGAGGATGGAGGCGGCGTTCTATGCCGCTCCGGAGGAGCTCGGGCGGGCCGCGGCCAAGGCGGCGCGACGGCGGAGCTGATTGGCCGATCGGCCGCGCATCTACGTCTTGGCCGGCGTCAACGGAGGCGGAAAGAGCAGCATCGGTGGCGCTGCTTTCCGCGCCTCCGGAGCCGACTACTAAGGCCGCTCGCGAGCTGATGGCCACAAGGCGGGCCTGACCTCCGCCGTGGCCAATGCGGACGCGTGGCGGCTCGGCCGGGCGCTGCTGGAGCGCGCCATCCACGAGCGCCTCGACTTCGCTTTCGAGACCACGCTCGGCGGCAACACGATTCCGCGGCTGCTCGGTCATGCAGCGAAGAGCCGGATCGAGGTCCTCGTCTGGTATGTGGGACTCAAGAGTCCAGAGCTGCACATCGAGCGTGTGGCGGCCCGCGTTCGCCGGGGTGGTCATCCCATCCCGGAGGATCTCATTCGGCGGCGTTACGAGCGGAGCCGCCTGAACCTCGTGCAGCTCCTGCCCTCCCTTACGGCACTGCACGTCTATGACAACAGCGATGACGCGGACCCCGAAGCCGGCGGGCTACCCGCTCCGCGGCTCGTGCTGCACCTGGGCGGGGACGCATCCTTGGTCCGGAGGATCTTTCACAAACGCCGGACTGGGGCCAAGTCGATATCGCGCCCGCTCTCCACCGAAACCTGGGCTGACCCGAAGAGTACGCCCGGGCGCCGCCAGAGGGTTAATCGCCTTCCCCGATACGGCTAAGGAGGCAGGCTTTATTTCCGACAGCTGCCGTCCCAGAATCTCAGACCTGAAGATCGAAGCTTGAACCTCCGAGGAAGAAGAAGCTCATCTGGCCACCGCTCCCTTTGGCACGGGTACGGACGAGGCTCTCGACTTCGCGCATGTGCGCTTTCGCCTCATCTTTCTCCGTCGCCTTTTCGCTGCTGTTGAACCAGAGCTTGAACGGGTTGCCAGCTTGCTTATTGCCGCTGCGGACGGCGGGGTCGGTGCTAAGGCGCGAGTCGACGAGGGCCTGAATTACGCGCAGGTCCGGGTTCTCGTGCTCGCCATTACCGCAGAAGACGTAGTGGTCGGCGGTCACTCTGCGGCAGAATGCTTCGTCTAGATTATGCTCGCTGCCGTGGTGCGGCACCTTGAGCACGTCAACATGGAGGCCGCCCGTATCCTTCAGCTTGTTTATGTGCTTCAATCCATTAATGATATCCTCGTGATGCCCGTCGCCGGTGAGCAGGAGCGTCTTCCCGTTCTCATTGGCGAACAGCATGAGCGAGGCTAGGTTCGGCGTGGTCACTTTCTTGCGCTCTCCGAGCTTGAACTTCGCGGTCTTCGTGGCGAGCGGCAGCAGGCTGCTCAGCTCTTCGGCCTGTCGGAGCTTCGGCATAATGATCTCGCCAATCTCACGCACGCTGAATTTACCGGCGTCGTCCTCGGCGCGCTTCTGGATGGACTTCAGTTTTTTCTTGTTGTTCTTCAGCCACTCGTCCCACTCGTCGCGCAGTTTCTTGAGCTCGGTGGAGAATGGACCGATGATAGAGAAGATCATGCCGCCGATCTTGATCGTTGAGCCGGGCGAGTCGCGCACCAGCATCAGCTTGCCCTTGGCGGGCGGATTGAGCTTGATGCCGAGCTGGTCGGGGCTGACACGGCGCGAGAGTTGGATGGCTTCGGCGATGCTCGTCACCAGCTCGGCCTGCTCCGACGCCAGCTCCTTGACCGACTTGTTCTCCGAGCCGGAGAGGATGGCGGCTGAGGCGGCCAGCATGTCCTCAATCTCGCCCTTGTTGTCCTTGACCTGCTCGTGGAAGGCGTTGTGCCAGATGGCCTTCACCTCCGGCGGGCGCCGCGCCTCCGGCGGCTTCTTATGCGTGTTGCTGTTCGCTTGGGCGAATTCGTGGATGCGCCAGGCCACCTCGTCGTTCATCAACTGGAGGACGCCGGAGATGTGATCCTGATCAATGTGCGAGACGTAGACCACGTCTATCACCTCGCCGTTGTCGCGCAATCGCCCGAGCGCGGGGGCGACGTGCTGTGAGTACGATGCACTCATCCCACCGTCCACGAGCATCATCCGACCGTCCGCGCCTCTGAGCAGCAGGCAGTCGCCCTTGTCCGACTGAAAGACTGTGAGCTTCATCAGGTTAAGTCCTTCCTTTCGTTAATCCTGGCGGCCTCGCGGATGCACTCCTCCGGGTCAATCCGTCCGAAGCCCGCCGAGTTGATCCACTTGAAGCTGCCGCCCGGCAGAGGGCGCGCGGTGCGCTGGATGATGCCTTCGATCTGCGCCGCGGTAAGTTTCGGCTGCACGGCGAGCATCAGCCCGGCCACGCCCGCCACGAACGGGCTCGCCATACTCGTCCCCGACATCGAGACCCAAAGGTCGTCCGGCCCGGCGAAGCCTTTGGCCGCGACAATGTTCGTGCCGGGCGCGGCGGTATCGGGCTTGAAGCGGTTGTCGCGCGTCGGCCCCTGGCTGCTCGTGATGTTGATGCGCTCCATCGCCTCATCCAGGTTGGCGACCGAGAGGACGCGGTTGCCGCACGCTAGAGAGCTGACGGAGGAGTCGTCGACGTTCGACGCCTCGGAGAAGAACGACGGGAAGCGCCAAGCCTCCCGCTGCCCGACGCGGCCCAGCCGGCGCGGGTCGTCGCGTTCAATCCAGCCGTGATACCTGCCGTCGCGCACCTCCTGCCCACGCAGCCGGACAGTCCAACGACCAGCGGGCACGCCGACGACACCCTCGTCGGTGAGAAACGGTGAGAGATAGATGGAGATGTAGTTCAGGCCGTTGGCCGAGTGATACAGCTCGTTGTAGACGCTGAGGAAACTGCCGTCCGCCATCTGCCGGTTCTCGATGAACTGGCGCGGCTCGACGGGACCGATCCACTTGTCGGAGTCGGGCGGGCGCACCAAGACATCGAAGCGGTCTTGCGGGCTGTACCAGATTTCCAACTCGTTCTCCGACAAGTCCATCAGGCCATTACCGACGACGAGCCACTCGATATCTTTAACGAGACCGCGCGCCGGAATCTGGCCGCTCGTGTGGATGCGCCCCATCACGAAGCCACTGTCACCCTCGAACACCGCGACCTCCTGCCCGGCGTTGCCCGCGGCTACCGAGATGCACCGACCGGGCATCGACATCGCCGCGTCAATCCAGCGTGAGATGGCGCTTGAGCCGTCGTGCGCGTGCCCGTTCGTGCCGAGGCTGACGTTGATCGAGAGCGGCATTTTGAACTCTTCGGCGAGGCGGACGAGGTAATCAACGGCGTCGGCAATGCGCGTCGAGTCGTAGAACGACTGGCGGCGTTTGAGGTCGCTTTCGGGCAGCGAGACGAGGACACCGGCGACACGCGCGCGCGGGCAGACGCCGCGGTTGCCCGCCGCGATGCTCGCCACGTGCGTCGCGTGCGACGAGACGGCTATCTGCGACTGGCGCTCCAGTTCGTAAGCCGGGATCTTGAGCTCCGGGGCGGCGCTGATCGCGGCGTTCAGGTGGGCGTCGGTGAACTCCGCGCCGTAGGCGAACTGCGGGTCGCCTTGCGGTGCGGGGCGCGAGAAGCCTTCGGGCGCGCCCTGATCCCAGATGCGGACGAACCGCGTCCGCCCCTTGTCGTCGAGGAAATCAGGGTGCGAGAACTCGAACCCTTGTACGTCAATGATACCGATGAGCACGCCCTCGCCGCCGCGGTGCTGCTGCGTCGAGCCGAACCTCCTGAGGGACGACGAAGGCGCGCCGACTTGGTCCGCCGAGATGATCGGTGTCGGCGTGGCGAGCGGCTCGCCCAGTTCGATATATGTGACGTTCTCATTCGCGCAGATGTCCTTCAGCTTGCTAAGCGGCACGCGGGCGGTGACGAGGTTCGCCTTACGCGCCCGCTCGCCGGGGAACCGTTTTTTCTGCACGCTGGCGTCAAGCGTCTCAATGAAGACGTTGGCATAGACGTTCGAAGGGATTTTCTTCAGCTTCCCGCGCTTGAGCCTGCGCGGCAGCCTGCTCCTTTTCACCGGCGCGGCGTCGTCTCCCCGCTGAAGGGGAATCTGTTTCAGCAGGGTTTGGTTGGTGACGGCGAGAGGGCCACACTGTTCAGCTCGAACAGTGTTCACTTTCGGACTGGCGTTAGCGATCATTCGCAGTTTCGGCTGGCATTTGCGAAAACCGCCTCCGAGCAGAAGCGCTTTCTTTTTTTTCGGCATCAAAGGACTCCTTGTAAATCAGAGGAACGGCAGGTCGCGGAGTGAAGGCCAGAACCGGGATATCGCGTGGGTAAGTCGAAGGGTTACTGCGGTCGTTCCTTTCCCGTGCTGCATCGAGATATCGAAAGGCGCTTGGCGTCTCCTCATGTCGGACATTCATTGGAGCCTCTCTTTAGAACTCTCAACACGAGGAGCCAAGGTTACCTCCGCCACTGACAGCCCAGGCGGCCTTCTGCTTATACTTTGGTGAGACGGACGCATTTGGCGTTTTCTAGCCACCCCGGAAGACTCCTCCATCTTCGGGGCTTGGGGAGGTAGAGGATCCAACCCGGGGTCGCCGCGCCTGCGGCGCTTTGACACTGGTCTACATGCTACCGCCCTGCAGAGAGCTGGGCGAGGAACACTCGGAGGGTTCGCGGGGAGGGCCCTACGGCGCCATCGGCACCTTCGCCACGCCCCGCAGCTTGGCCTTGATGTAGTCGCGGTTCATGCGGGCGATGAAGTCGATGGCGATGCCTTTGGGGCAGACGGCTTCGCATTCGGCGTAGTTGGAGCAGGCGCCGAAGCCTTGGGCTTCCATGGCTTCGACCATGGAGATGGCCCGCATGTCGCGCTCAGGCTGGCCCTGCGGCAGGAGGCTCAGGTGCGAGACTTTGGCGCCGGTGAAGAGCTGGGCGGCGCCGTTGGGGCACTGGGCCACGCAGGCGCCGCAGCCGATGCACTCGGCCGCTTCGAAGGCGCGGTCGGCGAGCGGCTTGGGGATGGGAGTGAGGTTCGCTTCGGGCGCGCTGCCGGTCGAGACCGTGATGTAGCCGCCGGACTGGACGATCCGGTCGAAGGAGCCGCGGCTGACCATCAGGTCCTTGATGATCGGGAAGGCCTTGGCGCGCCACGGCTCAAGGTGGAGCGTGTCGCCGGACTTGAAGTGGCGCATGTGGAGCTGGCAGACGGTCGTGCGCGGCAGCGGGCCGTGCGCTTCGCCGTTGATCATGAAGCCGCAGGAGCCGCAGATCCCTTCGCGGCAGTCGTGATCGAACGCGATCGGGTCCTCGCCGCGCGCGATCAGGTCCTGGTTGAGGACGTCGAGCATCTCCAGGAAGGAGCTGTGCTCGTTGACGTTCTTCACGTCGTACCGCTGCATGCGCCCCGGCTTGTCGAGACCGGCCTGGCGCCAGACGTAGAGCGTGAGATCCATTACTTGTAGCTCCTCTGGGTCGGCTTCACGAACTCGAATTCGAGCGGCTCTTTGTGCAGGGTGGGAGCCTTGCCGGCGCCGGTCCATTCCCAGGCGGCGACGTAGGAGTACTCCTTGTCGTTGCGCAGCGCCTCGCCTTCGGGCGTCTGGTGCTCCTCGCGCAGGTGGCCGCCGCACGACTCTTCGCGGTCGAGCGCGTCGCGGCACATCAGCTCGGCGAGCTCGAAGTAGTCGGCCACCCGGCCGGCCTTCTCCAACTCCTGGTTGACCTCGGCGGGTCCGCCCGGGATGCGCAGGTCCTGCCAGAACTGGTCGCGCAGGGCCGGGATCAGGGTCAGCGCTTTGCGCAGCCCCTCGGCGGTGCGGGAGATGCCGCAGTAGTCCCAGACGATGCGGCCGAGCTCGCGGTGGAAGGAGTCGGCGGTCCGGCTCCCCTGGATGGAGAGAAACTTCTGGATCCCCGACTGCACCTCGGCCTCGGTGGCCGCGAAGGCGGGCGTGTCGGCGGTGACCTTCTCTCCGAGGTGCCCGGCCAGGTAGTCGGCGAGGGTGTAGGGGATGACGAAGTAGCCGTCCGCCAGGCCCTGCATCAGCGCGCTCGCGCCCAGCCGGTTGGCGCCGTGGTCGGAGAAGTTCGCCTCGCCGAGCACGAACAGGCCGTCGACGTTGCTCATCAGGTTGTAGTCCACCCAGAGCCCGCCCATGGTGTAATGCGGGGCCGGGTAGATGCGCATGGGGACCACGTACGGATCTTCGCCCGTGATCTTCTCGTACATCTCGAAGAGGTTGCCGTAGCGCTCGGCGATCGCCTGCTTGCCCAGCCGCTGGATGGCGCCGGAGAAGTCGAGGTAGACCCCGTTCTTCTGCGGGCCCACTCCCCGCCCCTCGTCGACCACGGCTTTGGCGTTGCGGGCCGCGACGTCGCGCGGCACCAGGTTGCCGAAGCTCGGATACTTGCGCTCCAGGAAGTAGTCGCGGTCGCCGTCCGGGATCTGGTCCGGCGAGCGGGCGTCGTTCGGGTCCCTGGGCACCCAGATCCGGCCGTCGTTGCGCAGCGACTCGCTCATCAGAGTGAGCTTGGACTGGTAGTCGCCCGAGGCCGGGATGCAGGTCGGATGGATCTGCGTGAAGCAGGGGTTGGCGAACAGCGCGCCGCGGCGGTGCGCCCGCCAGGCCGCGGTGACGTTCGAGCCCTTGGCGTTGGTCGACAGGTAGTAGACGTTGCTGTAGCCGCCGGTCGTCAACAGCACGGCGTGGGCGGCGTGGCGCTCGATCTTGCCCGTGACCATGTCGCGGGTGATGATGCCGACCGCCCGGCCGTTTTCCACCACCAGGTCGAGCATCTCGGTGCGCGCGTACATCTTGACCATGCCGGCGTCGATCTGCCGGCAGAGGGCCTGATAGGCGCCGAGCAGAAGCTGCTGGCCGGTCTGGCCGCGGGCGTAGAAGGTGCGCGCCACCTGGGCGCCGCCGAACGAGCGGTTGTCGAGCAGGCCGCCGTATTCGCGGGCGAAGGGCACTCCCTGCGCCACGCACTGGTCGATGATGTTGACCGACACCTCGGCCAGCCGGTGGACGTTGGCCTCGCGGGAGCGGAAGTCGCCGCCCTTGATGGTGTCGTAGAACAGACGGTAGATGCTGTCTCCGTCGTTGTGGTAGTTCTTGGCGGCGTTGATGCCTCCCTGGGCGGCGATCGAGTGGGCGCGGCGCGGGCTGTCCTGGAAACAGAAGCACTTCACGTTGTAGCCCAGCTCGCCGAGGCTCGCGGCGGCCGCGCCGCCGGCCAGGCCGGAGCCCACCACGATGATCTCGAATTTCCGCTTGTTGTTGGGATTGACCAGCCGCAGATGGTTCTTGTGGGATGTCCACTTGGCGTCCAGCGGACCGGAAGGGACCTTGCTCTCCAGCTTCATGGCAGGGCGGCTCCTAGCGCACCAGGCCGGTCAGGATGGCCAGCGGGAAAGAGATGTTGCCGAGGGTGACGATCCAGGCGAAGGCGTGGGCGAAGCCGTTGCGCCAGAGGTTGAACCGTGGATGGTTCCAGCCGAGCGACTGGAAGAGGCTCCACACGCCGTGGTAGAGGTGGAACCCCAGGGCGACCTGCGCCACGATGTAGAACAGCGACACCCACCAGACACGGAATCCGACGATCATATTGTGGTAGACCTCCCCTTCCCGGAAGTCGGGGTGGACCGTGCCGGTGGTGAAGTGGAGGATGTGGTAGACGACGAAGAGCGCGATGATGACGCCGCCCCAGCGCATGGTCCGCGAGGCGTAGGAGGTGTGGACGAGCTGGCGTTGCGCGTAGCGCTGCGGCCGCGCCTCGCGGCTCATCCGCGTCACCTGCCAGGCGGCCCACATGTGCAGCACGACGCTCGCCAGCAGGACGAAGCGGGCAATCCAGAGCGCGGCGTGCGGCGGGATCGCCGGCGCCCCGACCTGGCGCAGGAAGCGGCCGTACTCGTCGAGGTATCCCGGCCCCTCGTAGAGGTGGAGGTTGCCGATCATGTGCACCAGCACGAACCCGAAGAGGATGATGCCCGTGACGGCCATCACCGCCTTCTTGCCGACCGCGGATTTGTAGAAGTCAAGAAACCAGGACATGCTTTTTCCTCGTGGAAGCTCGCACTCCGAGCGACCCTATCCTATGCCAATTCCGGGCTGATTGTGAAAGGCGTCACAAGGAGCCCCTGGGGGCTCACACCGCCGCGGCGCCGGTGCGGCGGCGCCGCCGGCGGCGGGGCCGCGGACGCGCTTCGGCGTCGGTCGGGGCCTTGAGCGGAGGCCGCCGGCGGGCCGCGGCCTGCCATTCCAGGAGCGCCTCGTGCCCCTCCCCGGTGGCCTCGACCAGGATCTCGAAGAGCAGGAGGGCCTGGTCGAAGTAGGCCTTGCGCGCGAAGCGTACGCGGTCGGGGAACTTCCAGCCCGGCTCGCAGAGGCGCTGGAAGCCGATCAGGGCCAGGGTGATCTGCTGCGACTTGAGGTTGGAGACGGTGAAGCGGGCGAGGAAGGGGGCGATCTCCTCCTGGACCATAACCTCGATGGCCGACCGGCTCATCGGCCGCTGGTCGATCGCCTCGATGTCGTCGCGCCGGAGCATGACTTTGGGCAGCAGGAGCGCGGCGATCAGGGCGGTGTCCGGGAGCTCGCGCCCTTGGGCCACCATGCGGTCGATGACCGGCAGGATCTGTCCGAAATCCCCCATGCCGCGCCGCCCCGCCGTCAGCATGGCGTAGGCCTCGGGAAGGATGACCTCCAGGAGCCCCAGCTCCAGCATCCACTGCATGGCCGCTCCGGCGTGCCCGCAGCGCAGGAGCTGGGCAATCTCCTCGGTCACCCGCGCCGGCGACGCCTTCTCCAGGTCCTTGCGGTGACGCTGGATCGCCTCCTGCGTCTGTCCCTCGATCCCGAACCCCAGCCGGCCGGCGAACTCGCAGGCGCGCAGCATGCGGACCGGGTCCTCGCGGAAGCGCACGTCCGGATCACCGATCACGCGGACGATCTTCCGCTCCAGGTCGTCGATGCCGCCTGTGTAGTCGATGACCGTGTAGTCGGCGATGTTGTAGAAGAGCGCGTTGATCGTGAAGTCGCGGCGGAAGGCGTCCTGGCGCGGAGTGCCGTAGGTGTTGTCGCTGGTGATCAGCATCTCCCCGGGGGCGCCACGCTGCTCCTCGGGATCGGGCTCCCGCCGGAAAGTGGAGACCTCGACGGTGCTGCCGTCGTGGTAGTAGACGTGGACCAGCCGGAAGCGCCGGCCGATGATCCGCGAGTTGCTGAACAGCCGCCGGATCTCGTTGGGCCGGGCGTCGGTCCCGACGTCGAAGTCCTTGGGCCGGCGTGCAAGCATGAGGTCGCGCACGCTCCCTCCCACCATGTAGGCCTTGTAGCCCGCGTTGTGGAGGCGGTAGAGAACTTTGAGGGCGTTGGGGTTGATGTCTCTGCGGGAGATCGGGTGCTCGGAGCGCGCTACGATCCGCGGCTCCAACTCGTTCGCATCACTCACAGGGGGGATTATACGGGGATGAGCGTGCGCTTCGCTCAGAGCCCCGGACAGACCAGGGCTCTTCTCGGAACGAAAACGCGCAAGAAAAAAAGAGGGCCAGGGCGGGCGGAGGGCTTAATACCCGCCCCGGCACCGGAGGGAGAGGAGTTCTGTCCGTCGGAACCTGTTCGCAGAGACTGCCGCCGTGAGCTCTCGGTAGGTCGTGCTGTGGCGTCCCTGTCGATGTTCGCTGCGCATGTCGTCTACGTCCTTTGGTCCCGCTGAACTGTGCTCGTTTCCTCTCGATTTCACGGTCCGTGCCAGGCCTTGGGGAGATAGAGACATCTTTTGTTTTCAATAGGTTGAGGAGAACGAGGCCGATGGGAGGCCGGAGGTCGTCATCTGGCGGGGACGACCGCGCGCGGCGGACGGCCACTTTGGAGGACGGGCCTCTGGGGAGCTCCGCAGATGAGATCGGATTGATTAATTTCTCTTCATCACTTAGTATCTATATACCTCGGCCGAGGGCGCACTTCGAGAACGACCCCATCCTTCCTAAGGAGGATTCGTTATGAGAATGCCCAAGCCTCTTACCCTCTTCGTGCTCCTTCTCACCCTTGCCCCCACCGCCTGGGCAGTGGACGACGGCCAGACCAAACCCCGGCTCACCAGTGCCAGCCTGTATTCTCCCAGCACCTCCGCCGATATCATCCCGACGACCAACGGCTCGGGAAATGTCAAGGGACTCCAGTGCCTGTTCATCCTTCAATCGCCTATCGTGGCCTACTTCTACGTCGACGGCGCCGCCGCGCAGACGATCACCATCTCCCCCGAGAACTTCCCCGAAGACAGTGTCGCAGCCAGGTTCACGGGATTCATCCCCTACAACATCCGTTTCGGGAGCAGCATCCGCGTGCAGATGCAGAGGTACGCGTCGCCGGTCAGCTACGGCACAATCACCTGCACCGCGAGCTGGGCTCTCGACTAGTGGATCGCCAAGGGGCGGGAGAGCAGGAGCTCCGCTCTCCCGCCTTCTTCACCCCAACCGGCTGGGGACGTCGATCTCCGACTCCAGCGTGCGGTGGACGGGGCACTTGTTGGCGATCTCCAGGAGCTTCTGTCGCTGCTCCTCGGTCAGGGGGCCGAGCACCTCGATGACCCGCTCGACGCGGTCGATCTTGCCTTCGCGGGTCTCGCAGTGGGCGCAGTCGATGGCGTGGACCTTGGAGTGCTTCAGACGGACGCGCACTCCCTCCAGAGGCATGCCTTTGCGATCGGCGTACAGGCGCACGGTCATCGAGGTGCAGGCGCCGAGGGCGGCGAGCAGCAGCTCGTAGGGGCTCGGGCCGGTGTCGGTCCCCCCCACCTCGACGGGCTCGTCGGCGGCCAGGCGGTGGCGGCGGGCCACGATCTTCTGGGCGAAGCCGTCGAGCTCCGCGACCAGGACCTCTCCGTGCTGGCCCGGCTCGGGAAGGGACTCTATCTCCGGCTGCTCTCCTTCCAGGTAGCGGCCGGCCCAGGCGGCCAGGACCTCGCCGATGTAGCGGGCGTCCCGCTCGCTCTGGAGGAGGTGATCGGCCATCCCCAGGGAGATGAAGCTCTTCGGGTGCTTGGCCGCCTCGAAGATCCGCTGGGCGTGCTCGATCCCGACCACGTTGTCCACGGGCGAGTGGAAGATCAGGAGAGGACGGTGGAGCCTGGAGAGGACACCCTGAAGGTGGTCCTCGGCCAGATCCTCCAAGAGCTGCTTGCGGATGCGGAACGGCTGGCCGCCGCCGAGGTCCACCTCGGCCTCGCCGCGCGCTTCCAGCTCGGGGGAGAGGCGCACCAGGATGTCGCGCAGGTGCTCGGTGTCGCTGGCAGCGCAGATCGTGGCCACGGCGGCTGTCTCGGGGATGCGCTCGGCCGCGGCCAGCACGGCCGTGCCGCCCAGGCTGTGGCCGACGAGGAGGAGCGGCGCTTGGCGCTCGCGGCGCAGGAAGTCCGCGGCGGCGACCAGGTCGTCCAGGTTCGAGGAGAAGTCGGTCTCGGCGAAGTCCCCCTCGCTCTCCCCGATGCCGGTGAAGTCGAAGCGGAAGACGGCGATCCCGCGGTCGACCAGGGCGCGGCTGATCCAGCCCGCGGCTTTCAGGTCCTTGGAGCAGGTGAAGCAGTGGGCGAAGAGGGCGTAGGCCGTGGGCTCGACGTCGGGGCTCTCCAGCCGCGCGGCGAGGTCTGCCCCGTGCGCGCCGGGGAATCGCAGGTGCTCGCGTCTCATGGGGCTTCCTCCCGGTCCGGTATGCTACACCCCATGCCGTTATTCCTCCCGGGGCCGGCCCTCGAAGCCACCGGCGTCTCGAAGATCTACGGCGACGGCCCGCCCGCGCTCGCGGAGGTCTCCCTGGCTGTCGCTCCCGGCGAAACCGTGGCCCTGGTCGGCGAGAGCGGCTGCGGCAAGACCACGCTTCTGCGGATGTTCAACCGCATGGTCGAGCCTTCGGCCGGGGTGGTGCGGGTGGAGGGCCGGCCGGTCGCGGAGCTCGATCCGATCGCCCTCCGCCGCCGGATCGGCTATGTGCAGCAGGACGGCGGGCTCCTCCCCCACTGGCGGGCGGAGCGCAACGTGGAGCTGGTGCCGCGCCTCCTCGGCTGGGACCGCGAGCGCCGCCAGGCCCGAGCCCGCGAGATGCTGGACCTGGTCGGCCTCTCCCCCGGCACCTACGGCAGCCGCTATCCGGCCGAGCTTTCGGGCGGGCAGCGCCAGCGCGTGGCCTTCGCCCGCGCCCTGGCCGCCGATCCGCCGATCATCCTCCTCGACGAGCCCTTCGGAGCCCTGGACGCTCTCACCCGACTGGAGCTTCACCGGCAGTTTCTCGACCTCCAGCGCACCCTCGGCAAGACCATGGTCCTGGTGACCCACGACCTCGCCGAGGCGTTCCGCCTGGCCCAGCGGGTCGGCGTCATGAGGAGAGGACGGATTCTTCAGCTCGGGCCGGCGGAGGAGTTGGTGGAGCGGCCGGCGGATCCGTATGTGCGGGAATTGATCGAGCTAGCGCCCCCTCCCAAACCTCACCCCCCTACCCCCCTCTCCCATCGCACTCCCCCCACCCGGGAGAGGGGGGAAGAAAAAGAAGGAGAGGAGAGAGGATGATGTGGAAGCGGCGTCTTTCTCCCCCTCTCCCGGCAGGCAGGGAGGGCGATGGGAGAGGGGGCCGGGGGGTGAGGATCTTTTTGGGCCTCCTCCTCATCTCCCTTCCCTCCACGCCGACCCCATCGTCGTCGGCTCCAAGAACTTCGAGGAGAGCCGGCTCCTCGGCGAGATGTTCGCCCAGCTCCTGGAGAGCCGGACGGACCTCCAGGTCGAGCGCCGCCTCGGTCTGGCCGGCACGCAGGTCTGCTTCGAGGCGCTGCGCACGGGAGCGATCGACGTCTATCCCGAGTACACGGGGACGGGGCTGGTCTCCATCCTCGGCCAGCAGGCCACCGGCGGCTCGACGGAGACGCTGAACCGGGTGCGGACCGAGTTCCTCTCGCGCTGGAATCTCTGGTGGCTGGCCCCGCTCGGCTTCGAGAACGCGTTCGAGATCGCCGTGCCCAAGGAGCTGGCCGAACGCGAGCGCCTGCGGACGATCTCGGACCTGGCGCGGATCTCGGACCGGCTGCGCGGCGGCTTCGGGCACGAGTTCGTCGGCCGGGACGACGGTCTGCCCGGGCTGGAGAAGACCTATGGGCTCCGCTTCGCCTCGATCCAGCGCCTCCAGCAGGCGCTCCAGTATCAGGCCGCCGGAGCGCGGCAGATCGATGCCATGGACGCCTACACCACCGACGCCCGGCTCCTCCGCTACGGCCTGGTGGTGCTGGAGGACGACAGAGGCTTCTTCCCGCCCTACGAGGCCGCGGCCCTGGTGCGCGGCGAGACGCTCAAGGAGCACCCGGAAGTCGGCGCCATCCTCGGCCTCCTGGCCGGAGCGTTCGACGAGGAGTCGATGCGCGCCCTCAATTTCCGGCTGCAGGAGCGCGGCGAGAGCGAGACGGTGGTGGCGCGCGACGCCCTCCAAGCGCTCGGCCTCATCGAGGCATCTGTGCGGAGAGAGCCTGTCCGCCAGGGCGAGGGCTTCGCCGGCTATCTCTGGGGAGAGCGGAGCGCGCTGGCCCGACGCACCCTGGAGCACCTGGGCCTCTCCGCGGCGGCCCTTCTCCTCGGCGTTCTGGCCTCGGTGCCGCTCGGGCTCTGGCTGGAGCGGCGGCGGCGCGGGGCCGAGGCGGTCATCAGCGTCCTGGGTCTTTTCCAGACCGTCCCCTCGCTCGCTCTGCTGGCCTTCATGATCCCTTTCCTCGGCGTGGGGATCGTCCCGGCCGTGGTGGCGCTCTGGATCTACTCGCTCTTTCCGATCGTGAGGAACACCTATACCGGCGTGCGCGACGCCGACCCGCGCGCCGTGGAGGCGGCCACCGCGCTGGGCATGACCCCGGGCCAGGTGCTGCGCCAGATCCGCCTGCCGCTGGCCGCGCCGGTGCTCATGGCGGGAATCCGGACCGCGGCCGTGATCACGGTGGGCACCGCGACCCTGGCGGCCTTCATCGGAGCGGGAGGGCTGGGCGAGCCGATCGTGACCGGCCTTCAGCTCGCCAACACGAGCATGATCCTCTCCGGAGCCATCCCCGCCGCCGCGCTCGCCCTGCTGGTGGACGCCGCGCTCGGCCTGGTCGAAAGGGCGCTGCGGCCGGAGGGCCTCGAAATCCGTGGATAGGCGTTATTCCCTCTCCCCCGGCACGGGGGAGAGGGCCAGGGAGAGGGGGAATGGGATCAATTACGGCACAGCCTTCACCTGCTCGGCTCCGGCCTCGGTCAGGAAATACCAGCTCCCGGCCGCGTTCGGCTTGAGCCACCCCTTCTCCACCATCGACCGGAGCCCCTCGTCGATATCCACCCCTTGCGGCTGCGCGAGCCGGATCGCGTTGGCGCGCATCCCATAGCCGGTCTGAACGCCCCCGGCACGATGGCACCGCTCCCTGTACCGGGCCAGGATCACCTGCTCAGCCTTCGAAAGCTCCATGGAGAGACCTCCTGAGAAATGGCGGGCGGATTGTACCTCAGAGGCCCCGGGACGAGGGCCACGTCTCGCGCCACCCCCGCGTCGCCGCCAGCAGCTCCAGCGCCCGGTCGAGCCGCGCCTGGTTCTCCGGCCGCACCAGCCAGGTGCTCCGCCCGGAGGGGTGCGGCATGGGGATGACGTCGAATTCGACCTCGCCCCGCGAGGCCCGGAAGAGCTGGCCCACCCGGTCGTGCAGCGGCGCGGGCTCGGGGAGGAACTTGGCGATCGCCGGCTGGCCCACGGCGATGACGGTGAGCGGCCGGATCATCTGGATCTCCCGCTCCAGATAGGGCGCACAGTTGGCGATCTCCAGGGGAGCAGGCGGCCGGTCGCCTCCCTGCGGCGCGCGGCCGGGGAAGCAGCGGATCACCGCGGCCATCCAGACCCGGCGGCGGAACTCTTCCTCGGAGACGCCGAGGCGGGCGAACCAGGAGAAGAGCCGCGTCCCGGCCGTGAAGGCGAACGGCCGCCCCACGTCCCTCTCCTTGGGCCCGGGGGCCTGGCCCACCAGCATCACCCGAGGCCAGACGTCCGGACGGGCGATCACCGGCGGCGGCTCGACCGTGGGGCAGATGCGGCAGCCCCGGACCTCCAGGACGTGAGCGTCCAGGGCCTGCCAATCCTGATCCTGGCTCACACGGAAAGAGAGAGGATCACGCCCGGCTGGCGCGGAGCCAGGGGCGCTCCTCCAGGATCCTCAAGAAGGCGTCCACCACCACCGGATCGAACTGCCGGCCCCGCTCCCTCCGGAGCTCGGAGACCGCCGCCGCCTCCGAAAGGGCCCTGCGGTAGGGCCGGTCGGTGGTCATGGCGTCGAAGGCGTCCACCACCGCGATGATGCGCGCGCCGAGGGGAATCGTCTCGCCGCGCAGCCCCATGGGATAGCCGGGATGGGTCGAGTCCAGCCGGCCGTCGAAGCGCTCCTGGTGGTGGAGGACGATCGGCGCGGCCCCCTTGAGGAGGTCGAGCTTCTCCAGGATGCGGGCGCCGATCTCCGGGTGGCGGCGCATGATCTCGGACTCGATCGCGTCGAGCGGCCCCTCCTTGCGCAGCACGTTCTCGGGGACCCCGATCTTGCCGATGTCGTGCAGCATGCTCGCGTAGTGGAGCATCTCCAGGTCGTTGCCGCGCATCCCCAGCCGCGCGCCGACCGCGACCGCGTACTCGCTCACCCGGTGGAGGTGTCCTTCGGTATAGCGGTCCTTGGCCTCGACCGCCTGCGTCAGCGCCTGGGCCACGAGGAGGAGATCGCGCCGGAGGAGCCGGTTGGCGTCGACCAGCTCGTCGCGCATCCGGGCCTCTTTCTCCCGCAGCCGGCCGACGAAAGCGCCGGTCATCGAGAGGACCAGAAGGTCCGCGGAGTACATCCAGACGCGGACCGCTTCCCCGTCCCCGGCCATGGCCGTGATCAGGAAGAGCCCGAAAACGAAGCTGAGGCCGCCGGCCGAAGCCGCCAGCACGCCGCCGCGCATCCCGTACTCCAGGGCCGCCCACAGGATGGGAACCAGGTAGAGCAGGATGATCCATCGCCCGCCGACGGGGAGCAGGGCCGAGACTGGAACCGCCAGAGCTGTCACGCCCAGCACCATCGCCGCGCCGGTGAACAGGATGTCCTGGCTGAGAGCGGATTTCAGCCGCCGGCCGACCATCATCGTCTCGTCGCCCAGCGCCTCGATCATCGGCGGAGCGAGGCTGATCCGGCGATAGGTCCGGGCCGGAACTTCGTTGGGAATCGGGATCAGCCAGCGGCGCAGGAAGCGGTCCGCCGCCAGCAGAGCCGGCGGCGTCAGCAGCAGGACCCCGGCCAGCGCCTCCACCGCCCAGGACCAGACCCAGACCGCCTGGAGAGAAGACCCCGGCTCGCGCCCGGCCAGAGCGACCAGCAGACTGCCGACGAGCCCTCCGAGAAGGGCGCTCGCCAGCAGCCAGAGATAGGAGCGGAGGTTCGGGAAGCCGCGGCCCAGCTTGGGCACGAAGCGGAAGACCAGATAGGAGGACGTTCCGAGGGCCGCCGAGGCGAACGACAAAGCAAGCGCCGCGAGGAGGTCCCCCCGGAGCCCGTACTGCACGAGGAGCTGGACGGCGGCCCCGGCCACCCCGGGCCAGCCCAGCAGGAGCCCGGCGCCGGAAGCCAGGCCGGCCGCGCCCCAGTTTCCCACCAGCCCGGCCACGGCGCCGAGGGCCAGCCCGGCCGCGAGACGAATGCCTCGGTGATCAGTCCCCATGAAGTCGCTCACCCTTTGGAACACCAGGGTCATGCCGGAGGGGGCCGAAGCGGCCCGGGGCTGCTGGATTGAGACGCTCATCTCACTCCTTACGGTAAATCAGAGGCGCGTCACGGCGCGGTCCCCTTGACCGGGGCGTTCGCCACCTTCTCCGCCGGGTTGGCCGCCGCCGCCGCCGGAAGCATCTCGACCGCCGGCTCCCACCAGGGCTCTCCGGGATCGAACGGCTCCCCCTCGTGCGCACAGGGGGCGGCGATATGGTCCTTGCCGTACATCGGTTTGCCCGTATGCCTCCCCCGGTGCAGGGGGAAGATGCTGCCGCAGACGAGGCAGAACCGGCCGATGGCCCGACCCCGCTTCTCTTCCGCGACCTGGCTCAGAGGAGCCGCCTGGGGATATCGATAAACCATGGCCGGCTCCGGTTCCTACTGCGCCGCCAGCAGCTCGGCGCGCGAGAAGAAGAAGGACAGCTCGATCGCCGCGTTCTCCGGCGAATCGCTGCCGTGGATCGCGTTGCGCTCGATCGACGTGCCGAACTGCTGCCGGACCGTCCCCGGCGCCGCCTTGGCCACGTCCGTGGCCCCCATCACCTCGCGCAACTGGGCCACCGCGTTCTCGCGCGCCAGCGCCACCGGCATCACCGGACCGCTGGTCATGAACTCCACCAGGCTGCCGTAGAACGGCCGCTCCTTGTGAACCTCGTAGAAGGCCTGAGCCTGAGTCTGTGTCAGACGCAGCATTTTTATACCGAGAATTTGAAAACCTTCGCCCTGCAACTTAGCAAGAATCGCGCCAGCATTTCCGGCCGCAACACTGTCCGGCTTGAGGATCGCCAAAGTTCTCTCCATGGAACGTCTCCTGTGTTTGATGGTACTCCATTGCAACGAGTTAGGACCAGATCGCCGGTCCAGGCTTCGTCGTTTCCGTTGTGCAAAAAAGGAACTCGGAAGGGCTCAACCCTCTCCCAAAACTTCCAGGTCTCCGCTGGCGCCTTCGACGCGGAACGCGGTCCCGACCACCTCCATCACGCCGTCGGGGCCGAGCAGCACCGCCGACTCGGCGGGGATGCCCAGCCCCCAGCGCACGCCCTCGGCCGCCAGCAGCTTGCGCAGTCGGCGGTCGTGGTCCGGGTCGAAGTTGGGCTCGACCACGCCGTCCGGGAGCCAGCCGAACCCGGGGATCAGCCGTCCGGGGGCGAAGCTGCGCGCCACGCGCCCGGCCGCCTGGGCCGCGGCCGCGATCGCCACCACCATCCCGCCGTCCCGCAGCTTGCCGGCCAGCGCCTCGGCGGCCGGAGTGCCGGCGATCGCCTCCATCAGGTGGTCGGCCACGCCGCCGCCGATGTAGACGGCCGGCACCGCGGCGATCCGCTCGGAGTTGCGCCCCCGCCGCCCGTCGCGGGACCGGTAGATGGGGATGACCTCCAGCTCCCGCTCGAACTGCTCCCGCATGTACGTCGCGAAGTGCCGCGGGTAGTCGTCCGATCCGCTCGCCGCGGGGATGAACCCGATCGGACCCGGCGCGGTCCTGTCCATCCACGCGTAATCCGCGTCAATCGTGTCGCCGAAGCTGAACTCGCCCCCGCCGAGGAGGGCGAGCCAGCCGTTGCCGGGAATCCGGAGGTCGCTGGAGCCCCTCACCCCCTAACCCCCTCTCCCACCCCCTCCCATCCTGCCGGGAGAGGGGGGACAAAGCAGAGGGAAAAGCGGAAGATTTTTGTTCTTCTCTCCCCCTCTCCCGGTCGGGGAGAGGGGGCCGGGGGGTGAGGGGTCACTTCCCCAGCGCCTTCGCCATGGTCGCCCCCATCTCCGCGGGCGACTCGACCACGTGGATGCCGGCCTCCCGCAGGGCCGCGAACTTCTCCGCCGCGGTCCCCTTGCCGCCGGAGATGATCGCTCCGGCGTGTCCCATCCGCCGTCCCGGAGGCGCGGTGCGGCCGGCGATGAAGCCGACCACGGGCTTGCGGTAGTTCTCCTGGATCCACGCCGCGGCGCGCTCCTCGGCGTCGCCGCCGATCTCGCCGATCATCACGACTCCTTCGGTATCGGGGTCCTCGGCGAACCCCTGGAGCACGTCCAGGAAGCTCGTGCCGTTGACCGGATCGCCGCCGATGCCGACGCAGGTCGACTGCCCGAGGCCGAGGTTCGTGAGCTGCCAGACCGCCTCGTAGGTCAGCGTGCCCGAGCGGCTGACCACGCCGATCGAGCCGGGCTTGTGGATGTGCCCCGGCATGATGCCGATCTTCGCCATCCCGGGCGAGATGACGCCCGGGCAGTTGGGACCGATCAGCCGGGCCGGCCCTGTTGGAAGATCGCGCAGGAAGGCCTTCACCTTGATCATGTCGTTGACCGGGATGCCCTCGGTGATGCAGACCACCAGCTCGATGCCGGCCCCCGCGGCCTCCATGATGGCGTCGGCGGCGAACGGCGGCGGCACGAAGATCATGGTCGCGTTGGCGCCGGTCGCCTCGCGGGCCTCGGCCACCGAGTCGAAGACCGGGATGCCCTCGACCGTTTCGCCGCCCTTGCCGGGCGTGACGCCGCCCACCACCTGCGTCCCGTAGTCGCGGCAGCCGAGGGCGTGGAACGTGCCCTCCTTGCCGGTGATGCCCTGCACGAGCAGGCGCGTGTCCTTGTTCACCCAGATCGCCATGCTCACGCCCCTCCTTTCGCCGCAGCCACCACCTTCTCGGCGGCGTCGGCCATCTGCTCGGCCACGATGAACTGGAACGACGCCTCGCGCAGGATGCGCCGGCCCTCCTCGACGTTCGTCCCCTCCAGCCTCACCACCACGGGCAGCTCGACGTTGCCCAGCTCCTCGATGGCGCCGACGACGCCGCGGGCGATGCGGTCGGTGCGCGCGATGCCGCCGAAGATGTTGATCAGCACGGCGCGGCAATTCGGGTCCGAGACCAGGATCTGGAAGGCGTTCTTGACCGCCTCCTGCGAGGCGCCGCCGCCGACGTCCAGGAAGTTGGCCGGCTCGCCGCCATAGAGCTTGATGATGTCCATGGTGGCCATGGCGAGGCCGGCGCCGTTGACCATGCAGGCGATGTTGCCGTCGAGCTTGATGTAGTTGAGGTTGTGCTTGCTCGCCTCGACCTCCATGGGGTTCTCCTCATGGATGTCGCGCATCTCGGCGATGTCCTTGTGGCGGAAGAGGGCGTTGTCGTCGAAGTTCATCTTGGCGTCGAGCGCCATGACGTCGCCGCCGCCGGTGATCATGAGCGGATTGATCTCGGCGAGCGACGAGTCGGTCTCCAGGTAGGCCTTGACCAGACCGCCAATCAGCTTCGCCGCCTTGGCCGCGGTCTGCCCCTTGAGTCCCAGACCGTTCGCCACGGCCCGCGCCTGGAACGGCAGCAGGCCGAGATGGGGATCGACGGCGAGGCGGAAGATCTTCTCCGGATGCTCGGCCGCGACCTCCTCGATGTCCATGCCGCCCGCGGCGGACGCCATGATGACCGGCTTGCCCTGGGCGCGGTCGAGGGTGATGGAGACGTAGAGCTCCTGGGCGATGTCCGCGGTCTCCTCGACGAGCACCTTGCGGACGAGCTGGCCCTCCGGGCCGGTCTGGTGGGTGACGAGCTGCATGCCGAGAATCTTCGAGGCGACCTCCCGGGCCTCCTCGGGAGACTTGGCGAGCTTGACGCCGCCCCCCTTGCCGCGCCCGCCGGCGTGGACCTGCGCCTTGACGACGCACCGACCGCCGAGCTCCTCGCAGATCCGGGCCGCCTCGTCCGGATCGTCGGTCACCTGGCCCCGCGGGGTCGCCACCCCGTACCGGCGCAGGATCTCCTTGGCCTGATATTCATGGATCTTCAAGACAATCTCCTCCGAGACAGTGTCCTAGAGACGGATTGATGACGGATTCCCCCTTCGGCAGGAGGAAAGGACGGCCCCCTAGGCGCATCACGACCGGCAGGGCCGGAGGGGGAGTGTATCAGAGGGGACGCCGGGAGGATCCGCCGTCGTGAAAGGGGGCTTCGGACGCTGACGTTCCGTGATAAGATGCCTTGGGAGCTGTTCTGGGAGCGCTTGGGGAGAACATTGGACCGATGACCGATCAAGAGCTCAGGGATCTGATGGCGTCGTTGACGGTGAAGCACGCCGAGCTGGTGGACCTCCACCGCGACCTCCACCGCGAGACCGAGCGCCTCATACAGCAATCGCGGGAGGGAGCTGACCGTCAGCGGGAGGAAGCTGCTCGTCAAAGGCAGGAAGCTGAGCATCAGCGGAGGGAGACCGACCGCTACCTTCGCGAGCTCGGCCGCCAGATCGGCGGGCTCGGCGAGAAATTCGGCAGCTTCACGGAAGGCCTGGCCCTCCCTTCGATGACGAAAATCCTCACGCAGCGCTTCCATATGGACTTTGTGGCTCCGGGAATCCAGGGCCGCCGCAATGGCCGCACGATGGAGGTCGACGTGCTGGCCTTCTCCAATTCGGGCCGCAACGAGGCTTTCGTCGTCGAGGTCAAGAGCCACCTGCGGGAGGAGGCCATCGACCAGATGCGGAAGATCCTCCGGGAGATCCGCGACTTCTTCCCTCTCCTTGCGGACAAGAAGGTCTACGGAATCCTGGCGGCCGTGCATGTCCCCTCGGAGGTTGAGGAGAAGGTCCTGCGCGAAGGGATCTACCTGGCGAGGATCCACGACGGCCAGTTCGATCTCCAGGTCCCCGACGACTTCCAGCCGCGCGCCTTCTGAGAGGCTCGTCAACGGTAGCGCTCGATCACCAGGTCTTCGCTGTTAGGCCCGCCTTCTTCAGTCGCTCGATGAGGCTCGGCTTTTTGGCGTGCTCCTCGCAGAGTTGGAGAAATCGCGTCTCAAAATCGTCCGCTCGTCCCTGATGGAGACCGAGCTCCCGCAAGTCGCCTAGGAGCTTCACAGCCATGTCGTACTTGCCGGGCTGCTTCGTAGAAATCAACACCTCAACCTCATGCCATACCTGTGCCTCGCGCTGGGCAAGGTCAGCAAAGTATCGCTTTCGGGCCTCAACCGCCTCTTGTTCGCGCCGGGCGCGCTCTTTCGCGGCTCGCTCAGCCTCTTTTCGACCCCTCTCCTCCGCGCGCTGCTTGGCCACCTCCAGGAGCTCACCCACTGTCCGGGGAGCTTCGCTACCCCGGTACGGTCTAGTTGGACAGGATTCCCGGAATCGCCGAAGGAACTCGGCTCGTAGGTGGGGCTCGCTTCCCCTGGCAAACCGGAGGAGCCATCGGGTCTTCTCGGCATCGGGCAACGCCGCGAGCCAGTGCTCGACCTCCCGGCCGGACGCGGACGGCTCGACCGCCTCAGGGCTTCGGGTCGCAGCTATGGTGATGAGGTCGTCGTCGATTCGCAGGAAGTCGGCGAGCGCCTTGAGGGGCGCGGTCAGATTCCCAAGCCCTGCAGGCACTGGGGGCTCGGTCGCATGGTCCTTCAGGGCTCCGGTTTGTGCGCACAGGAGCCATGCAAGATAGAGCGCTCGATAGTCTCCGGCCGCGAGATCAGCTCGCAGAGGAATCAGAGAGGAAAGCCATCCGCTCCCGTCGTCCCAATCGCCGTCTTCCTCATCTTCGGAGAGAAACTCCAAGAGGACGAAGCCGCTCTTGGCACGGGCTGAAGCGGCCTTGCCGCAGCAGTACCGTTTCGCGGTGTCGAGGTCGAGAACCTGACGAGGCAGTCGGAGCACGAGCTCATGCGTGCCCCAGTTCGCCAAGTAGAGGAACGCGTCGAAGTACTTCTCCATCCAAGTGGACGGGCTCCCTTTGAAGCTTCCCCACTCATAGTGGTTCACGAACCGAGTGGCCGTAATGGTGGCGCGCGTCGAGTAGGAGCGCAGCTCATGCATCTCTCGCTCGGCCAGGGGTCGGTCAATAGCCTGGAACTCGTAATATTGGTACTCGCTCATGATCCCCTCTCGGTGCTGGCCTGGAGACGCTTCGCTTCTCGCTTCGCAGCCCTCTTCGACTCTTCCTGGCGCGCCCGTTCCTCGATGGACACGACGACATCTGGGCGTGGCTTGCCGAAGCGCTTGAGGTACAAGTGCTCGATGAACCGCGGCAGTGGCAGCTTCCAGGGCTCCTGGTGGTGGTTGTCGATCTTACCCAGCTTCTTCGGGTTCATCCCCAGCTCGCGCGCCATTTGGACATGGGCATGCGAAAGGTGATGCCGTTTTCGCGCATCGATCCAGACTTGGAGCCGCTCGGGAATGCGTTTACGGGACGTGATGACCTCCTGACTCTGCTAGATCGCAGCCGCTATCGTATCGGATGCCGGGAACAGATGTCCCGTTTTGTGGTAAATTTCGGCCTGCTGAACGCGAATCTGTCGAAAGGAGGACTTCTCAGCGCGTTGCTCGCGCAGGAGGTCGGGAGGACGTTGCGAGCGGGGGGCGAGCGATAGGACCCTTCAACGCTCCCGGATTCCGAAGAACTCCACGATCCTGTTGCCCAGGGCCTGCAGGTCTCCGAGGTGGCGCTCGACGATGGCTTCGACGATAGCCGGGTCGATAGTCTCGTACTCGTGGACGGCGATGTTGCGGAAGCCGACCATCTTTCGCAGATTTCCTGCGAGCCCGGAGGGAATGACGCCACGTTTCTCCAGGAGGGTGAAGACCGCCGCTTGCGAGTCGGGCGTTCCGTAGCCTTCCGCCGCCACCACGTGGGTCGCCAGGTCGATCGCGGCCTGGACGGCCTTCTGCAGGTTGAAGAGGGTGATGTCTTCGACATCGAGAGGCCGCAGCTCGGTCCGCCGCGTTCCATGGACCTCGGCGATGCGTTCCAGACAGCGCTCGATCACAGAGACCTTCGCCATCACGACGTTACGGTCGACCACCGGCGATCCTTTCGAAAAGCCTACGCTCAACGTCGCGGCGCTGGATCTTCAAGTCCTCGTAGAGGTTGAGCGTACGGACGAAAAACGCAATCCGCCGCCTGGGGTCGCGATCGACGAGAAGCCGGCCATGCTGGAGGACCTGCATGGCCAGAATCGGAGAGGCCCTGTCGAGGTCTACGAGGTCGACCTCGCGACCAAGGATCTCCTCCAGATCGCCGCGCGCTCCGAGGACATCCAAGGCGTCCGGGCGCTGCCGGAACAGGGCGGCCAGATCGACATCCGATTCTGGATGTGTCGTACCCTGGGCCTCCGAGCCGAAGAGCCACAGGACGTCCAGCCCGAACCGCTCCTCCAGGAACGCCATCGCCCGCTGGAGGCTCGCGTCAACGATCATGGAGGCATCCTAGCAGAGGGGACCCAACCCTCCGGTGCCTTCTTGAAGGTGCTTCAGCGGCCCAGCGCGGCGCGGAAGACTCCAGGGGTCATTCCGGTATGCCGCTTGAAGACCCGGGTGCAGTGGCTCTGGTCGGCGAAGCCGGCTTCGAGGGCCAGGTCGGAGAGCGGGCGCTCCGGATCGGCGAGGGCGGCGCAGAGGTGGCGGACCCTCAGATCCTGCAGGTACTCGCCGGGAGTCTGGCCGCGGAAGCGGCGGAAGGTGCGGGTCACGTGGACGGGATGGACTCCGGCCACGGCGGCGAGGTCGTCCAGCCCCAGCGGCTCCCGGAAGCCTTCGCGGAGCCGCTCTTCCACGGCGCTGAGCCAGGCGGGCGGGCGGCGCTCCGCTGCGATGGGCTGGCGGACGGCGGCGGCCAGCAGGTCGAGGGCGAGCTCTTCCACGAGGAGCCCGGGACCTTGGAAAGCGCGCAGCTCCCGGTAGAGCCGCGCCGCCAGCCCGAGCGGCCGGGCGGCGCTCAGCACCGCGAAGTCGGGGGCGATCCGCGACTCCTGCCGCAGCCGTTCGAGCCACCGCCCTTCCACCTCGATGCTGAAGAAGCGCCCGCCCCCCTCCCCCACCTCGTCGTGGTGCTCCAGGCCGGGCGGATGGAAGGCCAGGCTCATAGGGACCTGCGCCACCGGCCGGCCGGCGATCCGCTCGCAATAGCCGCCGTCCATGAGGAGGCAGAAATAGGCGAGCTCGTGACCGTGGCGGGGGAAGCTGCGCCGCCGCTGGTGGCGCAGCTCGGTGAGGACGAGGCCGGAGACGCACCGCCGGCGCAGCACCTCGCCGTAGAACTGCCCCCCGGACAGGGACTCCGCGGAATGACTCGTCCCAGCCATGGCTATCCGGATGATACGGCCGGTTGACCAGGTTGGTTTCGTTCAAGACGCCCGGCGCGCGAACGTCCTATAGTGCCGCTCGGCCGCCCCGAATGCCTCGGGCCGGCGGCTCTCAGGAGATCGATCATGAAGGCTTTTCGCCTCGTCCTCATACTGCTCGCCTGCGCCCTCCCTCTCGGGGCCATGGAGCATCCCGACAGGAACGCCGCCATCCTCATCTTCGACGGCGTCCAGATCATCGACTACGCCGGCCCGTACGAGGTCTTCGGCCAAGCGGGCTTCCGGGTGTTCACGGTCGCGGCCTCGCCCGAGCCGATCACGACGAGCATGGGGATGAAGGTCACCCCGGCCTACACCCTGGCCCAGGCGCCGCCGGCCCAGGTCCTGATCATCCCCGGCGGCGGGGTCGACGCCACGGTGGACAACGCCGCGGTGATCTCCTGGATCCGCGAGCGGGCGGCGACGGCGCAGCACGTCCTGACCGTCTGCAACGGCGCTTTCATCCTGGCCAAGACCGGCCTCCTCGATGGGCTCTCGGCGACCACGTTCTACGACCTGATCCCGGACCTGAAAGAGGCCGCCCCGAAAACGCGGATCGTCTCCGACCAGCGCTACGTCGACAACGGCAAGATCATTACGACGGCGGGCCTCTCGTCGGGGATCGACGGCTCTCTCCACGTAATCGAGAGGATGCTCGGGAATGGCGAGGCGCAGAAGGTCGCGCTCAACATGGAGTACGACTGGAGGCCGGACTCGGGCTACGCCCGCGCGTCGCTGGCCGATCATGAGCTCCGGCGACTCTTCGGCCGGCGCCTGCACGTGGAGGTCCCGGGCGGCGGCGAGGCGAAGGTCCTGAGCACGGCGGGGACCCGCGATCGCTGGGAAACCCGCTGGGAGATCAAGACCGCCACGCCGCTGGCCGACCTGCAGGCCGCTCTCACCAAGTACCTCACGGAAAGCAAGTGGACGCCGCGGGAGGGCTCCGCCGGCGAATGGCGCTTCACGGACGCCGAGAAGCGGGCCTGGAAGGCCGCCGTCGACCTCAAGCCGGCCGCGGGGAAGGCGGGCGAGTATCAGATGGCGATCCGGCTGGAGCGGGCGGGAACTTAGCGAAAGGGGACAATCCGCGCTTCCGCTGAGCCCTCACCCCCTGGCCCCCTCTCCCGTCACCGGGAGAGGGGGAAAATGCGAAAAAAGAGGTGCGTAGAGTAGAATCGGGCGGATTTCCAAGGAGGCCGCCATGAAAATTGCCTTTCTCAAGCCTCCGATCGGGGGCATCCTGGGGCTCGAGATGCTGACGTTCGTCGAGCCTCTGGGGCCGATCTCCATCGCCGGCGGGCTCGAGGGCGAAGGGCACGAGTGCCGGGTCTTCGACTTCCGGATCGAGGGCGAAGAGGCGGGCATGGACCTCTGCCGGCGCTTCGCGCCCGAGGTGGTCGGCCTCCAGTGCAACTTCACGACCGAGCGCTTCCGCACCCTGCGCCTGGCCGAGCGCGTGCGCCGGGAGCTGCCCGAGGCCTTCATCGTGGTGGGCGGCCATGACGCGTCGCGCGATCCTGGATATTTCCTCCATCCGGCGATCGACGTCGTGGCCGTGGGCGACGGCGAAGAGGTCATGCTGCCGCTGGTGGACGCTCTCGCCCGCGGGGCCGACCTCGCCAGGGTGCGAGGCCTGGTGCTCAACCGCGGCGACGCCCAGCACGCCACGGGACCGGCGCCGATGCGCCAGGACCTCGACACCCTCCCCATGCCCGCCCGCCACCTGATCTCCCACTACGCGCCGAGCTACTACATCAACTTCCGCAAGCCGCTGGCCCTGATGGAGACCGCCCGCGGCTGCCCCTTCAAGTGCAACTTCTGCTCGGTCTGGAAGTTCCACGAGAGCACCTTCCGCGAGAAGTCGCCCGAGCGGGTGGTGGCCGAGCTGCGCGCCATCGAGGCCCCGAACGTCTTCATTACGGACGACATTTTCTGGATGGACGTCCGCCGGGGCGAGGAGATGGCGCGGCAGATCAAGGCCGCGGGGATCAAGAAGTACTTCACCGTCCAGACGCGCACCGACATCATCTGCAAGTTCCCGCACCTCATCGAGATGTGGAAGGACTGCGGGAGCCTGGCCATCTTCCTCGGCCTGGAGTCGGTCACCGACGAGGGGCTCAAGTCGGTCAACAAGCACAACAAGGCGTCGAACAACGTCCGCGCCCTCGCCATCCTGAAGGAGCTGGGCGTCGGCTACACGCCCAACTTCATCGTCGATCCGGCCTGGGACCACGACGACTTCGCCCGCCTGCGCGCCTGGATCGAGGAGACCGGCGCCTACAACAGCGGCTTTTCAGTCCTCACCCCCCTGCCGGGGACCGACCTCTGGGACACCGCCCGGAAGCAGGTCACGACGCACGACTGGGAGATGTACGACATCATCCACGCCGTGCTGCCGACGAAGCTTCCCCTGGCGGATTTCTACGAGGAGTACTCGCGGCTCTGGCGCCACGCCCTCGACGTGCGCTACCGGCACCGGGGAAAGCTGCGGACCTACGCCGGCCTCGGCCTCGCCCTGGCGACCGGCAAGGTCAGCGTCGGCGCGGTCCGCAAGGGGATGAACATCGCGAAGGTCTTCAGCCGTCCGGACACCTTCCTGCGCGCCCACCACGAGTCCGAGACCCGGCAGGGCTCCGCTCCGGCGCCCGCTTAGGGCAGCCTCATCACCCCCGCAGCCGGCGGGCGAGATCCTCGGCCCTCTGGCGGTTGACGGCTCCGGGCTCCGGAGAGCTCATCTCGCGGTGGGCCGCCGAGGCGACCCTGCGCTCCCGGTCCGCGGGAGCGAGGCCCTTGTCGTGGAGCGCGTCCCAGGTCTGGCTCACGACGATGGCCTCCAGGTTCTCGACCCGTTCGACGAGGGCCTCGTTCATCCTCTTCAGCTCCGCGACCTCCTGGGTCAGCTCCCTGGCGGAGGCGCCAAGGTCCCGCTGAGTGGACCGGAACTGCAGCCACTGCTTCAGCGAGCCCGCCAGGATGCCGGCCAGCGCAATCCAGACCCATGCGTTTCCCATGTCGCCATTGTAAACCTGAGGGCCGCTCAGCGCCTCAGGCATGAGGCGAGGCCGGCGACCGGCGCCCGGGCGCCGGCGACCGGTCCTCCAGGAAGCTCAGAGGAGACGGATCAGATGCCGCCGCCCGCCTCGCACTCCTCCTGCGTGAAGAAAGACTCCCAGCCCGGCGGGACCGAGCAGGGATTCGGGAAGACGCAGCATCTGCCGTTCCCCGGATTTCTGGCGAAGGTGATGACCTGGATGCAGGGCTCATTGGAACGCCGTTGCGGGCATGCGGTCGCGCTCGCGCCCGGCTGCGCGCTCACCCAGTCCTGAGCCACGAGACTCAGGAGGATGAACGCCAGTCCGATGAGGCGGTACCTCAACGCTGACATACACTTCTCCTTTCGTGGTCCTCGATCGTTCTCCGGGGGCCCCCAGAATTTTCAGTGTAACTGCAACCTCAGGAAAGTCAAGGATCGAGCGATGACCTCGAAAGAGTCGGCGCGTCACGTCGAGACGATCACCGTACGGTGGGCGGACATGGACTCGATGGGGCACGTGAACAACGCCAAATACTTCACCTACTGCGAGTCCGCCCGCATGAGCTACTTCGCGGCGGTCCGCATGCACGAGCACCGCGAGAACGAGCAGCACGGGCCGGCCCTGGCCGCGGCGAACCTGAATTTCCGCAAGCAGGTGCGCTACCCCGCCGAGCTCGCCGTGGCCACCCGCGTGGTCGAGATCGGCCGCAGCAGCTTCAAGATGGAGTACGTGATCGCCGACCGCGGGACCGGCGAGACGGTCGCCGACGGCGGCGGCGTCATCGTTTGGGTGGACTACGGCGCCGGACGCTCGATCCCGCTGCCCGAAGGGCTGCGCGAGGAGATCCGGCGCTTCGAGGGGATGGAGTGATTTGCGGTCTTTGGTATAATAAAAGGCTGCCTGATGGCTCCTTCGTTCAAGGGTAGGATGCCCAGCGGCGCTCCGGCGACTTCTGGGAGATGGGGGTTCGAATCCCCTTGGAGCCTCTCTTCCTGCCTCTGATCTATCCCTGGATCGGACGTCCAAGAGTGATCTTCTCTTCCCCACGCCCGAGCTGGCTGAGGATCTTCCGTTTTCGACGATAGAGGATCCTCATCTCCCGCCGCAGATCCGAATTTCGCTGATCGCCCGACGCCGCGAGTCTTTCAATCTCTCGCTCGCACGCCGCTAATTCTCCCTCAAGGTGAGAGACCCTCGCGGCAGCACGCTGGAGAGAACGTGCCACCTGCTCCGTCTCCTTTTCCGTAGGGCCAATCATCCCGAAGATCTCATGGCTCTTGCGAAGAGCCTGGAGAGCGCGTCCATACAACTCCACTGTGGAGTACATGTTCCCGAGCCGCTTCAGAACCTTCGCCTCCGCCCGCCGATCCTCACACTCCCGGGCCATTCCGAGGGCCCGCTCCAGCTCTTCGATGGCGGCAGCGTAGTGCTCGCGCCGGGCGTGTACCTCGGCGATTTCGATGAGGGCGGTGACTTGGCCGAGCTTGGCCCCCGCGGCTTCGGCAAGCCGCTGACTCTCCTCGAAGGCGCGCAGGGCCGCTTCGAGGTCCTGAAGGTGGTACAGGAGGTAGGCCCCGATTCTGCGCAGTGAGTAGCTCATCCCCTTGATGTCGCCTTCTCGTTTCTGCAACTCCAGGGCCTTCCCGTGCAGCTCGATGGCTCTCGGATGATTGCCATCCTGTTTCGCCGCGAGCCGGGCCATCTCATTGAGGATGAAAGCGATGCCCTTGACGTCCGGCGGCGCCATGGAGGATTTGAGCGCTTCGCTCTGCTGAAAGAGGCGCCCCGCCTCGTCAAACTCGGCCTGCCGCACCTTGTAGCGAGCGAGCTCAATCAAGGCGGCCGAAGCCAACTTGGGGTCATCCCGGCGAGCCAGGTCTTCGAGCACGGAGGCGCCTTCCTGGAGGGGGCGCTCACTCTTACCCTCCAGGATGTAGCCGCCGAGATAGAGCCGCAGCCATGGGTGAAGGTCACGAACCTCGCTTTCCAGCTCTCGGATGAGTTGGGTGAGTGCCCGGTCCCGGCCCTGCTGCGTCATGATGTCGGCGATCCCCACCAGCACGTCTTCAGCCAAGGTGAAGAAGCCGGCCTGCAGGAAGTGGCGCGCGGCGAGGAACCCATTGCGCACGTCCGCGGGCGTGCCGGTGCCTCCGTAGATGAATCTGCCTTCGGCCTCATTCCACTGGCTGAGCCGCCTGCGATAGAGCAGACCGGCCCTCTCCTGATACACCTCGAACCTGCCGGCCTGCTTGAGCAACTCGCGGGCGTAGCGCGCCATGAGGGGATGGAGCCTGTATTCGATCGACCCGGCGGGCTCGGCGCGCTGGATTTCGATCATGCCGCGGCTCGCCAGCGTCAGGAGCGCACGCTGAAGCTCGTCAGGAGCGCCGCCGAGGATGCCGAGGATCCAGGCGGCGTCCGCCCTCGCCTCGAGGCTGATCCCCATCGCGTGGAAGCACGCTCGCGCCGTCTCATGGACAAGGTTTTCGTAGCTCAGCGCGAAAGACTTGCGGACCGCCAGCGTGCCGTCCTCCGAATCCAGCCACGCGAGAGTGTCGGAGGACCGCAGCTTCTCCAGATATTCGCGCAGATGCCAACGCATCTCATTGACGATGCCGGCGGCGATGCGGATCGCGAGAGGCAGCCCGCCCAGCGTCTCGTGGAGGTCGTCCGCGGCAGCGTCGTCGTAGTCGGCGCCGGATCGCGCAAGCAGCTCCCGCAGGAGCTGTTTCGAATCGGTCCGCTCGAGCCCGCCCAGACGGATTTCGGCGGCGTCCGGGGCGATGCTCGCCAGCCCATAGCGCGTCGTCAGCAGAACGCTGGACGGACCGGCCAGAGCGACGAGCCTCTCGACCTGGCTCGACGACTCGACGTTGTCGAGGACGATGAGACAGCGCCTCTTGGCGAGGACAGATTTTACGAGCCTCACTCTGGCATCGAGCGAGTTGTGCTCTTCAAAGACGCTCAGCAATGTCGGATCGAGCACCGCGAGAAACGACCGCAGGATGCTCTCCTCCGATTCGATGTCGACCCGGGCCCACAGGATTCCCCCCGGAAACCAGGATCGCAGACGGCGAGCCACATAGGCGGCGAGCGCCGTCTTGCCCGAGCCTCCGAGGCCGCCCCGGATGACGGCTAGACTGCCGGGCGTCTGAAGGATGGCTTCCAGACGGCTGACCTCCGCGGAGCGTCCGACGAAGACGCGGGGAGGGTCCGGAGCCAGGAACGGAGCGTCCGGACCGGCCAAGTCGTCGGACAAGAGAGGATCGTCAGGGCTCAGGAGCTTCCGGAGCCCCTTGGCTACGCTCTCCCACGCCGAGTCGCGATCAGGCCACGTCGTGATCGGCTGGAAGCTCGGGGGCAGCCCTTGGAGGGCCATGAACGGGGCGTCCGTCGTATCGCAGGGCCGCAGGAGGATGGGGATGGCCCGGGCCGCTCCAGCCTCGTGCCGCTCCATGGCTCGCTTCATCTCGACGCCCCAGCAATACCGCGACGAGATGAAATCCGCGCTCACGAGGAACAGGATCCAATCGGCCTCCTCCAGGCGCGCATCGATGTCGTCCTTCCAGTCCTCTCCGGGAGGGATCCTCCGGTCGTGCCAGAGCTCGATGACCCGCTGGTGCTGGAGGAGCTTCAGATGAGCTTCCAACTCCTGGAGAAGGTCCTCGTCCTCGTGGGCGTAGGAGACAAAAACTTTCGCAGGCCGTCTCATGTCCGGCTCAGCGGTTGGACCTCCGCGCTCCGCCTCCCTGCGTGTAATAGACGGTCAGGATGGCCCGGCGCTCGCGGTCGGGCGAGCGGTTCTCGAAGGCGGAGATGACGATCGTGCCCTCCTGGGAGCGCTTCAGGACCGGATCGAGCGGCCAGCGGGCGGCACCGGCGGGACAGTCCTTGCCCGCCATGCAGTCCTGGGCCTCCGCTCCGTCCTGAATCTCGTAGCGATAGCCGGTATAGCGCACACCCTGGGGGAGCGAGATCCGCAGGATGTGGCAGCCCGGCGCCGGCTCCCCTCCCCCGCTCCCGTCCAGCACCGCGCGGAGGTTCGTTCCGCAGCCCGCGGCGCCGGCGGCCGGCGGCGCGACCTGCTCGATGGTGAGCGACGACTCGCCCGGCTTGCACTCGAAGCAGGTCTTGTCCTGGAACGAGCGGCGGCGCATCGCGGGCGCCGGAGGTGGGGTCGGGGTTGCCGGCGCCGGAGCGGGGACCGGCGGAGTTGGCTGGACCGAGGGCGACGGAGCCGGCTGGGGAGGCGCGGACGGAGCCGGCTGAGGCGCCGGAGGCGTCGCGGGCGCCGGGGCCGGAGCTTCGCTCGGGCGAGGCGGCGCGGGCTGCGCGGGCGTTGGAGAGGGGACGGGAGCGGGAGGCTCCGCCTTCGGAGTCGGGGCGGAGGGGGTGAGCTCCGGCCGGGGCGCGGGAGCCGGACGCGAGGGCGGCGGAGGCGGAGCCGGCGCGATGTCCGGAGTCGACGGGGCCGGCGGAGCGGCCGGAGCCGGCGCCGAGCGGGCGCGGGCGACCTTCACCTCCAGGGTGTGGACGGCGTTCGGCACGTTGAGCTGCAGGGTGGAGAGCACCGCCGGCTTGCCGTCCTGGCGCACCGCGAGCTCGGTCTGATAAGTCATGAACCCTTCGCGGCTCACGGACAGGCGCCATCTCCCTTCGGCCAGCGAGCCGACGACCGCCCGTCCCTTGGCGTCCGTGGCGACCGGCGGCGGCCCGGCGGGGGGCTCCAGATCCAGGTATTCGAGCTTGACCTGGGCTCCGGCGGCCGCCTTCCCCCGGTTGTCCTCCACCCGGACCTCCAGGGCGGCCGGACCTCGCCAGAGCTGGGCCTCGGCAACCGGGGCGGCGGTCCCGAGCAGACTTGCGAGCAGAATTCGTCCCGTCGAAGCGCGCACGTGGTGCCTCCTTTCGAGAAGCACCATTCTAGTTCTACTTCGCCCCGGTTTCGGGGCCTCTTCCGTGTCGCAATGTCCACCCAAGCCGCGACAGCGGCGCTCGATCGCGGGGCGGCATGGATCCCGCCTGTCGCAAAGTGACGAGGGAATGTCACAGAGTGACCGTTTCGGTCTGCACGAAGCGCTCGGAACGACTTCGCCGCCCCTCTCTCGCCCTCCCTGCACGCGCTCATTGCGACATTATGGGCTATCCCTCCTGTCCGCCAAGCTCCGGCCGGATTCTACCGACGAGCCGAAGTCGCAATGTTGTCGCATAGCGTCTCGATAAGAACACCCAATGTCTCGTAGCTGTCGCACAATGTCACAAAGATTCACAACTTCACGACAAACCGGAGAAATGACTCTGCAATTTGCGGCTATTTTGCGACACAAAGAAGGAACGAGGAAGGCCGGCCGGGGCATTTCGCGACCACAGAGACGCTTCCGGAAAGCTTCTGTCGCAATGTGGCTTTCCGCTAAGGAGGGAATGTCACATTCCCCCGAAACTCTGCGACGCTTTGCGCGATTGCCTCGACATTCCCTGCCTTATTCGAGACATTGAGCCGAGGCGGCGTCGCGAAGATCGGAGTCGACGAAGGGATCTGCGACAACTCTGCGACAGTTGCGACGCTCCGGAAGCGGCTAGCCGGTCCGCTGGAGAGATTCCCCCGCCACCGGCACGGCCGGAGCGAGCGGCGGCAGCGGCGGGTCTCCGGGGTAGAGCACCCGCTCCAGGAAAAGGCCGGAGGGCGGCGCGGTCCATTCCGCGGGGAGGCCGCGGCCGGAGCGCGGCGTCCGGGCGGCCAGGAGCGCCTCGAAGCCGGCGAGGTCGAGCTCTCCGGTTCCGACCTTCACCAGAGTGCCCACCACGCGGCGGACCATCTTCCACAGGAAGTGGGAGGCGGACAGGCGGACCAGGATCAGGGCGCCTGGAGCCGCCAGCTCGACGCTCTCGACCACCACGATCGTGCTCGGCTGCTCTCCCGGCTTCTCGCAGAAGAGCCGGAAGTCGTGGCGGCCGGGGAGCAGCGCTGCGGCCTCCCCCATCCGCAGCTCGTCGAGCGGGCGCTTGACCCACCAGACCCAGCGCTTGGCGAGGGCGGTACGGCGGCGGGAGATCTGGTAGAGATAGGAGCGCGAGACGGCCGAGTGCCGGGCGTGGAACTCGTTCGGCACCGGGGCCATGGCCAGAACGTGGATGTCCGGCGGCAGCCGGTCGTTGACGTCGCGGCGGAAGGCCTCGGGGTCGACCACGCGGGCGAGCCGCAGGTGGGCGACCTGGGCGAGGGCGTGGACTCCGGCGTCGGTCCGGCCGGAGCCGCCGAGGTCGCGCACCACTTCCCCGGCCTCCTCCACCGCCCGCCGCAGCTCTCCGGCCACCGTGCGGGCGTTCTTCTGCTCCTGCCATCCGCTGTAGCGGGTCCCTTCGTATTCCAGGTTGAGACGATAGGTCGGCACCGGCCGATTCTATGGAATCTGCGCACCGCATGCTAAGATGCGCGTGTTCAAACCGTTTGAGGAGAAAAACAATGAAGAAAACGTCTATCGCGCTGATAGCCCTGCTCATGCTCGCCCCGACCCTCGCTTCCGCGGGCGAGTGGACCGGCTGGATCACCGACGACCACTGCGGCGCCAAGGGCGCCAAGGCCGAGCACAAGAATTGCGCCGAGAAGTGCCTGGAGAACGGCGGCAAGCTGGTCTTCTACAACCCCGCCGACGAGAAGGTTTACAACCTCGACAAGCAGGACGTCGCCAAGGAGCACCTGGGCCATGAGGTCAAGGTGACCGGCAGCGTCGAGGGCGACAGCATCAAGGTCGAGAAGATCGAGATGGCGCAGGCGCAAGAGGGCCACGCCCACCACTAGGCAATAGCGATTATTCTCAATGCGTTCCCCCTCTCCCGGTGACGGGAGAGGGGGCCAGGGGGTGAGGGCTCAGCAGGGGAGGGGGCTCAGATCCTCACCTTCCGGCTCACCAGGACGGTGTCTCCGTCCTGCATCGGCGCGGCCTCCGGCCCTCTTGCCTTCGCCAGTGCCTCACCCGACGGCGGGAGGCCGTAGCTGCTGTCCGTCACGTACCAGTCCTGGGGAGCGGCCTCCGCGAGGACCATCTCCAACTCCACCCCTTGCGGCGGCAGCGTGAGGTAGCTCACCCGGTACCAGCCGGGCGCCGGCTCGAGCTTGCCGCCCTCACCAGCCACCGGGTGCCCGTCGATCCGCAGGGACTCGAGCCGTGCGGCCTCAGGGATGTACAGGATCCCGTTCGGCGCCCCGCGCGGCGACGTCAGCCGCAGGCGCAGCCGCCGCTTGCCGTTCGCAGGCGTATCCTCCAGCACCGTGAGCTCGGGCCCGGAGACCGGCAGGGCGGGCGCCGGCGCGATCATGGCGCGCGCCCACTCCGGCGACCACGGGAAGGGCCTCTCCGGCTGCTGCGCGAAAGACGCCGCGCCCAGGATCGCCTTCGACACGGGCGGCGGGCTGCGGAGGATCCAGCGGGCCTGCCCGCTGTCGGCGTCCTGATAAAGCTGCAGCGTCACCGGCTGAGGCGAGTCCTCGGAGAACGGACGCGAGGCCGCCGCGACGCCGAGCAGCGCCACGGCGAGCACGGCGGCTGCCGCCGCCACCCCTTTCGCCAGCCTGCCCGGAGCGGCGGCGAAGAACGGGGCGAGCGCGGCGAGCAGGATCGCCATCAGGAGCGCGATCGGCAGCAGCCCGCCCGATCCCAGTCCCCCATACAGCGGGACAAGGATCGGGAACCAGAGGATTCCCGCGACCAGCACCGGCAGGAGGAAAGCGGCCGGGCCGCGGGAGACGAGACCGGCCGCGCCGGCGACCAGCGCGGGGACCACGAAGAGGTAGCTGATCCCGGGCAGGCCCGCCAGCACCAGGACGAGCCCGAGCAGGCTCCATCCGAGCCAGACTCCGGCCCACAGGCCGAGAGAGCCGGCCCGGTCGCCCAGGCTCGCGGAGACGAAGCCCACCACCGCCAGAGGCATCAGCCAGAAGGCCGCGAGCAGCGGCACCGGGTTCGCCACCCAGGGGACGGACGAGGCGCCGCTGGCGATAGTGCTCATGCCGTAGCCCGCGATCCCGGCCAACACGATCGTCCCCAGGAAGGCCAGCACGCCGAAGCCGATCCCTCCTCCGGTCAAGCCGCGGCGGAAGGCGAGGACCACGGCCGCGAGGACCAGCAGCAGCGCCAGAATCGCGATCGCCAGCGTCCACCCCTTCGGCCAGGACACCACCGTGAGCCCGAGGATGTCGAAGAAGACCTTGTCGCCGGCCGGAGGCCGCGCCAGATCGTCCGACGCGGCGAGGCTCCGCACCGCCGCGAGAGCGTTGTCGCCGTGGTGCTGGAGGCTGGAGACGGAAACGTTCTCGAGGGTGTCGAGCGACGTGTGGTAGTGGCCCGGCTCGCCCACGAAGGCGAAGTTCAGCCCCGACACGCCGCGCGTCTTGAAGACGGTCAGGTCGGTGTTGTTGGGCATCAGCTCGTAGATCGTGGAGAACACCGAGCTGGTGATGGGATAGGGGGCGCCCGAGCCGTAGAGCGAGACGGCCAGGGCGTCGTCGCCGATGGTCTCGAACATCATGCTCGGGCCCGAGGTCCCCCGGGCCTCCAGGTTGACCACCGTCCTGACCTCGGCGGCGGCCGGGCTGTCGGCGAACAACTGCGCTCCCAGCAGCCCCGCCTCTTCTCCATCCTCGAGCAGAAAGATCACCGTGTTGCGCGGCGGCGCACTGCTCTTGAGAGCCCGCGCGACTTCCAGGACCGAGGCGACGCCGGCCATGTCGTCGCCGGCACCCGGACCCGCGGGCACCGAATCGTAGTGGGCCATGAGCAGCACCGCGCCACCGCGTTGCGTCCCCTCCAGGCGGGCGACGACGTTTTCGACCTGGGCGCACGTCGTAGCCCAGGCGCTGCAGGCGAAGCCCCGCTGGATCTCAGGCGAGTAGCCGAGCCCCCGCAGCCGGGCGACGATGCGGTCGCGGACCCGGGCGTTGGCCTCGCTGCCGGTCGGGTGGGGACGGCCGTCGCCGAGCAGCTCGCGCAGCACCCCGTGCGCCCTCGTGCCGGAGAACTCGGCCGCCGGAGCGTCCGCCGGCCGGGGGTCGGGGGGCTCGCGCCGCGTCACAGCCAGCGCCGCCACGGCCGCCAGAAGGATCAGGGCGGCGAGCAGACCCCAAGGGGTTTTCGTTTCGACCGGGTCAGCCATGGCATCGTCTCCTCCCTGGAACGGATTTGAACCGCTTTGCAAGCTCCGCGGATTCTAGCAGCGCCCGGCCCCGTTGACGCGCGGCGGCGGGGTCCACTACCCTCGCTGCATCATGAATCCGGGTCAAGACGACGTCCTCTTCGGGCGGATCGCCCTGCACTACAAGCTCGTCACGCAGGAGCAGCTCACGTCGGCCGCCGCGGTGTGGAGCCAGGAAGGAGGGATCCGCGGCCTCGGGGAGATCCTGCTCGATGCGGGCGTTCTCACGCTGCGCCAGCTCGAGCAGCTCCGCGCGGTCCAGCGGGACTATGCGGCCAAACAGCACATCCAGGGCCAAGCCCAGGCCGCGGCCCCGGCGCCTGTCGCATCCCCGGAGATCCCGCCGCCGGCTCCCTCCCCGGCCCGTTGGCGCGACGCCGAGCGCAAGCTCGACGCTCTGCTCGCGCACGCCGTGAACCGGCGGGCGAGCGATGTCCACGTCCACAGCGGCGCGGCTCTCAAGCTCCGCGTCAACGGCCTGCTCACCGAGCTGGAGACGGAGCCGCTGGACCCGCAACTGGCGGGCGAGATGATCCGCGAGGTCCTGACCCCGGAGCAGCGCAGCGCGCTGGAGGCTCACGGACAGGTCGACTTCGCCTACACCCTCCCGGGCGTCGGCCGCTTCCGCAGCAACGCCTACCGGCAGCAGCGCGGGGTGGACGCCGTCTTCCGCGCCATCCCGCCGGAGCCTCCGACTCTCGCGGACCTGGGGCTCCCGGAGACGCTCTCCCGCTTCTGCAACTATCACCAGGGGATGGTCCTGATCACCGGGCCGGCCGGCTGCGGCAAGTCCTCGACCTTGGCGGCCATGGTCCGCATCATCAACCAGGAGCGGCGCGACCACATCATCACCATCGAGGATCCGATCGAGTACATCCACCGCTCGCAGCAGTGCGTGGTCAACCAGCGCCAGGTGGGACGGCACACGAACTCGTTCGCCCGCGCCCTGCGCGCCGCGCTGCGCGAGGACCCGGACATCATCGCCATCGGCGAGCTGCGCGACCTGGAGACCATCTCGCTCGCCCTGACCGCCGCCGAGACCGGACACCTGGTGCTGGCCACGCTGCACACGAACAACGCCATCCGCACGATCAACCGCATCCTCGGCGTCTTCCCGCCGGAGCAGCAGGAGCAGATCCGCACCATGGTCTCGGAGTCGCTGCGCGCCGTCATCTCGCAGCGCCTGGTCGCCCGGGCGGACGGCCAAGGGCGGGTGCCGGCCCTGGAGGTCCTGGTCTGCAACAAGGCGGTGGGCAACCTGATCCGCGAGAACAAGACGTTCCAGATCCGCTCCGTCCTGCAGACCGGCGGCTCGCAGGGGATGTGCCAGCTCGACGCCTCGCTCGCCGATCTGGTCAAGAACAGGGTCATCACCCGCGAAGAGGCGGCGCGCCAGGCCGAAGAGCCGCAGAAGTTCGCGGCCACCCCTTCAACGACCGCCACCGGAATCACCCATGCCCCGGCTGCATGAGCTCTTCCATTACCTGAGAGACCGCAAGGGGTCGGACCTCCACATGGCGGCCGGGCTGGAGCCGCGCATCCGCGTCCACGGCTCCCTGGAGGCGGTGGAGGGATGGCCGGTGCTGACCCACGACGCGCTCGTCGAGATCCTGCGCGAGATCACCAGCGGCGAGCAGTGGGACGAGTACGAGCAGACGGGCGACCTCGATTTCGCCTATGGCATGGAGGGCGTGGCGCGCTTCCGCGCCAACTACCTGCGGCAGGAGAACGGAGGGGGCGCGGTCTTCCGCATCATCCCCGAGGAGATCGTGCCGCTGGAGAAGCTCAACCTCCCCAAGGCGATCGAGGGCCTCGCCCACCTGCAGCAAGGACTGGTGCTGGTCACCGGCCCGACCGGCTCGGGCAAGTCGACGACGCTCGCCGCGATCATTGACCGGATCAACAGCACCTACGCCAAGCACATCGTCACCATCGAGGACCCGGTCGAGTTCGTCCACAAGAACAAGAAGTCGATCTTCTCGCAACGCGAGGTGGGAGTGGACACCGAGAGCTTCGGCGCCGCCCTCCGCGCCGCCATCCGCCAGGACGCCGACGTGATCCTGGTGGGCGAGATGCGCGACCTGGAGACGATCTCGCTGGCGGTGACGGCCGCCGAGATGGGCGCCCTGGTCTTCGGCACCCTGCACACCAACGGCGCCGCCAACACCATCGACCGCCTGATCGACGCCTTCCCCGCCGACCAGCAGGCGCAGATCCGCACCACCCTGGCGGAATCGATCGCCGGCATCGTCTCGCAACTCCTGCTGCGCACCGCCGACGGCCAGGGGCGCTGCGCGGTCAACGAGATCCTGCTCAAGACCCCGGGCCTGCCGAACGTCATCCGCGAAGGCAACACGCCGATGATCCAGACCATCATCCAGAGCGGCCGGAACCAGGGCATGCAGATGATGGACGACGCCCTCGCCGCGCTCGTCGACGCCAATCGCATCACCCCCCGCGAGGCCTTCATGAAGGCCGCCAACAAGGCGCGGTTCGAGGCGCTGGTCAAGGACGAGGAGTGAGTGGAGCTCCGGCGATCTCGCTCCGCCAACCCTCGGCCGCGGAGGTCCGGGCCTTCCTCGCTCGTCAGAAGGGACGTCCGTTTTCCTATCCCCACGTCGGCGCCACCCGAGGGAATCCGCCGGCGGGCTTCGACTCCGATCACAACCGGACCCGGCTGGGCTCGGGGGACGCCGCCTTCGACGCGGCCCGCGCGGCGATCCGGAGCTGGCGGATGGCCCGGCTGGGGTGGGTTGAGCTGCGGACGGCCGACGAGGAGGCTCCGCCGGCCACCGGCCTGGAAGTCGCGATGCTGGCGCACCTCTTCGGCCTCTGGTGGCTGAACGCCGCCCGGGTCGTCTACACCGTGGACGAGGACGGCCCGGTACGCCGGTTCGGCTTCGCCTATGGGACGCTGGAGGACCACGCCGAGATGGGCGAGGAGAGGTTCACGGTCGAGCAGCTCGAAGACGGCAGCGTCTGGTACGACCTGTACGCCTTCTCGCGGCCCGCATACTGGCCGGTCCGGCTCGGCTACCCCCTGGCCCGGCGGCTCCAGAGGCGCTTCCAGGTGGATTCGAAAGCGGCCATGGAGCACGCGGTGCGGGAGACGACCTACGTCTCCTCGTGGACCTCGATCTGATCCGCGACGTTGGCAGGGATCGGGATCGGCTCCGCCTTCCCCCCCGGCTTCATGAGGCAGCAGACCGAGGTGATCCGGCCGCGCGCGATCGGGGTCCCGTCCCGCGAGATCTCGTGCGCGTAGGTCAGGGAGGTCCGCCCCTTGCGAGCGATCCTGACGTGGATGTCCAGCACGTCTCCGAAACGCGCGGGCGACAGGTAGTCGCAGGAGGCCGCCACCCGCGGCCAGCCGATCTTCCTCCCATCCTCTTCGAGGTTCACGCTGCTGCCGAGGGAGGCGAGCAGCTCGTGCTCGGCGGTCTCCATGAAGATGAAGAAGCGGGCGAAGTGGCAGATGCCCGCCAGGTCCGTATCGGCGAATTCGATCTTGCGCCGGGTGTGGAAGTCGTGCATGGCGAGGCGGGATGGTAGCACTCCGCCGAAGAGTCTTCGCATGGGTCGCCGCTTCGGCCCTCACCCCCATCCCCTCTCTCCTCTGTTTTCCCCCTCTCCCGGCGACGGGAGAGGGGGCCAGGGGGGTGAGGGCCGCTTCGACAGGATTTCCACAGGCTTCCGCAGCCGCTCCGCAGCGTCTCCGCAGTTTTTCCACAACCGGCTCCACGGGATTTCCACAGACTTTCCGCCGCGATAGAGTGCCCCGCGGGAGGTCCGCGCCGTGCCCCACATCCTGGCCCTCGACCAGGGCACCACCAGCTCGCGCGCCATCGTCTTCGACGAGGAGGGCGCGCCTGTCGCTCTCGCCCAGCGGGAATTCCGCCAGATCTACCCCCGTCCGGGGTGGGTGGAGCACGATCCGCTGGAGATCTGGGAGTCGCAGCTCGGAGTCGCCGCGGAGGCCCTGGCGCGCGCCGGCCTCACCGCGGCGGACGTGGCCGCGATCGGTATCACGAACCAGCGGGAGACGGCCGTGCTCTGGGACCGCGCCACCGGCCGCCCGGTCGCCAACGCGATCGTCTGGCAGGACCGGCGCACCGCCGATCTCTGCGAGCGGCTGCGGCGCGACGGGCTGGAACCCTTGTTCCGCGACAAGACCGGCCTTCTGCTCGACCCCTACTTCTCCGGCACCAAGATCGCCTGGCTCCTGGACAACGTCGCCGGAGCCCGTGAGCAGGCGGAGGCCGGGCGCCTCGCCTTCGGCACCGTCGACTCCTGGCTGATCTGGAAGCTGACGGCTGGCGCCGTGCACGTCACCGATACCACGAACGCCTCGCGGACGCTCCTCTGGGACATCCACGCCGGCGCCTGGGACGAGGAGCTCCTGCGCGTCCTCGGCATCCCGCGCCGGCTCCTGCCCGAGGTCCGCTCGTCGAGCGAGGTCTACGCCGAGACCGCGCCCGGCGGCCTCCTCGGCGGCCCGATCCCCATCGCCGGAGTGGCCGGCGACCAGCAGGCGGCGCTCTTCGGGCAGGCCTGCCTGCGGCCGGGCATGGCCAAGAACACCTACGGCACGGGCTGCTTCCTGCTGATGAACACCG
>DASVEF010000375.1:0-2537 GCA_036380715.1 Thermoanaerobaculia bacterium | reverse complement strand
CGACCATTGAATCCATCCGCCGGTGCACCCGCCGCACGCCCGCTCCGTCGAGGCCGGCCCGGCGGAGCAGGTCCACCACCTCGGGATCGGCGGGCTCGGCGTGCTGATCGATCAGGGTGGTAAGGCCGGCGACGGTGCCGTCGAGCCGGAACTCGGCGTCGACCTTCTCCCGGCCGCGCTCGCCCATGCGGAGCCGCAGGCCGGGGTCTTCGAGGAGCCGCTTCAGGGCGGCGGCGATCCCCGGCGCATCTCCCGGCTGGACGAGGACCCCGCTCATGCCGTCCTCGACCAGCTCCGGGATGCCCGAGAGGGCCGAGGTCACGACCGGACGGCCCGCAGCCATGGCCTCCATGAGCGCGACCGGGATGCCCTCCATCTGGCCATCCGGCGCCACGATGCTGGGGAGGACGAAGACTGCCGACGCCCCCAGGCGGCACGTCACCTCGTGCTGCGGCAGCGCGCCGAGGAGGCTCACCGTGCCGGCGAGGCCGAGCCCGGCGATCCGGCGTTCCAGCTCCGGCCGCATGGGGCCTTCGCCCACGATCTCGCAGCGGAAGGTCACCCCGTTGTCCAGGAGCCGCCGGCAGGCCTCCAGGAGCACCGGCACCCCTTTGTAGGGCCTGAGTGAGGCCACGCAGAGGATCTTCGGCGGGTCCGCGGCGGGAGCGGGGAGCCTGCGGTAGACCTCGGGATCGATTCCGACGTGGATCACCCGCACTTTGTCCGCGACCTCGCCGGGGAAGCGCCGCTCCAGGTACTCCCGGTTGAAGCGCGAGATCGCGCGGACGAACCGGGCCGCGGCAAGCTTGTCCCGGAGCATGGCCTGGCGGACGAAGATGTCGTGGGCGTGGACGGTCATGCTCCAGGGGATGCCGGTCAGGGAGGAGACGATCAGGGCCATGGTCGCCGGATGGGTTGCGAAGTGGGCGTGGAGGTGCGCGGCGCCTTCCGCCTCCAGGCGCTCGGCCACCCAGAGCGATTTGGGGAAGAGGGCCAGGGTGCGCAGGAGGAAGTTGGGCGCCGCGACGCTCGCCGTGAGCAGCTTTCCGAACAGCCTCAGCACCCGGCCCGGGCGGCGCCGCAGGGCGCGCAGGCTCGCCAGGAGGACCGCCGCCGAGAGGAGGGGAGCGTGGAGGGCGCGGTCCATCCAGGGGAGCGCCTCGCGATGGACCACCTCCGGCCTCTCGTGAAGGAGCGGCACCAACCGCACCGGCTGCCCCTGCCGCTCCATCTCGATCACTTCGCGGAGGATGAACGTCTCGGTGATGAGCGGGAACCGGGACAGCAGGACCGCCACCGGGCGCCTAGATTTCGCGCTGTCCACGTTCCCTCTCCGCCATCAGCCGCATCGCCGCCGCGAATCCGAAGAGGAGCCAGAGGTAGCGCTGGTAGTGCCCGTGGAGGAAGACGCTCGAGACCAGATAGCCGACCAGGGCGATCTCGAACGCCCGGGCGAGGTCGGCCGAGGCCGCGTCCCCCCGGGCGAGCAGGACCGGGTGCGCCCGCCGCAGGGACACGAAGGCGGCGGCGACCGCCCCCGCGAACACGGCGAGCCCCACGAGGCCCGTCTCGGCCGCGATCTCGAGGTACAGGTTGTGCGGGTAGTGGACCTCGCCCGGCTGCTCGTAGTCGCGAGCGGAGAAGCCCACCAGGTCGGCGTAGTGGTCGAAGTGGGTGGTGTAGTTGCCGGCTCCTACTCCCAAGATCGGATGGTCGAGAAACATGGCCCAGGCGGTCAGGGCGTAGAGCTTGCGCTCCTGGAAGGAGCTGTCGGGATCGATCACCTCCTCGCCGCCCGGGAGGATCTCCCCGATCGTGCCGAGGCGCCGCAGGAACTCCGGAGGCGTCACCAGGAGCACCAGGGCGAGGACCAGGGCCCCGAGGCCGATCTGCCGCGGCCGCACCCGCCGCGAGACGAGCGTCAGCAGGAGCACGCAGCCGAGGGCGACCGCGCCGCCCCGGGAGTAGGTGAGCACCGCTCCGCCGAGGATCAGGCCGGTGGCCGCCAGCGCGAGGGCGCGGGCGCGCAGGCCCTTGGACTCGGCGGCGAGGGCCAGCCCGACCGGCACCAGGACGATGAGGATCTGGGCGAAGAAGTTGGGATCGCCGAGCGGTCCCGCGATCCGCTGCTCGAACACGTCCCCCCAGATGTGGGCGTCCTTGATCCGCGCGAAGCCCCAGAACTGCTGGCGGAAGTCGCCGGTCAGGACCTGGAAGACCCCGAGGCTGCCGAGGAGCGCGCCGGCGAGCACGATCGTCCACGCTCCCTGGAGGAGCCGCCGGGGCGTCGCCGCGAGCACGGCGATCAGGGCGAAGATCGCGAAGGCCTTGACAGTCTCGAAGAAACGGTCGTCCGCGAGCTCCCGGTCCCAGGCCGCCAGGGTCGAGATCAGGAGCACCAGGGTGTAGGCCGCGAGGAGCCCGGCGAGAGCGAGGCGCGGCAGCTCCCGGAACCGCGCGGCCCCCTCGCCCCGGGCGGCGGCCAGCGCGATCGGGATCACGAGGAGCTGGAGCAGCGACGGCAGGCCGTGCTCGCG
>DASVEF010000374.1:0-31422 GCA_036380715.1 Thermoanaerobaculia bacterium | reverse complement strand
ATCGACTTCGGCCGGCACGCGTTCGGCTGGGAGGTGCTCGGCGTCGATCCCTCGCCGCTCGCCGGGGCGGGTGCCGAGGCCTTGGGCCTTCCGGTCTCCCGGACTTACTTCAGCGCCGACCTCGACCTCGGCCCCGAGCCGTTCGATCTGGTGCTGTGCTCGGAGATCCTCGAGCACCTCGCCGAGCCCCACTCCCTGCTCGCCGCGATCCGCGACCGGCTGTCTTCCGAGGGACTTCTCATCCTCTCCACTCCCAACCTCGCGATCGTGCGGGAGGAGACGGAGGAGGGCGCGCTCGGCCGCGCGCTGAGCCCGGGGTTCCATCTGGTGCTCTATGACCGCGACGCTCTCTCCCTGGCTCTCGCGAAGGCAGGCTTTTCCGACGTCCGCATCGAGGAGTCGCCGGAGACGCTGTGCGCCTTCGCGGCGTGCTCTCCGGCAGCGCTCGCCCGGTTGCGGCCGGCCGATCCGGACGCGGTGCGGCCCCTTCTGCGCGACTACTTCGCGGCCCGGACGGCGGACGCTCCGCCCGCTTCCGCCCTCGCCTGCGGCTTCGCCTACCGGCACTTCAAGGAGTGCGTCAACGCCGGCCGGTACGAAGAGGCAACGGCGAGCCGCGCATTCCTGGCGCGCGTCTACCACGAGCGCTTCGGGCTCGACCTGGAGAGGCCGGCTGAGGTGATGGCGAGACTCCGCGGGCGGACCTGTCCCTTCAACCTGACGGGCGCGCTCTTTTTCTCGGGGATCCTCGAGCTCAACGGCCTGGACCGCCCCGACCGGGCCGCCGATTGTTTTGCGGCGGCCGTCGAGGCGGGCAGCGCCCTGCGGATCGTTCAGTGCCCGTTCGGGCTTCACGACGGGGAGACGGAGGGGCTGTTGCGCCAGAGCCGCAAGCACCTTCCCATGGCTCTCGCGGCCACGGATCCCGACCGGGCGGTGCGCGAGGTCGAAGCGCTGGAGCCCATGGCCCGGGATGGCGGGGAGGTGTCCCCGGAGCTCCTCGCCGAGACGCGCGCGCAGACGTTTGTCCGGCTGGTCAACGCCGGCGCTTATGACGCGGCCGAGCGCATGGCGCCGCAGGTCGCGCGGCAGATCGACCTCCGGACTCTGGAGGAGATGGGGGAGGAGAGCCCCGGAGCGCTCGATCCTCTGTTCTGCCTCGGCATGCTGGCGCTCCAACAGGCGCGCCCCGGCGAGGCCGCGGACCTGTTCGGGCGCGTCTACCGGTCGGCCGGCCGGCGCGCGGCGCCGGAGCGCGCGGACCTTCTCTGGTCAGCCCGCTACCACGAGGCGCTCAGCCTGCGCCGGGCCGGCAACGAGGAGCCCGCCCGCGAAGCGCTGGCCGAGGTCGCGGCTGCCGGCGGCCGCGCGGGTCTGCCGCCGGTCCCGGCGCCCCTCGCGGACGCGGCGCGCGCCCTTCTCGCGCTGGAGATCGCCGAGACGTGAGCAGCCGATTGGTGATCGCCGAGCGTTTCGTCGCCCCGTGCGCGCGGCTCTCCGGAATCGTCCTGCCGCTGGACGTGGTCGCGCGGCAGCCGGCGGCGCGATTGCGCCTCGCCGTCCTCGCCGCGGATGAAGGCGCGCTCGATCATCGCGTCGCGACCCTGGCTCGTCCGCGCCTCTCTCCCGAGGAGGCGCTGCGCCTGGCTTTCGCGCCGTTCGACTCTCCGGCGGGCGCCACGTTCCTCCTCGGCGTCCTCGACGTCTCGGAAGAGAACGGCGCGCCGGTCGCCGCCGATCTCCAGACGATCCGCGCCGCCGCCGCCGGCCGCTCTCCGATCGCTCTCGACTGCCGGGGCGAAGAGGGCTTCGGGGTGGCCGCGGACCTGCTTCCGGACGAGCGCGGCATCGCGGCGTTTCGCGCCGCGCCCGCCGCGCCCGCCGGACACCCGGGGATCCGCACCGCCTACTGGCTCGACGCTTTCTGGTGCGATCCCCACGGCCTCTACCTGCGCGGCTGGGTGCACGCCCACGAGCACCTGGTCCGCGGACTGCGGGTCGAATCCGCGGGGCGCTCCGCCCGCGTGGCCGCCTTCTCCGACCGGCCCGATCTGCTCAACTTCTATCCCCGGCACGAGCACGTCCGCCATGGCGGCTTCGCCGTCTACCTCGCCTGTCCTCCCGGCCATCCGGTGACCTTGACGCTGGAGACCGACGGCGGCGAGACGAGCTTTCCGCTCCCTCTGCCGGAAGGCCCGCTTCCGGCCTGGCCCGTCGAGCCCGAGGGAGAAGGGGAGATCTCGCCGATGCTGCGCCGCTTCGCCGACCTCGCCAACGCCCGCGGCGGCTCCTTGCTCCAGATCGGGGCGCGCACCCCGAAGGGAGTGGAAGCGATGCCGCCGCGCCGCCTGTGGCGCGGACGCGTGATCGGGCTCGACATCCATCCCGGCCTCAACGTCGACCTGGTGGGGGACGCTCACGGCCTGAGCCGGTTCCTGCGCGAGCGCTCGGTGGACGCCGTGCTCTCCGCGTCAGTCCTGGAGCATCTCCAGGCGCCCTGGCTGCTGGCCGCCGAGGTCAACCGGGTCCTCAAGCCCGGCGGCCTCGTCTATCACGAGGCGCCGGGAGCCTGGCCGGCCCACGCGCAGCCGAACGACTTCTGGCGCATCTCGGCCGAGGGGCTGCGCGTGCTGTTCGGACCGGCGAGCGGCTTCGAGGTCCTGGAGGCCCGCGACTCCGGACCGGCGGCGATCATTCCCAGCCCGCAGTGGCGCGAGAAATTTCTCGACATGCCGACCGTCCCGGCCTTCGCCATGGCCGAGATCCTCGCCCGCAAGGTGGAGGACCTCCAGCCCGGCGCCGTGGCGTGGCCGATGGGAGCGGGGGAGAGCGAGACGCGGTCGCGGCAGTATCCGCTCTCGGGCCTGCGCCCGGCGAGCCCGGGAGGGCCTTCCTGATGTCCCGCGTCACCGCCATCCTTCCGGTCTTCAACGGCCGCCGCTTCCTGCGTGAAGCGGTGCGCAGCGTGCTGGCGCAGTCGCTGCCTCCTTGCGAGCTGATCGTGGTGGACGACGGCTCCACGGACAGCTCGCTCGCCGAGCTCGAGGGGCTGCCGCCGGCGCCGTTCCCGATCCGCGTGCTGCGGCAGGCCAACGCCGGACAGTCGGCGGCGCGCAACCTCGCGGCGCGCCACGCGGAGGGGGAGTACCTGGCCTTCCTCGACCAGGACGACCACTGGCATCCGCAACATCTCGAAATGCTCGTCGCGCCGCTCGCCGCCGACGCCGGCGTGGGCTGGTCCTACTGCGACTTCGACGAGATGGACTTCCACGGCAACCTCGTGACGCGGGCGTTCCTGCGCGCGCAGGGCGTGAGGCATCCCAAGCGCTCGATTTTCGAGTGCGTGGCCGCCGATCTCATGGTCCTTCCATCGGCGAGCGTGGTGCGGCGCGCCGCGTTCGAACAGGCGGGCGGCTTCGACGAGGCGCTCAGCGGCTACGAGGACGACGACCTGTTCGTCCGCTTCTTCCGCATGGGCTGGGAGCACGTCTTCATGGACCGCCCGCTGGTGCGCTTCCGCATCCATTCGAACGGCTCGTCGACGTCGCGCCGTTTCATCGACAGCCGCCTGCGCTATGCGGCGAAGCTGGAGGCGATGCTCCCCGACGATCCGCGCATGTTGCGCTACTACCTGCCGGACGCAATCGCGCCACGCTTTTTCTTCACCTCGCTCGACGACTACGTGCGCGCCTGCTCGGCGCGCGACTGGGAAGGGGCGCGGCTCGCGCTGGAGACGGTCAACCACTTCGCGCGCCAGCGCCGCCGCAGTCTGGGCCTGCGCTGGAAGCTGTTCTGGATCCAGAAGCCGCGCCTGTTCCGTCTCCTCATCGCCCTCAACGATCGGTTGCCCTACAGGGCGCGGTTCGTCAGGAACCCGACGGTTACGTTGCGCTGACGTTGGCAGGCTTCATTTCTGCAGCGAAGGTTACCCTATTGCGGTGCGTTATGAGGAGAAATGAGAGAACCGAGGCTTTTGTGAACGGCATTGTCGATCCAGAAAATTAATGCGCAGGGGTGGATTCTAGCTAAGCGGCCTATCTCCTCTACAATGCAGCCTCCGACTGTCGAGCCGGATCACATGCACGACGCGTTCATCAGCTACTCGCGGAAAGACGAGGCATTCGCGAGCAAGCTGGAACAGGCTTTGGAGAGCTATCGGCCGCCAAAGGACCTCGCTGTACCACAACGTCATCTCGACATCTTCCGTGACAAGGGTGATTTCACTGTCGGTGGGTACCATAAGAAGCTCGATAAGTACCTAGAGGATTCGACGAAGCTGATTGTCATTTGCTCACCCGCAGCGCACAAGAGTCAGTATGTCAACGACGAGATTCGGCGGTTCGTGAAAGCGAGAGGCGCTGATCACGTCATACCCATCCTGTTGTCTGGCATACCGAACAATGAGGCAAGGCCAGGACAGAAAGAGGAGATGGCTTTCCCTGATGCGCTCTGTGAGGCGCTGAGTATGCCACTGGCGGCTAATTACTCGACCTTCGATCCGCGAAGCAATCGAATCGACAGGGGAGCCTTCGCTGATGCCTGGTACGCCACGCTCGCGGAAATCTACGGTATCAGCCGCAGCGAGGTGGAGCAGCGAGAGAAGAAAAGGCAGGCCCGTGCCCGCAAGATAAAAATAAGAGTGCTTACCCTGAGCGTGATTGTCCTGTCCGCTCTGCTGTCGATCGCCCTGCTTTCCCTCAACCAGGCCATCAAACAGGAGGAACGTGCCCGTAGCGAGTTGAGGAGGAACCAGCAGCTCCTTTACGCGGCCAACATGAACGCCGCATTCCAGGCGACTGAAAGAAGGGACGTCGGCACGATCAGAGAATTGCTCGAATTCTACCTGCCGCGACCATCGAACGGTCTGGAGTCTGGCCAGGGCTGGATGGAACAGTTCTACTCATGGCTGTCATCGACCGGGCCGGACCCTGAACTGCGAGGATTCGAATGGTTCTACTTGTGGGGCATTTATCATGGAGACAAAGCCAGCCTTGCAGGGCACACAGAAGCCGTCTATTGGGTCGCGGTGTCGCCGGATGGGAGGACGCTGGCTTCATCGAGCCGTGACAAATCGATCAAGCTGTGGGATCTGAGGACATATCGGGAGCTTGCTACGTTGGTCGGGCACACTGGCGATATCTATTCGGTCGCGTTTTCGCCGGATGGAAAGACTCTTGCTTCGGGGAGTGGAGACAGGTCCATCCGATTGTGGGACGCGGTCATGTACCAGGAACTCGCCAGGTTGGATGGGCACACGGATTTTGTTCTCTCGGTAGCGTTCTCGCCAGACGGAAAGACTCTCGCCTCAGCCAGCTCTGACCAGATGATCAAGCTGTGGGACCCAAGCACGCTCAAGGAAATCGTCACGTTGAGCGGGCACATGAGAAGCGTCGGCTCGATCGCCTTCTCGCCGGATGGAAAAACTCTTGCTTCCGGAAGCGGTGACAGGTCGATCTCGCAGAGTGAGGACGGAGAGATCAGGAGCATCAAGCTCTGGGACATGGGCACACACAGAGAACTCGCTACATTGAACGGGCACACGGGCGATATCTACTCGGTGGTGTTCTCGCCGGACGGAAAGACGCTTGCTTCGGGGAGTAGTGACAAGACAGTCAAGCTGTGGGATACGGGCATGCACCAGGAGTTCGCCACCCTGAGCGGGCACATGGACAGCATCAGCTCGATCGCTTTCTCACCGGATGGAAAGATCCTCGCCTCCGCGAGCGGCGACATGACTGTCTCGGTCTATGATGATCACTCCATCAAGCTGTGGGATATGGAAACCCGCAAGGAGCTTTCTACGCTCAAGGGCCATACAGGTGATGTTCTCTCCATTACCTTCTTGCCGGATGGAAGGACGCTCGCCTCGGCAAGCTCCGACAGGGCCATCAAGCTATGGGAAGCACACAGGTGTCCGGAGAGAGCCATACTGAGCGGCCACACAGGCGACATCTTCTCGGTGGCATTCTCGCCCGATGGCAGGACGCTAGCTTCGGCGAGTCTGGACCAGACGATCAAGGTGTGGGACACGAGAACGCATCGAGAACTCGCCACACTCAGGGGGCATACGAACGTCGTTTTTTCTGTGGCGTTTTCGCCGGACGGAAGGACGCTCGCCTCCGGGGGCGGTGATAAGACGATCAGGCTCTGGGACACGAGCACACACCGAGAGATCGCTACCCTCGATGATCTATCGAGTGTTGTTTATTCGGTCGCCTTCTCGCCGGACGGAAGAATGCTCGCGTCCGCAGGCGGTGACGAGAAGATCAGGCTGTGGGCCATGAGCACATACCGAGAGATCGACCCGTTCAGGGGGCATTCGGCGGTGGTCCATTCCGTCGCCTTCTCACCGGACGGAAAGATGCTTGCATCGGCAAGCCTTGACAAGACGATCAAGCTTTGGGGTACGAGCGCAGACCGAGAGCCCGCGACGTTGAAGGGGCACTCGGACCATGTTCTATCCGTAGCCTTCTCGCCGGACGGAAAGACGCTCGCTTCGGCGAGTGCCGACAAGACGATCAAGCTTTGGGACACGGGCACACACCAGGAGCTCGCTACGCTGAAGGCTCACTCTGTCGGTGTCACCTCCGTCACGTTCTCGCCAGACGGAAAGACGCTCGCGGAGGCGAGTGGCGATACTACGGTCAAGCTTTGGAATGCGATGACGCGCCAGGGGCTCACCGCTCTCCAGGGTCATACAGGCGTTGTTCATTCGATCGCCTTCTCACCTGATGGCAGGATGCTCGCCACAGCGGGTACAGACAAGACAGTGATCCTGCGGTGCAGCCGAGGGGCATGATCTGGGGAAAATGGGGAAATGGTGCTGGGGTGGAGGATAAGGCATCGGGCGAGCCTGCGGCGAAGAGGCTGGTACCCCGGCGGCGGCAGGCTGGCAGGCTGCGGCGAAGCGGCTGGCACCCTGGCGGCACCCTGGCGGGAACAGGCGGGCGGCTTCGACGAGGCGCTCAGCGGCTACGAGGACGACGACCTGTTCGTCCGCTTCTTTCGCATGGGCTGGGAGCACGTCTTCATGGACCGCTCTCTGGTGCGCTTCCGCATCCATTCGAACGGCTCGTCGACGTCGCGCCGCTTCATCGACAGCCGCCTGCGCTATGCGGCGAAGCTCGAGGCGATGCTCCCCGACGATCCGCGCATGCTGCGCTACTACCTGCCGGACGCGATCGCGCCGCGCTTTTCTTCACCTCGCTCGACGACTACGTGCGCGCCTGCTCGGCGCGCGACTGGGAAGGGGCGCGGCTCGCGCTGGAGACGGTCAACCACTTCGCGCGCCAGCGCCGCCGCAGCCTGCGCCTGCGCTGGAAGCTGTTCTGGATCCAGAAGCCGCGCCTGTTCCGCCTCCTCATCGCCCTCAACGACCGCCTGCCCTACCGCGCCCGCTTCGTCCGCAATCCGACGGTTACGTTGCGTTGACGGCGTACCCTTGCGGCAAGTGGGCTGTGAGCGAGCCTGGGGTGCCGCCAGGGAGGGTCAGAGATCCGACTCGGCTACACTGTCGGTTCCGAACAGAAGCGCGAGAACTTCACGCATTCTCGCTGCCGCGAGCACGCCGATTCGCTCGCCAAGTCGGCTCCGATCAATGGTGCGAAGCTGAGAGATGTTGACGACGCTGGGATGCGGGAGCCCGGCCTCGCCGCGGCGGAGGCGGACATTCCCGGGCATCGCCGCAAGCCGGAGATTGGACGTCACCGCTGCCACGACGGTGGTAGAGATCGCGCTTCGGTTGAACCGGTCATGCTGCACCACCAAGGCAGGTCGGCGCCCTGCCGGCGCCGAGCCCTCGGGTGCGCCGAAGTGCAACCAGTACAACTCTCCCTGACGGATCACCAACGCTCGTCGCTCCAATCGGTTCCGGCAGCATCCAACTCGCTCGCTGCGCGAGTTTGCTCCCGGACCAACTCGGAGTCGGCGAAAAGCGCATTCAGGCGCTCCGTGACTTCGGCATCACGACGGGCGCGAACAGCCTCTTGGAGCACACGTGTAACGAACCGGTTCCTGGACTCGCGGCGCGCGCGTGCGGCCCGATCGACGGCTGAGAGAAGGTCCTCGGGGATGGCTATGCCGGTCTTGCGCAGTGGCATGGGTAACTCCGTTCAGTAGCAATGGTGAGAGTACCGCCGTGCGCACCTTGAAGCAAGCCTCTGCAGGCAGATTTCGTGCGAGCTCTCGAGAGGATCGAGGATCGGCTGGTCAGCGTCTGGCCGGTCCTGGTCGAAGGCATGTACCTGCTTTTACTCTGTCCTTATTCGAAAGGCCGGTCGAGCGCGCTGTCCGCGGGACGCCAGCCGCTGGAGGAGCGGACCAGGGAGACGGTCCCCTTCACGGGATAGCGGGTGGCTTCGATGATCTCGCCCGTGGGCTCGAGACGCGGTACCGTCATCTGACCGGCGACTCGCAGATCCGCTTTGTCGCCGTCGACCTGCCCGCCTGAGATGACGACATCGGCAAGCCGAAACTCGGGGCGCAGTTGCCGCACCTCGAGGGCGAAGGTCTCGGGGGTGAAGTAGTCGAGATTGGTCTTCTCCAGCCAGGGATCGCCTTCGGGGAAGCAGAGAGCAATGATGCCGGCCTTGTCCGGCTTCGCGATCGCGTCGAGACAGGCGCGGTACGCCTTGCCGGGATCGCCGCCGTCCGCCGGCAGGGCCGCACCGAGGATGGCCGGTGGAGCGAGCAGAGTCCAGGCGAGGAGAAGTGAAGAGGCCGTGAAACGCATCGGAGATCCTCCTTTCCGTCCTACATCTTAACCGGCGCGGTTGGAGCCTCGCTTGGGCCGGCGGACGGTTCTCACCTTCCCGCTGCTTCCGCCTCCGCAGAAGAACCGATCGCCGCCATCGGACTCGAGCCCCGAAACGCCCGTTCCGGGCGGCATCTCGAGCCTCTCCAGGGCCTCTCCCGTTCGAGGATCGATTCGCCTCAAATAGCTATCGTCACCTTCCCAGGTGCCGTGCCAGAGCTCTCCGTCGATCCAGGTGACCCCGGTGACGAAGCGGTTGGATTCGATGGTGCGGAGAATCGTCCCTGTCTGGGGATCGACTTGATGGATCTTCCGGTCCCGATACTGCCCCACCCAGAGCGTCCCTTCGGCCCACGCGAGCCCCGAGTCACCGCCGCCGCCGGGCGCCGGGATCGTGGCGAGCACACGGCCGGTTGTCGGATCGATCTTCTGGATGCGATCCTCGGCGATCTGAAACAGGTGCTGGCCGTCGAAGGCCGTTCCTGCATGTGCGGCGACATCCATCGAGCGCAGCATCTTCCCGCTCGCCGGATCGAAGGCGTTCAGCTTGTCCCCGGCGGCAAACCAGACGTGCTGATCGTCATACGTGACCCCATGCACGCGGTCGACACCCGGAAAGGGTCCATACTCACGGACGATTTCGGCCGCTGATTCATCGGCACGCTTCGCTCCGAATGCCCGTGCAACGAGCGTGTCCCTCGCTACATCTCCCGGCCACGCTTCGCCCAGCGCGCGTGCGAGCGCGAACAGCACCGGACGCCTTGCGAGCGAGACCACCGTGTGTGCGTCACGCACGACGTGACGGCACGCGTCCACGACGAATGCTTTCGACGCCAGCAACGCTTCGACCTCCTCGAGCAGGACGAGTCGCTCCTCGCCACGCGCAATCAGGCGCGCCGCGGGCGTGCTCAGGACGAGGGATGCACTTTCGACCTCCGCCGTCAGCGCAGGGATGCCTGCGTGGCGCGCGGCGCGCTCGGCCCGAGCGCGCGCCGCGCGCGCCGCCTTCGTCCGGAGACGCCGCATCGCGACCTCCGCGACCCCCAGCTCGTGGGCGGCCCTCGACGCCGGAGGAAAGGGCGCGGGGTCGAGCTCGGCGAGCCTGCTTTCGGCCTCGTCGAGGCGCCCGATCAGGACGAGGCGCCGGACCTCGAGATACCGAGCGTGCGCGGCGTTCACCCGGTCGCCGTGCTCCTCGAGCGTCGCCCGCGCTGCATCGAGCGCCTTCGCAGGCCAAGTCAAGTCGCGCGAGACGAGCGCGATCTCGGCCTCGGCGACGACGCACCTCGCGCGGGCCACGGCCTCTTTCGGACCGAAAGCACGCGCAGCACGCCGCAGGAGAAGCTTCGCTCGAACGAACTCGCCGAGCTGCGCCATCGCGATGCCTCGCAGCGCGAGAGCAGGAGCGTCGTCGCGCAGGGCGACCCGGTTCAATGCGCCGAGGGGATCACCTGCCGCGAGCGCACGCGCCGCGGCCGTGATCAGAGAGTCCATCGGAATCCCGCCACACTTGTCACTCCCACCGTTCGATATCCGGCGCTAAAGTATCTCACGAGCAACACACGCGCGTCGGGCCGAGAAGGCCACGACGACAAAAGATATCCCAAGGAGAGAAGAACGATGACGACGCACAGGACCGGGACACGTGAAGAGTGGCTCGCAGCGCGGCTCGAGCTGCTCGAGGTGGAGAAGGAGCTCACGCGGCGCAGCGACGAGCTGGCGCGGCGGCGGCAGGAGCTGCCGTGGGTTCGCATCGACAACGAGTATCGATTCGAGACCGACGAGGGGAGCGCCTCGCTGGCAGACCTCTTCCGAGGGCGCTCGCAGCTCCTCGTCTACCACTTCATGTTCGGGCCCGACTACACGGCGGGATGTCCGTCCTGCTCGGCGATCGCGGACGGGTTCGACGGCCTCGTCGTCCACCTGGCCAACCATGACGTCACGCTGTCGGCGGTGTCGCGGGCGCCTCTCGCGAAGCTGCAGGCGTACAAGCGGCGGATGGGGTGGACGTTTCCGTGGGCATCCTCGTTCGGCAGCGACTTCAACTTCGACTTCAGCGTCGGGTTCACCGAGGAGCAACAGCGCGACGAAGGCATCGAATACAACTACCGGCGCGAGAGGCCTCTCGCCGAGATACCCTCGCGCTCGACACCCGACGGGGCCGCTCTGTTCGCTGCCATGTCCGGAACCGACAAGGCCACGTATACCCGCGAAAGGCCGGGCATGAGCGCGTTCGTGCTCGAGGACGGCGTCGTCTACCACACCTACTCCACCTATACGCGCGGATTGGACAGCCTCTGGGGCATGTACCAGTGGCTCGACCGCGCCCCCAAGGGGCGCAACGAGACGGGCGTCTGGTGGCGCCGCCACGACGAATACGACCAGCGCTGAGCCACGACGCATGGTTTCCGAGCGAGCTTCCCAACGAGCCTTCTTCGGCGTCTCGGCGCTGCCGGCACGGCTTGGCGACACGGCCTGCGCCTCGGCCTCCACTGCAGCCACTGCTGTGCCGGTCTGATGGCGCACCCGGCCGGCTGTTCCCGCTCCGGCGGCGCCGAAAAGGGAGGCACCCGGCCCAAATCCGTTCCGGGCACGCAAATTCCTGGCGCAGCGGCTCCCAAAACGCTTTTGACGCTGTTTCAAACGCTTCCGGCGCTGTTTCAAACGCTTCGGGCGCTGTCTCCAGCCGGCCAGGGAAGTATCGAAATCGTTCAGGCGCCATCGAAACAGGCAGGGGAAGTGCCGGAACCGTTCTGACTCTCTCCCTGGCAGCCATGGACGGCGTCGGACGCGTTTTGAAACTGCCTCTGCCGGCCAAAACAGCGCCGGAGCCCGTTCTGAAGCTGCCCCGAGTCTTTTCAAAGCTCCTCGGGCAGACTGGAAGACGGTCCAGCGCAGTCATGAACTGAAAAATTCTCTCTCGAAGCCTATTGACATCCTCAGCTAGGCGTCGTATTTTTCATTTTATGGACGCGGGAGCCTCTGTCAAACCTCTGATTCATCCTCCGGAGGTGAACTGAGGATTTTGCAAGACTCTGACGCGGACTGAGTCTGTCCTCCGGTGCCGATCCAGGTCCCGGAGCTTTCAAGGAGAACGCTGTATGCCTGGACTTTCGTATCAAAAGACCGTTGCCTACTGTGAGCTGCTGAGCTCGACGCTCAAACCGCAGCTCGAAGAGATGCCCCACCTCAAAGGCGATTCGGAGAGCCTCGACCTGGTGATCGCCGAGCTCAAGGAGCTCGACAGCCAGCAACAGGCGCTCAAGGCTCGCCTCCAGGAGATCACCCACCTGCGGCAGGACGCGGAGCGGCGCGGACAGTCGTTGCGCAGCCGCATCGCCGCCCAAATCCAGGGCAGGCTCGGGTTCACCAACGAGAGCCTGCTCGCTTACGGAATCAACCCGCGTAAGCCGGGCCGCCGCCGTGCCGCGACTCCGGAAACCGCCACGAAGGACGCCGCGCAGGACACGGCGGCGCCCTCCACGACCCCCACCCCGGCCGGCTGATGTTGCCTGCCTAGCCGGACGGCATCCCGCGGAGGCTTCCGGGGCCTCCGCGGGCTCCCCTTCTCTCAGGGGTCCGAACGTACCCACCTCAAAGGTCTTGGTCGGCGACCGCCCGCCGCCGCCTTGGCCTCGCTGCTTATCCGGCCGACGCTGAGCGGACCAGAAGTGCGTCCTACGAATAGTCCAGTTCGGCGGCGGCCGGCGGGGTGAGGCCGCGGTTGAAACGCGGGCGGTGCTCCGCGCGTAGAACGCGGAGGGAGGAGCACCATGGAAGCATCATCCGCAGACGCACGTCCGGCCGCCGCGAGGCGCGAGGGGGGCAGCCTCCACCGGCTTTGGCTGGTGGCCGGCCTCGACCTCGGGGAGAGCCTGCGCCGTCCCCTGTTCTGGATCTGGGCGCTCCTCATGGCCTGGAACGGGCTCATGATGTCGGAGGGGGACTGGCTGTTCCGGTCCATCGACACCTCGCTGGGCGGCAGCAAGGCCTGGGTGGATTCCGAGTTCCAGATCGCCTACGTCTTCGCCCTGATCGGCTACTTCATCATCGCCTTCTTCGTGGCCGTGGCCGCGGGCATGCCGTTGATCCGCGACGCGGAGCAGAAGGTGGGAGAGCTCCTGCGCTCGACGCCTTTGACGCAGGGCGAGTACGTGTGGGGCAAGTTCCTGGCCGCTCTGCTGGCCTCGCTGGCCGCGGTGGCCGTGCTCCCCGTGAGCACGGGCGTGTTGAGCCACTTCCTGCCGAGCGTCGGGAAGCCGGACATCTACGGGCCGTTCCACCTCGTCAACTATCTGCGGCCCTTTCTGGTGTTCCTGGTGCCGGCGGTGCTGTTCGCGGCCGGAGCGGCGTTCGCCATCGGGCGCTTCACCGGCCGGCCGATCCTGGTATTCCTGCTGCCGATCTTCGCGACCCTCCTCTGCCAGAACCTGTTCTGGCGCTGGTTCCCTCCGGACCTCGATCCGGCGGTGTCTACGGTCCTGCGCCACATCGACCCTTCGGGCTTCCGGTGGCTCAAGGAGAGCTGGCTCTTCGTGGACCGGGGCATCGCCTTCTACAACACCCGCCCGGTGGAGTACGACGTCCCCTTCCTCCTCAGCCGGTTAGGTTTCTGCGTGCTGGGCCTGCTCCTGGTGGATCTTTCGCGGCGGCGCTTTGCGAGCCCGCGGCGCCGGGGCCAGCGTCCGGAGGCGGTGAGCGTTCAGGATCCTGAGCCTGTCCAGGCTCCTCTGGCTTCGCTCGCCATGACGTCGCGTCCGCCGGGACGGCTGGCCGCAATCCTGGCGGTCGCCCGGTTCGAGCTTGCGGAACTGCGGAGCCAGCCGGGCCTCTATGTCTTCATTCCGGCGATCCTGCTGTTCCTCTATGTGCTGTTCCAGGAGTCCTACGGCTATCTCTACAGCCCGCTCCTGCTCACGCCGGGCTCGGCGGCGATCGCAGGGCTGACCTTCCTGACCCCCGCTCTGGGGCTCCTGTTCCTCTTCTACACGGTGGAGTCCCTGGAGCGGGAGAGGACGGCGGGAGTGGCCCCTCTCGCATACTCGGCGCCCGCGCCCACGGGATCGCTCGTCCTCGGCAAGCTCCTGGCGAACGTCGTCGTGCTGGCTGTGGCGCTGGCCGGGGGCGTGCTCGTGGCGGCCCTGTCGATCGCGGGCCAGGGCGTGGTCGCCATGGAGCTCCGGCCCTTCCTCGTGATCTGGGGGCTCCTGCTCACTCCGACGCTGATCCTCTGGATCGCCTTCGTGGCGGCGGCCCTGGCCGTTACCCGCAGCCGCTACGCCGCCTACGGCGTGAGCTTCGCGGCGCTCGTCGTCACCCTCGTCCTCTTCATGCGGAACGACGTGAACTGGGTGGGGAATTGGCCGCTGATCAACGCCGTCGTCTGGACCGACATGAGCGATGGAGGCGGCTTCGACGTCGACCGGACGGCCCTGGTGTTGAACCGCCTCCTGGCCCTCTCTCTGGCGGCCTTCTTCGCCTGGGTGGCCGTCCGCTTCTTCGCCCGCCGGGAGCGCGACCGCCTGCACCCCCTGTTCCGGCCGGCCGAGCGCCGGCGGGTCGCGCTCGCCGGCGCCGCCCTGGCCCTGCCGCCCGTGGTCCTGGGCTTCGCGCTCTGGACTGCGGTCCACCAGGGTTTCCAGGGAGGCGCGGTGGAGAAGAGGCGCGAGGAGTACTGGCGGAAGAACGTGGCCACCTGGCTCCACGAGCCCCTCCCCTACGTCACCCGGGTGGAGATGGACCTGGACCTGGAGCCCGCGGACCGCGCCTTCCGGGTGAGCGGCTTCTATGACCTTCAAAACCGCAAGGACAAGCCTCTCCACTGGCTCCCGGTCACCGGCGGCACGGCTTGGCGGGATCTCTCCTGGACCTTGAACGGCCGGCCCTGGACGCCGGAGGACCGCTCGGGCCTCTACGTGTTCCGCCTGCCCCGGCCGCTCGCTCCCGGCGCTTCGGTCCGCCTGGGGTTCCGCTATCACGGGACCTTGCTGCCGGGCGTCTCGCGCAACGGCGGCGAGGTGCCGCTGGGCGAGTTCATCCTTCCTTCGGGGGTGATCGTCACCGGCCGCAACCCGGAGTTCGTGCCGGTCGTCCGCTTCGATCCCGGGATCGGCGTGGACGAGGAGAACGATTCCGAGCCGCGGATCTACCCGCCGCGCTTCCATGAGGGGGTGACCGACTCCAGCATCGACCGCTCGGCCTTCGCCCAGCGCCTCACCATTACCGCGCCGGCCGAGTACACGGTCAATTCCACGGGCGTGCTGGTGGGCGCCACGGAGCGGGACGGCCGGCGGACCGTGGTCTGGGAGAGCGACTATCCGCTGCGCGTCTTCAACGTGGCCGCGGGCCGCTGGGCGGTCAAGCGGGGTCCGGGCACGGCCGTGTTCTACCATCCCGGCCATCCGTACAATGTGGACAGCCTGCTCGAAGCGCTCAACGGCGCCCGCCGCTGGTACGCCGCCTGGTACGGGCCTTATCCGTGGAAGGAGCTGAGGCTCAACGAGTTCCCGGCCTACGCCAATTACGGCCGGGGCAACGCCACCAACATCTTCTTCTCGGAGGGCGTGGGCTTCCTCGCCCGGCCGATGGACGGCTCGGACATGGCCTTCACCGTGGCCGCCCACGAGGCGGCGCACCAGTGGTGGGGGCACATCCTGGCGCCGGGGGAAGGACCTGGAGGGGTCGTCCTGGCCGAGGGCGCGGCCAATTTCGCGACGCTCATGCTCCTGGAGCAGATGCGGGGCCTTCAGGCGCGCCTCGACTTCGCCACCCAGATCGAGGCCCAGTACGGCGAATTCCGCCAGCCGAGCACGGAAAAACCGCTCGCCGAGACCCTGGACACCGAGGGCCGGCCCGGGGACTCGACCGTGGTCTACGACAAGGGGGGCTGGGTCTTCTGGATGCTCCTCCAGCACATGGGCCGGGAGAGGTTCCTCAGCGGAGCCCGCAACTTCATCGCCACCTGGCACGGAGGACCCGATTACCCGGTCATCCAGGACTTCGTGGCCGCCATGCGCCCCTACGCGCCCGATCCGCGGGCCTTCGACGACTTCGTGCGGCAATGGTTCTATAGCCTGACCATCCCGGAATACCGGATCGAAGAGAAGGGCAGACGCCACCTCGGGAACGGTGAGTGGGAGGTGACGGCCCGGATCGCCAACGCCGGCACCGGCCGCATGCCCGTGGAGGTCGCGGCTACCCAAGGACAGCGCTTCGACGACAAGGGTGGGATTTCTTCAGCGTATCGGGATGCCCGGGTGACGGTCGTCCTCGGGGCCGGCGAGGAGAAGGAGGTCCGAATCCGCTGCCGCTTCGAGCCCGAGCGCTTGGTGGTGGACCCGGACGCCCACGTGCTCCAGCTCCAGCGCAGGGCCGCGGCGGTGAAGCTGTAGCGCCTGACCTCGGGTGCCGGGCGGTGCTAGGATGATCCGTGGCAGAAACGCGAAAATCACGAGGTTCTGATGGCCACGATCTTTCTTTCCTATCAGTCCGACGACAGGGATCTTGCCGAGAAGCTGCAGGCCTGCCTGAAGAGCAAGGGCCACGAGGCGAAGTTCGACGTGACGGAGTTGCTGGTCGGCGATGATTGGAGAAAGGAGCTGATCGAAGCTCTCTATACAGCCGATGGAATCGTGGTGCTGCTCACAGAAAAGGCCCTGCAGTCCCCTTACGTCATTTCGGAGATCGGTGCAGCGCGAGCCGTCAAGATGGCCCGGCCGTTCTTCGTGGCGCCTGTTCTGGTGGATGGCCTGGAGGTCCCCTACTTCATTCAGGACATCTACTGTATATCGATGAAGAATCGGACACCAGAGGGGATTGAAGAGACCTCCGTAGCTATCGACGGCGCGATCCGCGCGCACTTCGAGCGCATCCGGGGTGAAACGCCGCGCATCTTCATCAGCCACCGGCACAAGGACAAGGAGCTTGTCAAGGCGCTGGTCAAGGTCTTGGAGGCGGCGTTCCATGTGGAGAAGCGAGACATCCGCTGCACGTCCGTTCATCCGTACAGGTTGCCGGCCGGGGAGCGCACGCCGGACCGGCTCCAGGCCGAGATTACTCGCGCCAAAGCCGTGCTGGGGATTCTGACGCCTGATACCGCTGAATCGAGCTACGTCCTGTTCGAGCTCGGCTCCTCGTGGGGGCAGAAGGTCGCGACGCTGCCCTTGTTGGCGAAGGGAGCCCAGCAAGGAGACATCCCATCTCCAATCAGCGATCGTCACCCGATCGATCTGGCGCAGGCGGAAGACTGCCGTCAGTTGATCGAGGATCTCGCGGTGATCACAAAGCTCCCGAGCCAGCAAGGAGGGGGGGCCGATCAACAGATCGATCGAGCGATCCGGGCGCTCACGAAAGCGGCGGCTGCCCCGCTCACTTCGCCGGAGCCTGCCGCCAGCGGGACTCGGAGAAGCAAGAATTGAAATCTTTTCAGCGCCACCGGATACCTGCAAGATGCTTGCATGGCTGCTGGCGCAAGAGCCATGAATGTTTCGTTCGATTCTGAGGTTTTTTTATCGAAGAAGAGCTCCCCGGGCGGACCGGGGAGCTCGAGGGGGGCGGTTTTTAGTTGTAGACGCAGCAACCAGTCTGAGGGCAGGCGAAGTTGCAGCGGCCCTTGGGCTCCGCCGTGCAATCGCTGTGGCTGCTGCACTGGCTCGTGACGCAGAAGGGGTTACAGACCGGAGCCTGCTGGTTCACCGGCTCCTGGAATGAGAACGCAGCCGGGGAGGCCGCGATGCTGAGCAGAAGTGCCAGTGTCAGTTTCCAGGTTTTCATGATGCTATCTCCTCTTACTTGTTGCACGGCGTTACCGCTACCGTGCCCGTCCACATTTCCCGACGGTCCGGGAGGGGACGCTCCCTGGCGTCGTCCCCACCTGGATCTATTGAAAGATACGTGCCAATGTATGCTTCTACGAACCCATGGCCGCATGCTGGGAGCAGCGTGGCAGTCGAGCGCGTCAGGCGTGTAGCATGGTGAGGATCGAAACATTGGGCCGGGGAAGCTCGTATGACGAAGAGGACGAAGGAGGCGATCATGCCGAAGCTTGCCGCGGCGGGGCTCTGCCTCGCCCTCTCTCTTGTGCTCGCCGTGCCCCACCCCGTGGCCGCGGCGGAGGATCCTGGCGACGCGCTGCGGCGCGCCGCGAGCGCCGGCGACCTGGCGAAGGTCAAGGAGCTCCTGGCCGCCGGTGTGGACGTCAACGCCGCCAACGCCTACGGCGGCACCGCTCTCGCGTTCGCCACCGACAAGGGGCATACCGCGGTCGTGGAGCTCCTCTTGGAGCGTGGGGCCGATCCCAACGTCAAGGACCGCTTCTACAACTCCGCGCCGCTGAGCTGGGCGGTCCAAAAGGGGCACGCCGAGATCGTAAGGGCGCTGCTCGCCAAGGGCGCCGAGGGCGAGGCCGAAGCGCTGACGGCGGCTGCCGGCGAAGGCAATGTCGCCATCGTGAAGGTGGTCCTCGAGCGTGGCAAGGTCGGTCCCGAGACGCTGAGCGAAGCCTTGGCGACCGCCTCCCAGCGCAAGCAGGCCGAAGTCGTCGCGCTCCTTGAAACGGCGGGCGCCAAGCCGCCGGTGGCGGTGGCCGTCGACCCCGCCATCCTCAAGACCTACGAAGGCACCTATGATGCCGAGAGCTTCAGCCTGACGGTTGCGCTCAAGGAGGGCAAGCTGGGGGTGACCACCGACGGCGAAAACCTCACTCTCGCCGCGATCGACCCGCTGACCTTCCGGGTCGTGGAGGCCCCGGGCGTCAAGGTCATGTTTCAGGTTGAGGAGGGGAAGGTCCGCGGCATGAACGTCGACCAGCAGGGAAGATTGATGCCGCTCAAGAAGAGGGAGACGCCATGAGGAACTACTGCATCCGACCGCTGCTCGCCGCTCTCCTCCTTTGCCTGCTGCCTGCCGCCGCAGGAGCGGTCCCCTCCTGGCCCTCGTTCCGCGGCCCCCAGGCCTCGGGCGTGGGGGAGGGCCCGGCGCCCACCGCCTGGAACGCCGAAACCGGCACGAACGTCCTCTGGAAGACCCCGATCCCGGGCCTGGCCCACTCGAGCCCTGTGGTCTGGGGCGACAGGGTCTTCATCACCACGGCCGTGTCGACCGAGGCGAACCCGACGTTCCGCCACGGGCTCTACGGCGACGTCGATTCGGTCGAGAGCAAGGCCGAGCACAGTTGGCGCGTCTTCGCCCTCGACCGCAAGACCGGCAAGGTACTGTGGGAGCGGGTGGCGCACTCGGGCGTGCCGCAGGTCAAGCGGCACATGAAGGCGACGCACGCCAACTCGACCCCGGCGACCGACGGCGAGCACGTCGTCGCCCTCTTCGGCTCCGCCGGCCTCTACTGCTACAAGGCCGACGGCACGCTCAAGTGGAAGAAGGATCTCGGGGTGCTCGACGCCGGCTGGTTCTACGATCCCTCCTATCAGTGGGAGTACGGCGCCTCGCCGATCATTTACAAGAACCTGGTGATCGTGCAGGCCGACCTGCAGAAGGGCTCGTTCATCGCCGCCTACGATCTTGCCGACGGCCGCCAGGTCTGGCGCACCGAGCGGGACGAGATCCCCTCGTGGGCGACGCCCTCGATTTTCGAGAGCGGGAAGCGCGCCGAATTGGTGACCAACGCCACCAAGCACGTCCGCGGCTACGATCCGCTGACCGGCAAAGAGCTGTGGCGCCTCGCCGGCAACTCGGAGATCGTCACCCCGACCCCGATCTCCGCGCATGGCCTGGCCTACGTCACCTCGGGCTATGCCCCGATCCAGCCGATCTATGCCATCCGCCTGGGCGCGGCGAGCGGCGACATCACGCTCCCCGAGGGCAAGGAGGCGACCGAGGCGGTCGCCTGGAGCAAGAAGCGCGGCGGTCCCTACATGCCGACGCCGATCGTCTACGGCGACCACCTCTACACCTGCGCCAACAACGGCATCCTGACGGCCTACGACGCCAAAACCGGTGCCCAGGTCTACCGCGAGCGGATCGCCGGGGACAAGACCGCGGCCTTCACCGCCTCGCCAGTCGCGGCCGACGGCAAGCTCTACTTCGCGAGCGAGGACGGGGAGGTCTACGTGGTCAAGGCCGGACCCAAGTTCGAGCTGCTCGCCACCAACCCCATGGGCGAGGTGCTGATGGCCACCCCGGCGATCGTGGATGGGACGCTCATCCTCCGCGGCCGCCAGCACGTCTTCGCCATCAAGCAGGGCGAGGCGAAGGCGCCGGCTCCGGCGACTCCGGGGGCCGCGAACTAGGCTCCGAGCGCCGGCAGTGAGGTTGGAATGGGCCCTCCCGATCCGAGGAGGGCCCGGAAATCCTCAATCCGTGGGGCAGCCCGAGCCCGCGCAGTCGGGACCGACCGGGGCGAAGTTGCCGTCGAAAGTCACGTTCCTGAAGACCCGCGAGTCGGGGAAGAGCGGAGGCTCCAGGTAGAGGCCGCCGCCTGCGACCGCCGCGCGGTTGCCAATGAAAAACACATTGGTCAAGTCGGCCTGCGCCTCGGAGAAGAGATAGGCGCCGCCGCCGAAGTCCTCGAGGGATTGGTTGCCCCGGATCATGGCTTTGACCATATTCAACCGTCCGCCCGCGGCGATTCCGCCGCCGCCCCCCTCGGCCCGATTGCCGAGGACCACCGTGTGGTGGAGCGTCAGCTCGGAGTCGGCGCCATCCGAGTAGATGCCGCCGCCGAAGCCGAAGTTGTTCGCCCGGTTCCCGGAAACCTGACAGTTGATCAGAGTGAGCCGGCCGCTGTTGCGGATGCCGCCGCCCGAACCAGCCGGCTCCCCGTTGCGGATGATGATGTCTTGCAGCACGAGCGACCCGCGCACGTCGAAGACCCGGTCGTTGCTGAAGGAACCGAAGCCGTCGATGACCGTCGGGTTCGCTCCCGAGCCGATGATCGTGAGCTCCTCGCCGGCGGCGATGTCGAGATCGCCCGTGGCGCCGAAGTCCTCGTCCGGGCCTGTGAGGAAGAGCACGTGAAGGCCCGATTCCTGAGGGGGCCATTGGAGGAGGATGACGTCCGGGCCGGGATTGGCGTTGGACGCCCAGACCGCGTCTCGAAGGGAGCAGTCCTCGTCGCAGACGCCGTCAAAGGTGTCGAAGCGGGTGGTCGTCTGGAAGGCGTCCGCATGGGCGGCCACGGAGAGGGCCAGCAGGCACAGCAAGGTCAGGACCGTGGAACGAAGGATACAAGCCATGAATCCTCCCACTTGAACATGGATCCTGGAGATCCGGGTTGATGCGAGACCCGGCTTGCAAGATGAATGCGAGGACGTCTACACGGGCATCAAGAGCGACCTGGCGCGGTTACGTCCCATCCGGGAGACGGGAGCGGACGAAAGTCTGGACGCCCTGCTCTACCAGGTGTTGCAGCCGCGCAGCATCAGGTTGAGCAGGATGGTGAGCACCACCGAGAGGATGATGCTCATCCAGCAGCCGGTCATGCGGAACTTCACGGGCATGGGCTCCCCCTTCGAATCGGCGCCCAGCCGCCAGGCATGGCGCGGGGCATCGCCCATGCCATAACGATGCCGCCGCGGCGATCAGATCTCGCCGTTGAAGAGCCGGACGAGGGCGAAGCCCATCATGACGAGACCGACGAGGCCGAGGGGCAGCAGCCAATAGAGGTGGGTCCTGGCCTCCCGGAGGTCGAACTCGGGATCGACCAGGCTCTCCCAGACCGAGCGGCTGAGGAGGGTCAGCAGGGCGAGGATCCCCGAGCCCGCGAGGCCGAGACCCAGCAGGAGCAGCCCGACGGGAGGGTTCGGCTCGGGGCTCTGCGATCCCACCCAGATGACCGCCACGGCCAGGGTCGCCCACATCATCCAGAGGGTAAGCCGGACCGGCAGCCGGTAGGGTTGGTAGAGGTGGGGACGCACAGCATGTTCTCCTTCCTGCCCGAAGCCGGTAGGGTAGCACGGCCCTCGGCTGTTCCGTGCCGCACCGCGGCACAGGTGGTATTATCCGCCCGGATGAGCGTGCTGAGACGGAACAACGTCAAGCTCTCGGGACAGGAAACCGGGCAGGCCATGATCTTCGCCCATGGCTTCGGCTGCGATCAGAACATGTGGCGGCTCATCACGCCCGCCTTCGAGGACCGGTACCGGATCGTCCTTTTCGATCACGTCGGCTCCGGCCAGTCGGACCTCTCGGCTTACGACCGCGAAAAATACAATTCGTTGCAGGGCTACGCGAGCGACGTGCTCGAAATCTGTCAGGCGCTGGGGCTCAGCCGCGCGATCTTCGTGGGGCACTCGGTCAGCGCCATCATCGGGATCCTCGCGGCCATCCAGGAGCCGGAGCGGTTCGACAAGCTGGTCTTGGTCGGGCCTTCGCCCCGGTATATCAACGATGAAGACTATGTCGGCGGGTTCAGCCGGGAGGACATCGAGGGGCTGCTCGAGTCGCTCGACAGCAACTATCTGGGCTGGTCGAGCGCGATGGCGCCGGTGATCATGGGGAACCCGGACCGTCCCGAGCTCGGGGCCGAGCTGAACAACAGCTTCTGCCGTACCGATCCGGAGATCGCCAGGCAGTTCGCGACCGTCACCTTCCTCTCCGACAACCGGGAGGATCTGGCGAAAGTGCGGGCCCGGACGCTGGTCCTGCAGTGCTCCGAGGACGCGATCGCCCCGCAGCCGGTCGGAGAGTACGTTCACCGGCAGATCCCCGACAGCGAGCTGGTTCTGATGCGGGCGACCGGGCACTGCCCAAACCTGAGCGCTCCGGAGGAGACTATCGCGGCCATCAAAGCGTTCCTGTGATCGCAGGTGAAGCCTTGCCAGACCAGGATCACACCCTCGATACGACGGCGTTGCTCGAGGAGAGCTCCGAGGATCTCTACGAGAACGCGCCCTGCGGCTATCTCTCGGCTCTTCCGGGCGGGATGATCGTCAAGGTCAACCAGACGTTCCTGACGTGGACGGGATACCAGCGGGAAGACCTCGTCGGCCGCAAGCGCTTTCAGGACCTGCTCACGGTCGGCGGCCGGATCTATCACGAAACGCATTACGCTCCGCTGCTGCAGATGCAGGGATCGGTGCGCGAAATCGCGGTCGAGGTGGTCTGCGCGGACGGCCGCCGGCTGCCGGCGCTGATCAACTCGGTGCTGCGGAAGGACGCTGCGGGTCAGCCGCTGCTGAGCCGCACGACCATTTTCAACGCCACCGACCGCAAAGAGTACGAGCGGGAGCTGCTGCGCGCCCGGCAGAAGGCGGAGCAGGCGGACAGGGCCAAGTCGGCGTTCATCTCGACGATCAGCCACGAGATCCGCACGCCGCTCAACGCGATCATGGCCGTCGCGCACCTCCTCGACAGCACCGAGCTGTCGCCGGCGCAGCAGAAATACGTGCGCATCCTGCGCTCGTCCTCGGAAAGCCTGCTCAAGCTGGTCAACGACGTCCTCGACCTCACCAAGATCGATTCCGGTAAGACGTCGCTGGAGGAGAGGGCCTTGGACCTCCGGGGCCTGGTCTACGGCATCGTCGACGGCCTCCATCTGAAGGCTGAGGAAAAAGGCGTGGCTCTCGAGGTGCGCATCGACGAGCGGGTGCCTGTCAACCTCCTCGGCGATCCCGTCAAGATCGGGCAGGTGCTCACCAACCTGCTGGGCAACGCCATCAAGTTCACCGCCGAGGGGGCGGTCGTCGTGTCGCTGAGGGTGCTGGAGCTCTCCGCGGACGCCGCGACGATCGGTTTCCAGGTCTCCGACACCGGCATCGGGATCGCCCCGGAGCGGCTGCCACACATCTTCGACGATTTCACGCAGGCCAACTACGACATCGGCATGAACTATGGCGGCACCGGCCTGGGGCTGGCGATCAGCAAGAGGCTGGTGGAGATGCACGGCAGCCAGATCACCGTGGAGAGCGAGCCGGGACGGGGCTCGGCCTTCTCCTTCGACCTGCGCCTGAAGATCGCGCGGGCGGCCGGCCCTTCCCGCGTGTCCTGACCCACCTCCAGAGAAGACAGCCGCAAAGAAGGCCCACCGCGTCCTGCATCGACGCGGCCGCCCCGTCCTTGATAGCATAGCCCCGCCATTCGGCACAGGAACCCTGGAGCGTCGCGCACACCGGTGCGCGCGGAGGAGGTTGCTGCATGGATTCGTTTCCGCAGCCGGCGTCCGGCCGGCCGGGGCTGTTGATCGCGATCGGCGGGGCCGAGGACAAGGTCCGCGAGCGTCTGATCCTGCGCTCTTTCGTCGAGGCCTGCGGAGGGCCGGACGCCAGCATCGTGGTGCTGGCGACCGCCTCGGAGGTCCCGGAGACGGGGGAGCGTTACGCCGATCTCTTCCACCGGCTGCACGCCGATTCGGTGGGGGTGCTGCGCGTGTCCAACCGGCGGGAGGCGCTCGACGCGGACCAGGAGATGCTCGACCTCCTGGAGTACGCGACCGGCCTCTTCATGACCGGCGGGAGCCAGCTCCGCATCACCTCGGCCCTCGGCGGCACCCGGCTCGTGGAGGCGATCCAGCGCCGCCACCGGGCCGGCATGGTGGTCGCCGGCACCAGCGCCGGGGCGGCCGCGATCTCCGAGCACATGATTTCGATGGGGGACAGCGGAGGGACGCCGCGCCGCCGCCTCGTCCAGATGGCCAAGGGGCTGGGCCTCGCGCCGGACCTCGTCATCGACCAGCACTTCCGCCGCCGCGACCGCCTCGGCCGGCTGCTCACCGCGCTCTCCTACAACCCCGAGCCGCTCGGCATCGGCATCGACGAGGACACGGCGGCGATCATCGAGCCCGGCGGCACTCTGCGCGTGCTGGGCAGCGGGGGAGTGACGGTCGTGGACGCCTCGGGCCTGCGCTTCACCGACAGCCACGCCGCGCATCGCGGCCAGCCGCTGGCGATGCTCGGGCTCAAGCTGGACTTCCTGACCGCCGGCTGCCGCTATGATCTGAAGCGCCGCGCGGGCATTCCGCCCGCGGAGGGCGCCGAAGCGTTCGAAACCCTGGCGAGCGATTACGCTGTAGAAAGCCTTTCATGAAGATCCTCGATACGCGCGTCTACCGCGGCCCCAACCTCTATGCCTTGCGCAAGGTCATCCGCCTGCGGGTCGACCTCGGGGAGCTGGAGGACTATCCGACCCTCCAGCTCCCCGGCTTTGTCGACCGCCTGCTGGAGCACGTCCCGACGCTGCACGAGCACCACTGCTCGTACGACGAGGCGGGCGGCTTCGTGCGCCGCATGACCGAGGACGAGGGGACCTGGCTCGGGCATGTCCTGGAGCACGTGGCCATCGAGCTGCAGTGCCTGGCCGGCACGCCGGTCCGCTTCGGCAAGACGCGCAGTCACGATCTGCCGCGTGGCCAGTACCACGTCATCTACAGCTTCGACGAGGAGTCGGTCGGCCTGCGGGCCAGCGAGCTGGCGCTCCAGCTCATCCTGCACCTGTTGCCGCCGGAGCGCGAGGCGCACGATCCATCCCCCTTCGACTTTCAGGCCGAGCTGGTCTCGCTGGTCCGCCTCGCGCAGCGCCGCGCCTTCGGGCCTTCGACCGCCTCGCTGGTGCACGCCGCCGAGGAGCGCGACATCCCCTGGATCCGCCTCAACGAACGGTCGCTCGTGCAGCTCGGCCACGGCAGGTACCAGCGGCGCATCCAGGCGACCGTCACCAGCGAGACGCGGCACACCGCGGTCGAGATCGCCTCGGACAAGCGGCTGACCAACCAGATCCTGGAAGACCTCGGCCTGCCCGTGCCGCGGCAGCGCAAGGCGTGGGACGCCGCCGAGGCGGTCGAGGCCGCCGAGAGGCTCGGCTATCCCGTCGTGGTCAAGCCGCTCGACGGCAACCACGGCCGCGGCGTCTCGATCAACCTGCGCACCGCGGAGCAGGTCGAGACCGCTTTCGAGCAGGCCTACGAGCGCTCGTCCACCGTGATCGTCGAGTCCTTCCAAGAGGGGCACGACTACCGCATCCTGGTCGTCAACGGCAAGGTCGTGGCGGTGGCGCAGCGCGTCCCCGGCCACGTGGTGGGAGACGGCGTGCACACCGTGGCCGAGCTGGTGGACCTCGTGAACTCCGATCCGCGGCGCGGCGTGGGGCACGAGAAGGTGCTCACGCGCCTCGAGCTCGACCACCAAGCCGAGCGGCTCCTCGAGCAGGCCGGCCTGACCGAGAAGTCGGTCCTCCCCGAAGGGAAAACCTTCTATCTGCGCTCGACCGGCAACCTCTCGACCGGCGGCACCGCGACCGACAAGACCGACGTCATCCACTACGACAACCGGGTCATGGCGGAGCGCGCGGTCAAGGCGGTCGGGCTCGACGTCGGCGGCGTCGACTTCATCTCGCCGGACATCGCGAGGAGCCACCAGGAGGTCGGCGGCTCGATCGTGGAGATCAACGCCGCGCCCGGCTTCCGCATGCACGTGGCGCCGACCGAGGGCAAGCCGCGCGACGCCGCCGGCCCGGTGATCGACATGCTGTTTCCCCAGGGGACGCCGTACCGCATCCCGATCGCCGCGATCACGGGCACGAACGGCAAGACCACCACCACCCGCATGGTCGGGCACATCCTCAAGCTCTCCGGCGGCCATGTGGGCATGGCGACGAGCGACGGCGTCTACATCGACGGCGTGCTCACGGTGAAGGGCGACATGACCGGCCCCTGGGCGAGCCACCTGGTGCTGCGCGACCCGAACGTGGACGCGGCCGTGCTGGAGACCGCCCGCGGCGGCATCGTGCGCTCAGGGTTGGGCTGGCGCAAGTGCAAGGTCGGCGCGGTGCTCAACATCGCCTCCGACCATCTCGGCATGGGAGGCATCCAGGATCTCGACGAGCTGGCTGACGTCAAGCGGGTGGTGGTCGAGGTGGCGCAGGATTTCTGCGTGCTCAACGCCGACGACGAGCGGGTCGCGCCCATGGCGGAGCACAGCCCGGGGCAGCCGATCTACGTGACCATGGACCGCAACAACGAGCGGGTCCGCGCGCATATCCGGCAGGGCGGCCGCGCCATCGTGCTGGAGGAGGGGATCAACGGCCGCATGATCGTCCTCTACGAGGGCGAGGAGCAGATCCCGGTGCTCTGGGCGCGGCAGATCCCGGCGACCGTCGAGGGGCACGCGCTGCACAACATCCAGAACGCGATGTTCGCCACGGCGATCACCTGCGCTCTGGGGATCAGCCTGGAGAACATCCGCCAGGGACTGCGCACCTTCACCACCGACTTCTTCCAGACCCCGGGCCGGATGAACTTCTACAACGAGCTGCCGTTCCGGGTGCTGCTCGACTACGCGCACAACGCCCACGGCATGACCGCCATGGCGAGGATGATCCGCGAGCTGACCGTGCACGGCCGCCGCATCGGCGTCATCTCCGCCCCCGGAGACCGGCGGGAGGAGGACATCCGCGAGCTGGCGAGGGCCGCGGCCCCGGCCTTCGACTACATCCTGCTGCGCGAGGACGACAACCGCCGCGGCCGGCCTCCGGGCGAGGTGGGGGAGATCCTGCGCCAAGGCCTCCTCGAAGCCGGCTTCCCCGCGGACCGCATCAGCAGCGAGATCTACTCCGAGGAGAAGGCGATCCAGCGCGCGCTGGAGACGGCCCAGCCCGGAGACCTCCTCGTGCTCTTCGGAGACAAGCTCGACCGCACCTGGAAGCAGGTCGTCAGCTTCGGCCGGCCCGCCGAGGCGCCCGTGGGCGAGCCTCCGGTGGCGCCCATCTTCGCGATCGGAGCGGAGCCGCTGCCCCCGGTGATCGCGCCCGAGCCGGCAGGGGCGGGGGCCAGGGCGCCGGGCGAGCACGAGGATTGAACCGGCCGGCGGCCTGGAATTTCAACCCCGGGCGAGCAGGTCCGCCAGCAGCTCGATCCGCCGCCTCAGCGATCCGAGCTCCACGTACTCCTCCCGCGTGTGCATCCCGTCGCCGACGGGACCCAGGCCGTCCAGGACCGGCATGCGGTTCGGGTCCGGGAGGAAGTTCGGGAACGAGATCCCGCCGCGCTCTTTCTCGACCTCCAGGCGCCAGCCGCTGGCAGCGGCGAGGGCGGTGGCGCGCTCGCACCAGGCGGCGTGGGGGCCGTGGGGATCGACGGGCGGAATGGTTGCCTGACGCCGGAAGGTCAGCTCGGTGCCTGTCCGGTCGGCGATGCGGCGGGCGAGGCTTTCCAGGCGGCCGGCGACCCCTTCGGCTTCGGCGGCGCGGAGGAAGCGGGCCTCTCCCTCGACGATGGCGAGGTCCGGGACCACGTTGAGCTGCTGATCGGTGCCGAGGAGGGTGTGGCGCTCGGCCAGGCTCTCCACGAAGGAGGCGTCTCCCGCGACCAGGCGCCCGACGTTGATGGTGGGGCCGCCGTCGCGGCGCGAGAGGGCTTCGGCTTCCACGCACCAGGCCGCGGCGGCGACCAGTGCCGAGCGCCCTTGCCAGTAGTGGAGGCCGGAGTGCGCGGCCTGCCCCCGGACCTCCACGTGCCAGTCGAACATGCCGCGGCGGCCGGCCACCATGGTCTCGGCGCCGTCCGCCGCCGGCTCCCCGGGCTCGATGACCCACAGGGCGCGCGCGGCCTCGCCCCAGTGCCGCACGGCATTGCGGGATATCGTCCCTCCGACCTCCTCGTCGGGCACTACAACCAGGAGGAGATCCGAGGGGGGCTCCTGGCCGCGGTGGCGGAGGAGGTCCAGAGCTCCCAGGAAGGCCGCGAGCCCTCCTTTCATGTCGATCGCGCCGGTGGCGACCAGGCGGTCGCCTTCGATGCGGGGCTCGGCCGCGGGAAGAACCGTGTCCATGTGGCCAATGACGAGGAGGTGGCCGCGCGAGGTGTCGGGGCCTCGGGCGATCAGGACCGGCAGAGGCGTCTCCGCCTCTCCCTTCTCTTCGCGGACCTCGAATGCGAGCCCGCGGATGGACAGCTCGCTGGCGAGGCGCGAGGCCATCTGGCGCAGGCCCTCGACGTCGCCGCTCGGCGAGGAGATGGCGGTCAGCTCCTCGAGGAGGTCGACGGTCCGGCGGAAGATCGTCTCGGGGAGGGCGTCCATTACGCGCGATAGGGTATCAGCGGAGGGGAGTGGTGTAGAGTGGGAGCGCCAAGAAACGGAGGAGGATGAATGGTCAGCGCCGTCATTCTGTTGATGGTCGAGAAGTCGAAGGTCAACGAGGTCGCCGAGCAGCTCGTGGATCTGCCGGGGGTCAGCGAGGTCTATTCGGTGGCCGGGCACTACGATCTCGTGGCGATCGCCCGCGTCAAGGACAACGAGCAGATCGCCGACGCCGTGACCAACCAGATGCTGAAGATCGAGGGGATCCAGCGCTCCGAGACGCTGATCTCCTTCCGCGTCTTCTCCCGCTACGACCTGGAGGCGATGTTCTCGGTCGGCACCGAGGAGCCGTTCGTCGAGCGGTAGCTCCCCTGGTCCCTCAGCGCTGCCCGGCCTCTTTCTGCTTGCGGAGGAGCTGCGCGACGATGGTCTTGTACTCCTCGCTCTGCCGGAGCGGGTCGAAGGCCCTCTCGCCCTCCAGGGCGACGAGATCGGTCCACCCTTTATCGACCGACAGGGCGAGATAGTCCAGCGCCTTCTTGCGGTTCCCCTTGTTCGCGTAAGCCGTGGCGAGACGGAAGGGGATGTGCGGCACGTCCGGGTCGATCTCGGCGGCCACCTGGAGGAGGAAGATCGCCCGGTCGTACTGCTGGCGCCTGGAGTACTCGCGCGGCAGGTAGAGGCCGGTCTGGATGTAGACCGCGTAGAGCAGCCGCTCGGCGGAGAGCCGCTCGTCGGGGTCGGGGTCTGACTGCGCTCTCTTCTTGAGCTCGGGGATCTTGAGGTCGGACAGGATCTGGCTGACGCTGTCAGGGCGGATCTCGGCCGGGGCCGCGTCGAAGATGCGCGGCACCTTCTCCAGGTATTCGCGGTCCCGGCGGTCCCGGGCCTCGCGCTCCTTGATCTCCTGTTGCAGCGCCTTCGACGCCTTCATCTCGGCGAGCTTGCGCTCGACCTCCGCCATCTCCTCGGGCTTCCGCAGCCCTTTGAAGTCGGCGGCCAGCGAGGAGTAGGCGCGGAAGGCTTCGTAGAGCCTGCCTTCGCCGTCCAGCGACCTGGCCCGGGCGAGGTCCTGGCTCCACAGCGGGTCGACGACCGCCGCGCTCTTTTCGCGCAGGCCCCGCTTCATGGCCTGCAGCTCCATCCAGGCGATCCCCTGGGTGAACAGCTCCTCGGGAGGCCATTCGTGCGATCCCTCGAAAACCTCCAGCCGGTGGGGGAGCCCCAGGGAGGACAGGGTCTGGTCGAGATCGAGCAGCTCGTAGTAGCTGAAGTCCTTGTTGCCGACCGTGAAGAAGAACGGGAACGGCGTCTGCCGGGTCGGCGGATGCCCGAGGGGGAAGCCGCCGTTCGCTCCGATGACCCCGGCGAGGCTCTCGGGCGCGGTGAGCCCGAGCATGCAGACGAAGCGGACGAGCCCGGAGAAGCCCATGGCGTACACCCGCCGGTCGTCGATCGACAGCCGCGCGTGGGTGTCCGCCCAGAGGGCGCTCATGGTCTTGAAGTTCTCTTCCATCGGGATCTGGTGCGAGGAGTTGTAGGAGCTGACCACGATCCAACCGTACCGCTCGGCGCCCGTACGGAGCAGCTCCGCGATCTCCTTGCCGTTGCCGCGCGAATCGAAGGCGTAGACGACCGGCCACTTGCGGTCGGGCCTGTAGCCCGAAGGGAGGTACAGGGCGTAGGTCTTCCCGGGGTCCTTGACGCACGCCACCTTGTCGACGACCTGACCGCGGGGAAGCTCGGCCGCGGCGGCTGAGGAGGCCACGGCCACGAGCAGCGCGAGCACGGCGCGGCTCCTCACCCGTGAGCCCCCTTGATCTGCGCCACGATCCTGCGGAACTCTTCGTCCTGCTTCAGGCCGCTGAAAGCCGGCTCGCGGTCGAGGCGTTCGAGGTCGGTCCAGCCGTACTCGGCGACCTTGCGCAGCGCCTCCAGGGCCTTCTTGCGGCCGCTCCTGCCTTTGCGGGCGTGGGAGGCCGCCATCTCGTACCAGATCTCCGGGTCCTCGGGATGGATCTCGGCCGCGACCGACAGCATGAAGAGAGCCCGGTCGTGCTCGCCGCGCTCGGTGAACATCCGCGGGAGGTAGTACGCGGTTTGGATGAGCGTGAGGCTGAGGAGCCGCTGGGCCGAGAGGCGCTCCTCGGGATCGGCGGACTTGGCGCGTGCCTTCAGCTCCGGGATCTTCAGCTCCGCGGCGACCTGCTTGACGGTGACGGGGCCTTCGACGGCGTTCACCGGGTTGCTGCGGGCGAGGATCTGCGGCGCCTGTTCCAGGTACTCGACGTCGCGCCGGTTGCGCGCCGCGCGCGCTTCCATCCCTTTCTTGAACGCCTCGGAGGCGCTCAGCTCGGCCGCCTTGCGCGCCGCTTCGACGACGTCGCGGAGACCGGCATAGCCGGCCGCCATGGCCGACCAGGTGTGCTGGGCTTCGAGGACCTTGCCCGCGGCGTCCTGGCTGCGCGCGCGCTGGAGGTCCTCGGCCCACAGCGCCTCTACGACCTCCGGGCTCTTGAGGACCTTGCCCGCTTTCATCGCCTGGAGCTCCATCCAGCCGATCGCCTGGGTGGCCAGCGCTTCCGGCGGCCAGATGTGCCCGCCCTCAAACGTCTCGATGCGGTGGGGGAGGCCGAGCCGGGCCATCTTCTCCTCCAACTCGAGCATCTCGTAGTAGTTGAAGTCCCAGTCTCCCACGGTTCCGAAGAA
>DASVEF010000373.1:0-8938 GCA_036380715.1 Thermoanaerobaculia bacterium | reverse complement strand
GATCTGCCCGCGGTCGAGACCGACGGGGTTCGAGCCGAGGCCGGTCAGCAGACTCTCCACATAGATGTAGCTCCCCACCTCCCCGCCCGGCCCCGAGGCCTTCGGCACCTCCAGCCAGACCTTGCCGGCCTTGCGGTCCACATGGAAGGTCAGGAGCCCCTCGCGCCTCTCCATGCCGGAGGTCTTGGCGGCGACGCCTTCGGGGGCGCTGGCGTTGGAAGCTTTGGCCTGCGCCGAGGCCGGCGGTGCGATGACGAAAAAGAGGGTCAGAGCGAAGGGAACGACGGCAAGGGATCTGAGGGTCGGTTTCACCAATCGGGTCTCCAGTACGAGCGGTCTGCCACCCGGCAGGGTCCGGAGACATTGTAGAGGAGTGCGGTGCGAAGGTCCGTTCCTGCGGGGAGACCGCCCGGACGAGTGGGGAGGAGCGTCCGTTCGTATGGGGAGACGGCCCGTTCGCGCGGGGAGACGGGCGGTTCGCGCGGGGAGAACGCTCCGTTCCCGCGGGGGGGAAGCTCGTTCGGGTTCCCCCAGGGTCCTCCCTACTGGAACGGAACGTCCGTACGAGCGGGGAGAGGCCTCTCCCCGCACGAACGGAGCTTCCGGGTGTGCGAACGCGCGTCGCCCCCGTTCGCCCCGGCCGTGCCACGGCGGGAACGGACGCCGCCGGCGCGCTCCCGCGCCGGCGGCGAGCCCGCCCGTGGGTCAGGACCCGTTGGAACGGCCGTCCGCCAGGTGCGAATGGAGAATCGCCCCGCAGCGCTCCAGTGCTACCCCGCCCGCCGCCTCCAGCAGGTAGGCACCCAGCCCCCTCCGCGGGCTCTCCGGAGCCGCGCCCCGGCACCTCTGCTGTAGAACCTGTCCGAAAGGGAGCCGCCCATGCACCGCACCCGCCGTCTTGCCGCCCTTTGTCCTGTCGCTGGCCCTGATCGCCCCCTGGGGCGCCTCCGCGGCCGGCCCGAAATCAGAGCCCGGCCGTGAGGCTGCCTCCTCTCTTCTCTGGGGCTGGCTCACCTACCTGTGGGCCGAGGCCGGATGCATCATCGACCCCAACGGCTGCGCGGACACCCAAGGTGACGAAGGCTGCATCATCGATCCCGACGGCTGCGCAGGGACCCAGCGCGACGCCAGCTGCATCGCCGACCCCAACGGCACCTGCGCGGAAGGCCAATAGGCCCCAGGATGACAGGGAGGCCTCACGGCTCGAACGGCCGCTCCGGGTCCTCTCGCGCCCGTTCGAGAAAGCGCAGGACCCGCCGCGTCAGCTCCACCGTGACCGTCTCCTGCTTCGCGGCCTGGCAGAACACCGTGAGCGCGGCCAGAGCGTTTTCCGGCACCCCTTCCGCCTCGAAGATCCACACCATCTCCTCGGCCAGCGCCCGAACCTCCGTCGTGCGCCCCTCGTTCAGCAGCGGCAGCGCCAGCTCCAGGCTGACCAGCGCGTAGTCGTAGGCGACCTTGTCGTCGGCGAACGCCTGCCGCACCTCCTCGTACGCCTGCCGAGCCTCCTCCTTCCGGCCGAAGCCCGCGAGAATTTTTGCGTCCAGCCACCGCACGCGAAGGTTGTCGAGCTTGTTGCCGAGCTCCTCCGCCAGCCCCCTCACCTGGGGCAGCAGGGCCTGCGCCTCGCTGAACCTTTCCAGGTCGCACAGGCACCTCGCCTGGTTGAATCGCATACCGAACCGCTGGCGCAGGTCGCCGTGCTTCTCCGCCCAGGGCTCCGCTTCCAGCAAGCTCGCCAAGGCGCGCTCGGGCTCGTCTCTCATGGCATAAATCGAGGATTGGTTCAGCAAGATGTGGCCCTGCGCACCGTCCGGGGCGGCGGCCCGGGCGCGGTCGAGCAGGTTCAGGGCGTGGTCGAACCTGCGCTGGGCTCGGCGGAGGGACGCTTCGAGATCGAGGAGCCGCCATTCGGCCAGGAGGCTCTCTAGGTCTCCCTGGGCACCCTGTTCCCAAAGGCGCATCGCGCGGGCGAACGTAGCCTCCGCGCGGCGCAGATGGCCGCTCACCCGTTCGGCATTGGCGACAAAGACAAGGCAGTAGCCCTGCAACCGGGAGCGGAAGAGGTCGCCGACGGACGCTAGCTCGGCCACGCGGCAGGCCCGCTCCGCCAGATCCAGGGCTGCGTCGGCCTGGTCCGAAGCCGCGCGAGCGCTTTCGTCGCAGAGCGCCGTGGCGACGGCCCAGGTCTGGAACTTCGGGCAGGTCTCGATCAGGTCGCGCCGCTCGGCAGCCGTGCAGGCCATCAGTCGTTGACAGGCATCGGCGGCCCAGATCCGGTCTTCGGGCGAAGGAGCGCCCTTCCATTGCCATGGCTCCGCGTCCGTGGCTTCCACGGCCTGCAGGAGGGTAAGGAGGGCCGGGCGCGCCGGACCGGCGAGGGCGGCTTCCAGGGCCGCGGCGGCCCGTTCCAGGTCCCACGCTCCCTCCTCCGAGAGGCGCCGGCCGATGGCCTGGGCCTTCTCGACCGTGGGCGCCAGGCAGGACCTCACGAACGGCGGGGTCAAGCCGACGGCCCACGAGATGTTGTCCAGGACGGGCGGCGGAGGGGCTACGTGCCCCTTTACATAGTGGTAGATCATCGTGTCGCTGCGGCCGGCCCCCTCCCCGAGCTCTTCCTGGGTGACGTCGCCGAACCCCAGGAGCATGCGTACCACGGCGCTGGTCAGCTTCGGATCGCTCAGATCCGACATTCGGATCTCCCTTCAAGGTCTTCCTGCACAGGGTGGCGGAATTTCGACACGCGGATCGGGCAAGCTATCCGCCGGGGGCCTCCGCGCGGCCACTGGCGGCCGTCTCCGGACTGGCTCCGAAAGGAATCCTCTCATGGTCCACCGTCTCCTCCGTACCCTCGCCGTTCTCGCGGTCGTGGTCCTGGCCGCGCCGTGGGGCGCGGCCGCGGCGCCGCCGGACTCCTCCTCGTTCCACGAGGCCCCGGCGCCGGGCCTGTGGAGCCGCGTCACCGATTGGCTCACCGCTCTCTGGGCCGAAGCCGGCTGCATCGCCGACCCGAGCGGCTGCACTGACGGCTCGGAACCGGGCGACGCCCCCGCGGGCAGCTTCGGGGATGAGGGTTGCATCATTGACCCAAACGGCGGCGCTTGCCGAGACGGACAGTAGACCCTCACCCCCGTCCCCCTCTCCCAGTACCGGGAGAGGGGGACGCTTCACTCCTCAAACCGCAGGCTCGGGTCGTGCTGCGCCCGTTCGAGGAAACGGAGGACCCGCTGCGTTAGGTCCACGGTAGCAGTTTCCTGCTTCGCGGCCTTACAGAACACCGTGAGCGCGGCCAGGGCGTTTTCCGGCACCCCCTCCACCTCGAAAATCCACCACATCTCTTCGGCGAGCCGCCGCACCGTCTCCATCCTCCCCTGCTTCAGTATCAGGAAGGCCAGCTCCAGGCTCACCAGGGCGCAATCGTACGCAATCGCGGAAGCAGCGAACGCTCGGCGCACCTGATCGAGGATTTCTTGGGCGTCGTCCGTCTTCCCGAAGCCTGCAAGGACCTTGGCGTCCAGCCAGCGGACGCGCCAGAGGTCGGTCTCGTTGCGCAGCTCCACGGCCAAATCGCGGACGCGGGGCAGCAGAGCCTCGGCCTCCTCATACCTTTCCAGATCGCACAGGCACCGAGCCTGATTGAACAGTGCTCCGAACCGCTGGCGGTGGTCGCCATGCGCCTCGATCTTCGGCTCGGCCTCGCGGAGGGCCTCGAGGGCGCGTTCGGGCTCGTCCATCATGGCAAGGATCGAAGCCCTATTCAGCAGGATGCGTCCGTAGGCCGCCTTCGGGGCGGCGGCACGGGCGCGGTCGAGCAGGTCGAGGGCGTGGTCAAACCGGCGCTGGGCTCGCCGCAGGGACGCTTCGAGGTCGAGGACCCGCCACGCGGGAAGGAGGCGGCCCGGGTCGGCCACGGCCCCCTGCTCCCATAGGCGGGAGGCGCGGGCGAATGTGGCATCGGCTTGGCGGGGATGGCCGCTCACCCGCTCGGCGTTGCCGAGATAAAAAAGGCAGAACCCCTGCAGGCGGGGACGGAAGAGATCGTCGACGGGCGCCAGGTCGGCCGCGAAGCAGGCCAGCTCGGCCCGCTCCAGGGCCAGCTCGGCCTGGTGCGGTGCGGCCTGCGTGCTCAGCAGACAGAGACGCTCGGCCACGGCCCAGGTCTGGAACTGCCGGGCCTTTTCGACGCGCAGGCGGCGGCGTTCGGGGGGTAGGGCGAGGAGCGTCTCGCAGAGTTCGACGGCCTGGAGCCGGGCGCGAGTCCTACGCCAGAGGGGGACGAGCTCGCGGAGATGCTCTTCGGTGGCGCGGAAGGCGTGGGCGCCGGCTTCGCCGGCGAGGCGGCGGATGAGGCGGAGCTCGTCGAGGGACGGGGTCCGCGGGGGAGCCCGGGGGCGCGGCGGGGTCCTGGACCTGGATCAGGGCGGTCACCCGCGGCGGGAGCTTTTCGAGCGACCCCTGCATGAGCTGGCCAAGGAGGAGCAGCTGTTCGTAGTGCGGCATCTGCTGGCGGGTTGCGAGGCGTGTGCGCGGATCGCGCTGATGTCCTGGGGGCTGACCGGGATGGTCACCGGGTGGTTGGGCCCTCACCCCCTGGCCCCCTCTCCCGGGGGAGAGGGGGGAACGGCGCAAAATCCCGAAGGGGGCTGAGGCTTGTTTGACGCGGGCCTGTCGTCGTCCATCGCGGAGGTGATCGAGCGCTTCCGGGAGGCTCGGGCTCGGCTGGAGGAGATCGCGGCGGGGGTCCCTCGGGCTTCGGAGGAGGAAAGCGAGGAGGACATCGAAGGGACGCCGGACCCGCGGACGCAGTTGCGGGCGTCGCTGCTGTCGGTGGCGCATTCGATGCCCGCGCAGATCGAAGAGCTGGAGCGGGCGCGGGAGATCAGCGAGGGCCGGGTGGGGACGCTGCCGTTCGCCTGACCATGGAGGTGCCAGGGGTCCGGGATCTCGTCAAGCAGACGCTGGCGGGCCGGCCGTGGGTGGTCCTTCTGGATTTCAAGCCTTCTGATGACGAGGAGGGGGACTGGTCTCTCCTGTGGCCGGCGCTTCGCGGGTTGGGGCACGAATCGATCGCCTCTCTGATCCGCAATCTGCGGGAGCACGGGCTGGGCGCGGTCGTCTGCGGCAGCGAGGAGGAGGCGCGGCGGCTGTTCGCGGGCGTCCGCACGTTTCGGGTTGGCCTCGAAGTGTTTGACGGCGAGGGGCGCCGGGTGAGCTGGGAGCGGCCCGACCCGAGGCGGCGCCGGACCCGCGGCGGACTGCGCCGCAAAGGAGAACGGCCTTGCCTGACGTGACCTTGCGCTCGCCGGAAAAACAGGTCGAGAACCTGCTGGTCTTTCTGCGCATCATGATGCAGGTCCGTGGCGTCAGCAGCCGGGAGGCCGAGAGAAGGCTCGGTCTCTCCGTCAGCTCGTTGAGCCGGGTGCTCTCCGGGCAGATCGATGCCGAAGCTCATCCACGTGTTCTGGATCTGCGAGGCGGCCGGCGTGGATCCCGCGGAGTTTTTCCAGACCGCGTTCGCCCATCCACCGCGGACCCGGGAGCTCGAAACGCTCCGGGAGGTCCTGGGGCTGAGCCCGCCTCCCACGACAGTTATGAGCCGGGAGGAGATCGAGCAGCTCGTGCGCGGGATTCTGGGCTCCGAGTGATGACCCGGTTGGACCGGCCGGCGGTTCCCGTCTCTGCTACACTTCTGTGTATACATGTCGGACAGCTTGGTCGTGCTCCTGACGGGTTTCCTCGCTCAGGCCGCTTGTGCGGCCCTGAACGCGTTCGTGCTCCAGACGTTCTACCGGCACTACCGGCGGGAGTACCTGCTCCACTGGGCCTGGAGCTGGTGGGCCTTCCTGGTCTACCTGGCCGGCGCGGGGTTGTCGTCCTACGTGCGCTCGGCGGCGGAGCCTCTGCCGGTCCTGCGGCTGGTCCTCACGATCGTCTGCCTGATCGGGGGCTATCTCCAGCTCACATGGCTGCTCTTCGGCACCTACGAGGTGGTCACCGGGCGACCGGTTCCGCAAAAGATCTCGCGCCGGATCGTCGCGGTGGTCCTCCTTCTGGTCCCGCTACTGGTCCTGGCAACCGTGCCGCTCGAGCCGGCGCAACGCCTGGTCTCCCGGCTCGGCTTGCGGATTCTGTTGTCCGGTTTCGCCTTCTGCGCCGCGGCGTACGGGATCCTGCGCGGGCGTGTGCAGACGGCGAGCTTCGGGCGCCGGCTGCTGAGCGGCGCGTTCTTCCTCTACGGCCTGGAGCAGCTCCACTACTTCGCGAATTTCCTGGTGCAGCTCACTCTGAACCGGCCGCCCGCCGGCCATCTGGCCCTGATGAGCTGGCTCGACCTGCTCCTCCAGGGGGCGATGGGGCTCGGCATGGTGATCTGGCTGCTGGAGGAGGAGCGCAAGCGGGTCCTCGACGCGTCCGAGCAGATCGAGCACCTCGCCTATCACGACGCCCTCACCGGGCTCCCCAACCGCAATCTCTTCCTGGACCACCTGCGGCTCGCCCTCGCTCTGGCCACCCGCGACCAGCGCGGCGTCGCCGTGCTCTTCCTCGACCTCGACCGCTTCAAGACGATCAACGACTCGCTGGGGCACGGCTGCGGCGACGAGCTTCTGCGCACGGTGGCCAGCCGCCTGCGCGGCGGGCTGCGGCAGGGGGACACGGTGGCCCGGCTCGGCGGCGACGAGTTCACGGTGCTGCTGCCCGAGGTCGGCGAGGAGCGCGACGTGATCCGCGTCGCCGAGAAGCTGCTGGGGATGATCCGCCAGCCGCTCACGCTCCAGGGGCGCGAGATCGTCGTCACCGGCAGCGTCGGCATCAGCCTCTTCCCGCGCGACGGCAGCGTCCCCGAGGAGATCCTGAAGCGGGCCGACATCGCCATGTACCAGGCCAAGCAGCGGGGGCGCGACGCCTACCAGGTCTACCTCCCCAGCATGGACGCCGACGCCCTCGAGCGGCTTTCGCTGGAGAACGATCTGCGCCGGGCCCTGGCCAGCGATGAAGAGCTGTGTCTCTACTATCAGCCGATCCTGGAGGCCCGGACGGGGCGCGTCGAGGCGGTCGAGGCGCTGCTTCGCTGGCGCCACCCCCAGCGCGGCATGATCCTGCCCGGCGAGTTCCTCTCCATCGCCGACCTCTCCGGCCTGAGCAAGCCGCTCGACCTCTGGGTCCTGCGCACCGCCTGTCACGAGGTGGGCTCGTGGCAGGCCGGCGTCCGGCTCGCGGTGAACCTCTCGGCCCGTCCCTTCCAGCAGCCCGACCTGATCGTGCAGATCCAGAGCGTGTTGGAGGAGACGGCGCTCCCGGCCTCCCGGCTGGAGATCGAGATCACAGAGACGCTCGCCATGCAGAATGCCGAGGTCAGCCTGGGCGTGCTGCGCGCTCTCAAGGATCTGGGAGTGCGGATCGCCATCGACGACTTCGGCACCGGCTACTCGTCGCTCTCCTATCTGCGCACCTTCCCCATCGACACGCTGAAGATCGACGAGTCCTTCGTACGGTCGCTCAACGTCGGCGACGTGCACGCCGAGATCCCGGCGGCCATGATCGCCCTCGCGCACAGCCTGGACATCCGGGTCGTGGGCGAGGGGGTCGAGGAGGAGGCGCAGTGGCTGATCCTGCGCGAGCAGGGGTGCGACGAGGTCCAGGGCTACCTCTTCAGCCGCCCGCTGCCCGCGGAAGAGTGCCGCGAGCTGATCCTCCGCCAGGAGGCCGGGATCAGCCAGGGGGGCCAGACGGAGCCGCCGCCCTCGGACGGGCTCCTTGCGGCGGCCGGGGGGATCGGTTATAAGCAAAGATGATGCAGACTCTGGCGATTCCTCAACACCCCGTTGAAACCACGCAGCAGAAGTTCGACTCTCTCGGTCTCAGCCCGCTGATCCTGAAAAGCGTCCGCGAGATCGGCTTCGAGCACCCGACGCCGATCCAGGCCCGGGTCATCCCGGTGGCCCTGAGCGGGCGCGACCTGATCGGCCTGGCCCAGACCGGCTCGGGCAAGACCGCGGCCTTCTGCCTGCCGCTGGCCGAGCGGCTGACGCACGGCAAGGGCCTCCAGGCCCTGATCCTCTCCCCCACCCGCGAGATCGCGCTCCAGACCGAGGCTTTCCTGGAGATCTTCCGGGTGGACCACGAGCTGCGCACGGCCTGCCTGATCGGCGGCGTCCGCATGGGGCCGCAGGTCCAGGCCCTGCGCAAGCCGCTCGACGTCGTGGTGGCCACTCCCGGCCGGCTCCTCGACCACATGGAACGGGGGACTCTGCGGCTGGACCACGTCCACTACCTGGTGCTCGACGAGGCGGACCACATGCTGGACATGGGGTTCCTGCCGCAGGTACAGCGCATCCTGCAGGAGCTGCCGCGGGAACGCCAGACCATGATGTTCTCGGCCACCATGCTGCCGCCCATCGAGCGGCTGGCGCAGCAGTTCATGGTCGACCCGGTGACGATCGATATCCTCCCGGAGGGGCGCGCCGCGACCGGCATCAGCCACCGCCTCTACCTGGTCGAGCCGGAGCAGAAGAAAGCCTGTCTGCTCGCCCTGCTCAACCAGGAGCTGGGGAGCACGCTGGTCTTCATCCGCCGCAAGACCGACGCCGAGTGGCTCTCCGGCGTGCTGGAGCGCGAAGGGCACCCGGTCGAGCGCATCCACTCCAACCTCTCGCAGGGGCAGCGCACCCAGGCCCTCCAGGGCTTCCGCGAGGGGGAGCACCGCATCCTGGTGGCGACGGACATCGCCGCCCGCGGCATCGACGTGCCGCGCGTCCGGCACATCATCAACTTCGACATGCCCGAGACGGTCGAGGACTACATCCACCGCGCCGGCCGCACCGCGCGCGGGGCCGCGCTCGGCATCGTCTCCTCGATCGCGACCTGGTTGGAGAAACCGACGATCCTGGAGATCGAGGCGACGCTGGGCGAAAAGCTGCCGCGCTGCAGCGTGCCCGGG
>DASVEF010000372.1:0-14600 GCA_036380715.1 Thermoanaerobaculia bacterium | reverse complement strand
GCGTTCCGCCGGCTCCCGCGATGATGCCGGCCACCATGGTGCCGTGGCCGCCCCGGTCCCAGGAGGTCACCAGATTGGGATTCGGAAAGTTCTGGAGCCGCAGCACGCGCTCCGGGCCGGCCAGGTCGGGATGCCGGCGCTTTCCCGACGGAGGCTGGCCGTTCGCCTGGAACCCGGTGTCGTACCCTCCGTCGATCATGCACACGGTCTGCTGGTTGGCGGCCGCCTGCGGGCAGCTCACGGCCGTGCTCCCGGGGATCAGGCAACGGTTCTGGAGCCACGCGCGGTACCGCGGTGTGAGGTTGACCCGGGCGCCGTTGTGGTTCCCGGCCACGATCTGCCCCTGCCGCTCGTCGCTCAGCTCGATGGTGCTGTGGCGCGTCACGCTGAGGAGATCGGCATCCGTGTCGGCGATGGCGCGGAGCGGGGCCGCGGGTCCTTGCGCGTGGAGGATCGGCTGGGCCGGCAGCTCCGCTCTCGCCGCCTGGGGGACGGACTGGGCTTTGATGCCGGTGGCGAGCGAGGCCTCTTTCCCGCGGAGGTCCGTGCCGGGCGCGAAGTGGAGATCCCAGCCTTCCCCGGAGGCCCCCCGCTCGAAGGTCTCGGGCGCATAGCGGTCGGTGGTCAGAAAAGGGCCGATCCACGAGATGTAGGGTGCGATCGCCGCGCAGGCGCGGAGCTTCTCGTCGCTCTCGGCTTTGACGAGGAGGGTCCGCTCCTGAAAGTACGCGAGCTGCCGGATGCCGCAGGCGGAGAGCGACGCGGTCCATTCCTCCTTGAAGGGATACGCGAGCTGGAGGAGATACAGCCCGGGGACCGCTTGCCCCTTCTCCTGTCCCATCGCCCGGAAGCCGGGATGCGAGCGGCCGGCCTCGTCGCCTGCGATGAGCTCGTGCCAGGGGAGCTCGACGCGCCGTTCGGCGCTCGCGGTCGCCACGAGCCCGGCCCGGCCGGCCGCCGCGATCAGGTTCTTGGCGGCGCTTTCGTCCAGGTAGGTGCCGGTGAAGGCGTCGTAGTCGACCGCGGAGTCGCCGAGGAGGCGGACGACCTCGGGCGGCAGCGGCTTGAAGACTCTCTCCGGTGGAAGCCCGGCGGCCCTTTCCGCGTCGAGGAACGGATCGCGCAGCGCCTTCTCGACCTGGACATAGGTCCGGGAATGAAGAGGGGCCTGCCAGAGCCCGGCCTCCGGCTCGGGGCGGAGAAGAAGGACGGCGAGCAGAACGGCGAGAAGGGCGAGCCCGAGGGCTCCAAGCCCGATCAAGAGTCTGGTACGGCTCGTGTCTTTGCCTCGGTTCACGGCAGCCTCCCGCTGTCTCCTCCGAGCACGCCTCGAGGGATACTGGCTGCAAGAATATCAAGGAAGAGGGGAAAACGGCCGGCGGAGGGAGCCTCCGCCGGCCCTGTATCTAGCGCTTCCGGGTTAGTTCGTCCTCTCGCACTTGCCCGCGGCAATCATGTCGGAGATGAAGTATTGGTGCTGGGGATCCTGATACTTAGGGTCGGCCAGCTTCTTGCGCAGCACGTCGATGCAATTTTCGGTCTCGGTCATGCCCGCGCGGAACTGTCCGCTCGCACCGAAGGACCACGGCGTGCCGTTCTGCGGGTCGGGCAGGATGAAGTTGTAGAAGAGGCTGCCGATGTAGGTGTTGTTGGGGTCGAACGCCTGGAACTCGACGCTGACGGCGATGTCCGCGGAGAAGATGCCGCCGAGCTTCGTGAGCCGGCGCAGCCTCATCATGGTGACCGCCTGATTGCCGAAGTTCCTGACGCGCCAGTTGATGACGCCGCACGGGGTGTCATGCACGTTGATGCTGGCGAAGGCCAGGTGCCGGAGCACGATCCGGGTCTGCGCATTGCCGGCCGCGTCGAACACGGCATTGTCGATGCGGTAGACCACGGTGTCGTAGTCCGAACCCGCCGCCGGGACCCCTCTGAGAGCCACTTTGCGGTCCCAGCCGGTCACGGGCCCAAGACCGCAGAGCGACTCGACGTCGCCCTCCGGGAACCCGAAGACGGTCTGACCGTCGGGGCGGGTCACCCAGAAGTCGGGGCCCGGAGGGATGGACTGCGCGGCGGCGGGCAGGGCGGCCAGGCTCGCCAGCAGAGCGCAGCAGGTGAAGGTGAGTAGAAGGGTTTTTCTCATCGTGATGCTCTCCTCTCCGGAATAAAGCGGGTTGTTTCAACTACGGTTGCACCAGCGTGCCGCCTTCGACAGGCGGCAGGGACTCATCGTTTTTCTCGAGCCTCTGCGGGTTCCGGGCGTCCGCGAGCAGGGCGAGGACCGATCCGGAGCCGGCGAGGGTCAGCAGGCAGGCGCTCGCGAGCCCGAAGACCACGAGCAGGCCGAGCCAGCCGTTGGTCGGGACCCGCGAGAGCGCCAGCAGTCCGAAGCCGAGCGACACCGCCAGGGCGTCGACCAGGATCGCGGGGCCGGCTTCGGCGGCCGCCACTTGGGCGGGATGGGCGGCTCCGGCGGCGCGGGCCGCCTGGAACCGCTTCAGGAAGTGGATGCTGTAGTCGTCCCCGATGCCCAGGGTGACCGCGCAGAAGACCGACGTCGCCACTCCGAGCGGGATCCCCAGCCATCCCATGAGCCCGAAGGTCCAGGCCACGGCCACCGTCGTGGGGATGGCGCAGGCGAGCCCCAGGCGGACCGAGCGGAGGAGCAGGCTCAGGATCAAGAGGTTGGCGGCGAGCGCGCCGATCAGCGAGCCGGTCTGGGTGCGGACGATGGCCGGGATCATGGCCTGGGAGACCGCGAGGTCGCCCGCGAGCTCGACCCGGGCGTGCGCGGGGGCGAGCACCTGGCGCTCGAGCCGCCGGATCTCCTCGATGACCGCCGCGGTTCTCTGGAAGTTGGCCCCCTCGAGCAGGACGGTGACGACCGTGCGCCGGAAGTGGTCGTCCACCAGCTCCGTGCGGCGCTCCTGCCCGCGCACGTTGCCGATCCGGCGCACGTGCAGGTAGATCCACGAGGGGTTGTCGACGATCGCCCGGGTCTCCTCGCGGCGTCCTCCCCACAGGTAGGCCGTGGTCGAGAGGTGGCTCGCGAGGCCGAAGACGCCGCCGACTTCGGGACGGGCGCGCAGGCCCTCCTCGAACCGGCCGAGCGCCGCCACGGCCGAGCCGGAGAGCAGGGGCCCGCTGGCCGCCGGGATGGCGGGGATCCGGTCCGGCGGTGGATCGAAGGTCACCACGGCCTGCAGCACGTGGGTGCCGGCGAAGAGCCGGTCCACCCGCTCGGTCGCCTGGCGCAGGGGGCTGTCCTGGGCGAAGTTGTCGATCCAGGAGTCCTGGACGAAGAGGCGGGGGATGCCGAGCGCGAGGACCACGGTCGCGAAGGCGAGGGCCGCGAGGGCGGCGCGCGGGCGCGATCCGAGGAGGAGCGCGAGCCGGGCTCCCCGGAACGTCCTGGCCGCCAGTCCCGCCGCCGGAATGGCCGCCGGCCGCAGGGAGAGGAGCGCGGGCGTGGCCACCAGCGACCAGACCATGCAGAACAGCACTCCGATGGCTGTGAAGAGGCCGAAGCGGCTGACCGGCTGGATGTCCGAGGTGAGGAAGGAGAGGAATCCGACCGCGGTGGTCAGGGAGGTCAGGGCCACCGGCCGCGCCAGCTCGCCCAGGATGCGCCGGAGCGCCCCGGAGGAGGGCTCGTCCGCCGGACGGTGGCGGTAGTGCCAGAGCAGGTGGATCTCGTCTGCCAGGCCGATGGTGGTCAGGAGGACCGGGATCATCGCGGTGGTCAGGTAGACCGGCTCACCGCACCAGCCCATGAGCCCGAGGGTAAAGACCTGGGCCGCGCCGACCTTGACGAGCCCGAGGAGCGCCGCCCAGGCGCGTCCGCAGGCGATCCACAGGACCGCTCCGATGATGAGGAGGGCGAGCGGCACCATCACCGCGAGATCGGAGAGGATGTGCTCGCCGAGGAGCGCCTCGGCCGCCGGAGGCCCGACCACGGAGACGCGGTCGCCGCCGGTCTCGTACCGGCGGGCGGTCTCCGACACCCGGTGATAGAGCTCGGTGCGGTCCACCGCCGCCGGGTCGGAGGGATCGGGAACGCCGATCAGCACCGCGGCGGCCCGGCGGTCGTACGACACGAGGGTACCGTGGAGGATGTCGATCGAATCGACGTCCTCCCGGAGCTCGGCGAGGCGCTCCGGCGTCGTGGCCGGAGGTTCGAGGAGGCGCTGGAAGCTGGAGGCTCCCGGCGCGAAGCGCGGGCCGCGCTCGGTGGCGAGGCTCTGGACGTGCTCGGGATCGAGACCCGGCAGGGCGGCGAGCTCGCGGGTCAGCCGCTCCAGCCTGTTCAGGGTTCCGGGATTGAAGATCCCGTCGGGATGACGGGTCTCGAGGACGACGAGCAGGGGGTCGCGCAGGTCGAAGGCCCGCCGCGCCTCGCGGTCGAGGGTGATGGCGGGGTCGTCCGGAGGCACCAGGGCGTGGCCATCGGTCCTCAGCTCCAGGCGCAGGAGCCCCGGGGCCATGGAGAGGACCGCCATCACCATGAGGGCCAGGGCCGTGCGCGGCCGGGCGGCCGAGGCCCATGCGAGACGAGCTACGCCTTCGAGCAATCCAGGATCTCCAACTGTCGACGTGCGAACTTGAGATTTTGCAAGAAACACTACCGCCTCAAAGGGGAAGGTGCGCAAAACTTCCATTTGCGAGCCGTCCCTTAACAGGCAGCGGGGGGACATTGCGCCTGTTCACTCCTTCCCGGCAGAATCTCAAGATATTTCGTTCTGTCTGTTCCGAACCGCCCTCCGCGCCTGTCTAACTTGATCCGGGCTGCTCGAGCAGCTGATTCACCCGGGCTTCTTCTGAGCCCAAGGACGTACGACACCGAGGTTTTTTCAGCATGAGAAACGTCCGTCTCCACTCCTTCCTCGCATCCGTTCTGGTGCTGGGGATCTCTCTCACCATCTCTTCCGGGGCCCTTGCCCAGGGGACCCAGGGAACCGACTCGGAGCCCAATGCGAGCTGCGCCGCGGCGCAGGACCTGGGTGCGATCGGTCTGCCTTTCACCGTCCAGGGGAGCCTCGACACGCCTCCGGGCACTCCGGACGTCGACTTCTACCGCTTTTCCGCCACGCCCGGCCGCCTGATCTCCTTCGCGCTGGAGGGCGTGGACGCCGGCGCCGGCACCCTCGACGATCCCTATCTCGGCTACTTCCGGATCGACGGCGACTGCTATTTCAACCAGTCCAACGATGATCTCGTGGGGAGGGACGCCGGCCTCACGATCACCGTCCCGTCCAGCGGCGTGGTCGTGGTCGCGGCCACCTCCTACGGCGACTGGGAATTTCAGGGGACCGGCGGCAGCGCCGGCACCTACCGGCTGACGATCAGCGAGGTGCCGGTGGCGCAGGCCGTCTCGGGACGGGTCGTGGACGCCGTCACCGGCCAGCGGGTGCCGTACGCGATCGTCTCCCTGATGGCCTGCGACGAGGCCGGGAACTGCGACGACATGGCGGGCTCGATCGGCGTCGACGCGACCAGCTCTTTCCGCTTCCAGACCGGGACCTACACTGTCTTCGGCCGTCACCTGCTGGCGGGGAGCTACCAGCTCGCCGTGCAGTCGATCGGGTACCAGGATCTGGTGGGGGAGCCCTTCCAGCTCGCCGCGGGCCAGGATCTGAACGTCGGCGACATCCGGCTCGAGAAGGTGCCGGCGGTGGGCTCGATCAGCGGCCGCCTGATCGACGAGATCAGCGGCCAGGCGCTGACCGGCAGCGCCCAGCCGTACGCCTGGGTCGAGCTGCAGTATTGCGGCGTCTGGGGGTGCAACGGACGGGAGATGCAGTATGTCCGGCCCGACGGGACCTTCCGGTTCGAAGGGTCGACCTTTGATCCCATGCTCCCCGGAACCTACCAGCTCATGGCCGGCGCCAACCAGTACCAGGACACCTACAGTGGGACCTTCGAGGTAGCCAACGGCCAGCATCTCACCTTCGGGGACTTCCGCGTGAAGTCCATGCCGGCCCGCATCAGTCTGGTCGAGGCCTGCGCCATTCCGGCCGAGGGGGGCACCTGCCAGCTCACCATGCGCGTCACCAACGGCGCGACGACCCGGCTGGAGGGCGAGGCCTGGGGGATGGTCCAGGCGAGCTGGACCGGATCGCCGGCCCAGCGCACCGAGTTCCAGGTCGGAACGCCCAAGGCGCTCAGCCTGGCGCCGGGCGGCTCGGCGGATCTGCCGCTCACCTTCGAGGTCCCCGGGAGCGTGACCGACGGCTCCTCGATCTGCGTCATCGGCTACGCCGCGCAGCGGCCGCACGAGTTCAACACGCTCGGCACCTATCCGGTCGCCTGCTTCCGGAAGGGAGTCGGCGGTTTCATCCAGGTCCCTGAGAACAAGAAGCAGGAAGCGGTGCGCCGGGCTCGCGGCCAGGCCGGCCCGACCCAGCCGTAAAGGCGCGTCTCCGTCCCGTTCTTTCGATGATTCACCTGGGCTTCGCGAAGCCCAAGGACGTACGACACCGAGGTTTGTTCAACATGAGAAACGTCCGTTTGCACTCCTTCCTCGCCGCCGCTCTGGTGCTGGGGATTTCCTTGACCGCCGCTCCCCGGGCGTTCGCCCAGGCGACCGACGCGGAGCCCAACTCGACCTGCACGGCGCCTCAGGACCTGGGCGCGCCGGCTCTGCCTTTCACCGTCCAGGGGAGCCTCGACACGCCTCCGGCCACCCCGGACGTCGACTTCTACCGCTTCACCGCCACTCCCGGCTCCCTCGTCCGCCTCGACCTCGACGGCCTGGCGGCGGGGGCCGGCACGCTCCGCGACCCCTACCTGGGCCAGTTCGAGAACTACTACGGCGAGTGCTATCTGATCAACTACAGCGACGACTCCGTGGGCACCAGCGCCGGCCTCGATCTCACGGTCCCGGACAGCGGCGAGGTCCTGATCGCGGTCACCTCCTTCGGCGACTGGGAGTACCAGGGGACCGGCGGCAGCGCCGGCACCTACCGGCTGACCATCCGGGAGCAGGCGATGGCCGAGGCTCTCGAGGGCCGCGTCCTCAACGCCCGCACGGGGGCGCCGGTCGCCGCCGCCGCCGTGTCCCTGCTGCGCTGCGACCGCTCCGGAGGCAACTGCTACTACTCCGCGGGCTGGACCAGCACCGGCGCCGACGGGACGTTCCGCTTCCAGAACGGCACCTACAGCGTCTGGGGTCCTTTCCTGGAGGGAAGCTATAAGTTGTCCGTCCAGGCGGTGGGCCTGCAGGTGGCGAACGTGGGACCGTACACCCTCGCGGACGGCCAGGTCCTGAGCCTCGGCGATATCCCAATGCAGCCGACGCCGGCCGTCGGCTCAATCACCGGGCGCCTGGTCGACGAGATCACCGGCCAGCCGCTCAACGGCAAGGCAGCGCCGTACGCCCAGGTCGCCCTCCACTACTGCCACGCCTTTGGCTGCTCCTACCGGCAGGGCCAGTTCGTGCAGGCCGATGGGACCTTCCGGTTCGAAGGGTCGATTTACTACCCCCTGGCACCCGGCAGGTACCGGATCGTGGCCGATGCCAACCAGTACCAGCAGACCTTCGGCCAGATCTTCGAGGTGGCCGACGGCGATCACTTGAGCCTGGGGGACTTCCGCGTGAAGTCCATGCCCGCCCGCGTCGAGCTGGTCGAGCCCTGCGCCATCCCGGCCGAGGGCGGCACCTGCCGGATGACCATGCGCGTGACCAACGGTTCGCCGACCCGTCTCGAGGGCGAGGCCTGGGGCGTGGTCCAGGCGAGCTGGCTCGGATCGCCCGCCCAGCAGACCCGGTTCCAGGTCGGCTCGCCGCGGGCGCTCAGCCTGGCGCCGGGCGACTCGGTGGTCGTGCCGCTCACCTTCGAGATCCCGGGCGCCGTGAGCAGCGGGTCCTTTATCTGCGTCAACGGCTTCGCCGCGCAGCGTCCGCACGAGTTCAACACGCTCGGCACGCACGAGCTCCTCTGCTTCACCAAGGGGGTCGACGGATTCCTCCAGGTCCCCGAGGACAAGAAGCACGACGCGGTGCGCCGCGCCCGCGGCGAGGCCGGTCCCACGCAGTAGGCGTGCCTCCGCCTTCCGTCCGTGCGTTCGGGGGAGCCTCGCGGCTCCCCCGTCTTTTATCGCTTGATTCTGTAAATCACGCTCGCGTGATTGCGAGGGGACACGTCAGCCTTGTCGCCAGCCACGTAAAGATCGTTGCTCGTCGGACTTACGGCCACCGTCGTGAAGCTGAGCCACGTTGGCGAAGTCGGAGGACCGACAAACGGAATGACCGGATTGTTTCCGAAAGCGAGGTTCGAGGCAACGGTAGAGACCGTTCCCGTCGCGACGTCAACCTTCGAAATACGGCCAATGCCAGTTTCGGCAACGAGCAGGCCGCCGTCAGTATCGACGGTCAGGCCTTCAGGCGCCGAAAGACCGATAGCTACTGCGACAGGCGAGGGCAGTGGTGTTCCGTCATCGACGATTTTAGACACAACGCCTGTGGCAAAGTCCGCGACGTACAGGTCTTCGCCGATCGCGGCCAAACCTGTTGGAATTGTGAACCCAGAACCTAGCGTCGAGCGGTCACTCAAACGAATAATTTTACCGGTCGCCAGCTCCGCAACCGCAATATCGTCGTCAAACGCAATGGCGTTTAACGGAAAAGCGAGGTCGCGGTATGTGGCGACAGCCGTGTGGGTCACTGGATCCCAGATTTGCACCCCTCCACCAAAGAACCACGTCGTCAGAATCAAGTCCGACCCGTTCGACGCGTTGGACACTGACTGAACGGTGATCATGCTCGCTGGATCCATGAACTTGATATGTTCTACTTCTTGTGGCTTGGCCTTGTTGCCAGCCACTTCAAACTTCCGCAGTGTAAACATGTCGCCCACAAACAGCTCATCTTTGCCGTCCGGGCCTTTACGAACAGCCAGGCCTCCTGGCAAAATCATTCCGGCTGGATTGATCTCCTTGAGGTTGCCGTTGTTTGTCACGCGACGAATCGCCCCGTCTTCGGCGCTTGAAACATACAGATTTCCTTCAGAATCGAAGTTGAAGTTGTCAGAATTGGGCGGAACTTCTGTTACCAGCGTTTTCGCGCCGGTCGTGAGATCTACGCGAACGATGTTGTGCGCGACTTGATCCAACACATGCATCTGTCCTTCCAAGTCAAAGCGAACCGAAAGCGGCGCCTGAAATCCTGTGGCCACCGTTGTCGTATCGCCTGTATCCGGATTCACCTTCAAAACAGTTTTGTGAACAATCCACGAGGGAACAAAGATGAATCCATCCGGTCCAACATCCATCGCGTTTGGAAACCCCAGGTTCTGGACAATCAAGCGCGGAGCCGATCCGTCAGGATAAACCTCCCACAGTGTGTCCGACAAAATCGTCGTATTGACGTAGATCCGGCCGTTGGGTGAAATCGTGATACCGTTCGCGCCTGGCGGAAGCTGCGCGATTGAAACAATCGCGCCACTCGGGGTAAGTTTCTTCACCTGGCCGCTGAAGGGCTCTGTCCAGTAGACGTTTCCGTCCGGGGCAACGGCCACATCATCCGCGCCGTGCACGCCGTCTGCATTTTCGAAACGGTCGAGGACTCTTCCGTGCTTATCCATCACCACAAGTTGGCTTCCAGGGCCGCTCCCAACATAGAGGCGATCGTTGCTATCGAAGCTGAATCCATTGGCCGAATGAAGGCTGGAGCCGCTGGCAATGATTTTCACGTTTTCAGAGGCCGTCACGTTGAAGGCGAGAAGACTCGCGAGAGCCATCCCGCTTATAATTCTGGGTACGTTCATTGTTTCTCCTCTGGCACCCCCGGCGCCAAATGTTTCGGCATCGTCGTGAAACAGCGTCCATAGCCGTCTTCGCCGAAGTGGTCCACTCCCAGCAGCTTAGCCTCTTCGAGACTGCCCTGGCAAGGTCGAGGCTGGGGCGTTTCCCAGCGAAGTGCTTCGTCGGAGCAACATGGCAATCGGCTCGCTCCCGCCCATTCGGAGCACCCTGACTGTTGAAGGAGGTTGCTCATGCGCAAGATCGTCCTGTTGTCCCTGGCCCTGGCGGCGACCCTCGCGGCTGCCGCTTCCATTCCCAACCCCGCCGAGGCGGCGCTCTGCACTCCGACCTGGCGGTGCATCTGCAGCGTCCCCCACAAGTGCTGTGGGACGGTCTGCAAGCCGGACCCGAACGGGCCGTTGCAGTGTCCGCAGGTTCAGGAGTGCTGAGGTAGGCCGGATCAACGCTCACGCGGACGGCGGCTGCCAGCCGTCCGCGGCCTTGGCCCGCAGTCGTGGCGCGATGCGTTCGATCTCGCTCTGCAGATGGCCGACGATCTCCTCCATCCCCGACCATTCCACCCTGCGTCCCCGCGTCTCGAGATCGTGACAGATCTTCGCCAGCCGGTGGGCGCCGAGCTGCGCGCCGCTCCCTTTTAAGGCGTGGGCGACGAAGACCAAATTGTGGTTGTCCTTGGCGGCCAGGGCCAGCCGCAGCTCCGCGAGATGGCGCGGAGCCTCGGCGAGGAAACGGTCGATGATCGGCGACACCAGCTCCTGGCCGGTCGTGGCCTGGAGCTGCCGCAACTGATCGATGTACTTCGGGTCGAACGACTCCACGTCGCCGTTGGCACTGGCGGCGGGAGGCGGCGCCGGCACAGCGGTTCCCGCCCCGCGGCACAACGCCGCGCGCAGATCCTCCAGAAGCACCGGCTTGCTCAGGTAGTCGTCCATCCCGGCGGACAGACAGGTCTCGCGGTCCTTGCGCAGGGCGTTGGCGGTCACCGCGATGATCCGCGGGCGCTCTTCGGCCGGCCATTCGTCCCGGATGCGCCGTGCCGCTTCGAGCCCGTCCATTCCAGGCATCTGGGCGTCCATGAGGATGACGTCGTAGCGCTGCCGGCGCAGCGCGGCCAGAGTCTCCTCGCCGTCGGCGGCCACGTCCGCTGCATAGCCCAGCCGCTGCAGCAGGAGAAGCATCACCTTCTGGTTGATCACGTTGTCCTCGGCGACCAGGATGCGCAGCGGCGGGAGCCCGGATCCGACCCTGCCCGCGTCTTCGCTCTCGCGAGGGCCTCCCGGCGGTGCCTTGCCGAAGGCCTGCAGCAGCGACCGGTAGAGGCGCGCTCCCTTGATCGGACGCATCAGCGAGATCCCGCCATCCGGCGGCTCGCCGCGGGAGGTCTCGGTGCTCAGCGGGAGGAGCTGGCAGCGGGGCACCCCGGCGGCCAACAGGGCGCGGTCCAGCTCCTCCTTGACCCCTCCCGTCAGGTCGACCAGCGCGACATCGGGCAAGGCTTCGGGATGCAAGAGCGCCAGCGCCTCGAGGTCCGCATGGGCGATCCTCAGAGTCATCCCCCACCGCTCCGCATACCAGCGCAGGAGGCGCTCCACCTGCGGCGCCTCCGTCACCACGAGCAGCGAGCGGCCCGCGAGATCCGGCGGCCGGTTCGCCAGGTAGGGCGGCAGGGTGGCGTCGCCGATCCGGCAACGGATCGTGAACCAGAACGTGGAGCCCTCACCCGGCTCGCTCTCCACCCACATCCGCCCCCCCAGTCCCTGGGCGAGCCGGTGGCTGATCGCGAGGCCCAGTCCGGTTCCGCCATACAGCCGGCTGGTCGAGGAGTCCGCCTGGCTGAACGGGCGGAACAGGCGATCCATGCGGTCTGCGGAGATGCCGATTCCGGTGTCGCGCACGGCGAAACGGAGCTCCGCCAGCTCGCCTTGCGAGCGTTCCGGCAGCGGGGAACAGGCCTCGACCAGGACGAGGACCTCTCCCGAGCAGGTGAACTTGACCGCGTTGCCCAGGAGATTGACCAGGATCTGGCGCAGCCGCGTGGCGTCGCTCTCGATCAGGGCCGGCACCGCGGGATCGACCAGGCAGCCGATCTCCAGCCCCTTGCGCGCCGCTTGGGCGGCGAGCAGGTCGACCGCCTCCTCCACGCATTGGCGGAGGGCGAATGGAGACGCCTCGATGGCCAGCTTCCCGGCCTCGATCTTCGAGAAGTCCAGGATGTCGTTCAACAGGGCGAGCAGCGACTCGCCGCTGCTGCGGATCGTCCCCACGTATTCGCGCTGCTCGGGGGTGAGCCGGGAGCCGGCGAGGATGCTGGTCATGCCGATGACCGCGTTCATCGGCGTGCGGATCTCGTGGCTCACGTTGGCCAGGAACTCGCTCTTGAACCGGTTGGCGCGGTCCGCCTCCTCCTTGGCCGTGTGCGCCTCCTGCTCCGACCTTTCGAGCTCGCCGACCGTCTCGGCGAGACGCCGGGCTCTCTCCCGGGATTCGGCTTCGGAACGGGCGAGGCTCTCGGTGCGCTCGCGGACGAGGTCTTCCAGCCGCCGGGTGCGCCGCTGCAAGGCGACGATCCGCCAGCGCACTCCCCCTCCAATCAGGAGGCCGGCGACGACGACATAGAGCAGATAGGCCCAGCCGGTCCGCCAGGGTGAAAGGGGGATCACGAAGGAGACCTCGACCGGCCCGGAGATGACTCCCGCGGCATCGCGCCCCCAGACGCGAAACCGATAGGAGCCTGCGGTCAGATTCGAGTACCGTTGCACGGGATCGGGGATCCAGTCCGAGCGCGTGTCCTGCCATCCCTCGAGCTGGACTTGGTAGCGGGTGTCGGTCTCGCGGAAGTAGCTGAGCAGCGCGTACTCGAAGGCCACCTCGGTCGGGCTCTCGCCCAGGCGCAGCGGTGCGCCGGCCGGCGCCAGCTCCCGGCCGTCCACGGTGATGCGCTCCACGTGCAGCGGGCTGGGGCCGAGTCTCGGCTCCGGCACGGATGGATCGAGCCACGACACGGCGGTGCTCGTCCCCACCCATAGCCGGCCGGCGCGGTCGACCATGGAAGACACCTGATTGCACTCGTCGAACGCCAGGCCGTCGCGGGTCGTGAAGGTGTAGACGTCGTAGGCGTCCGGATCGCCGGGGCGGGGGGTCAGGCGAGTGATCCCCCGGTTGGTGGCGAGATAGATCCTGCCGCGCGCATCCTCGAGAATCTGATAGATGACATTGCTGGGCAGGCGGGCCTGACGGCTCTTTTCGTCGAGGACGAGCCAGTGCGGCTCTCCGGCGGAGAGATCGAGACGGACGACTCCTCCGTTCGTGCCGATCCAAAGAAACCGCTTTCCTCCGGACCGTGTCTCGAGGAGGGCGTTGATCCAGTTGTTCCGTAACGGTGAGGTCCGGGTATTGTAGATGGCCGGTTTTCCGGAGCTCCAACGTACCAGCCCGCCGTCGCGGGTCCCGACCCAGAGGACGGGCCCTTCGGCCTCGCGGGTCTCCAGGAGGGTGTAGGCCTGGCGATCCGGCAGGGCGGAATTTTCCGGGGTGAAGACCTGGCATCGCCCCGCGGCGCAACGCGCCAGGCCGTCGCGGGTTCCCACCGAGAGGACCGGACCGGCGGGAGTCCGGCTTTCGAGAAGCGAGAGCACCTCAGAGGCCGGCAGGCCCGAGAAGATCTCGCCGGCGCCTGTCCACCGGCCCCCCTCCCAACGAAACAGACCGCGGCTCGTCCCAACCCACAGCGCCGCTCCACGAGGCCCTGATGTCGGCAGGGCAAGGTTGGCCTCCGCATTCTCCAGAGGAGTGCCTGCCGAAAAGACCCTCCAGGTTCCCGCCTCCCAGCGGGCGAGTCCCCGGCTGGACGCGGAGAACCAATAGACCGGCCGGTCGGGAGGACCGGTCTCGGCCAGGCCGTAGATCCAGGACCTCGGCAGGCCGGAGTTGCGGTGGTCGAGGGCCCTCCACCCACCTGGATTGAAGACGGCCATCCCTCCTGTGCTCATTCCGATCCACAGGAGAGGCCTCCCGCCGCTCCGGGTGGCGAAAAGGCTCACGATCTGATCCGATGTCAGGCCGGCGTTCTCGGTATTGTAGACGGTCCAGGTCCCGCCGGTCCTGTGCGCCAGACCCCGGGTCGTGCCGGCCCACAGCTCGTCTCCCGTTCCGCTGTCCAGGAGGCTGAGGCTCAGCACATGGCCGCTGGGGAGCCCCCTCTCCGGGCTCCATCGTTCGCCGTCGTACTTCACGAGACCACCGCCGTCGGTCGCGGCCCACAAGACCGAGCGGCCGCCGTCCCGCGTCTCGAGCAGATCGGTCACCGCGGCCTCCGGCGGGCCGCTGCCCGCGGGAAATGTCCGCCACCGACCGCCTGCCCGGCGCGCCAGCCCGCGGCCGGTTCCGACCCAGAGGACCGGCCCCTGGTCCGTCTGGAGAACGAGGAGAGAGCGGATCCGCTCGTCGGGAAGGCCGGCGGCCTGAGCGTCCAGCACCGTCCAGGCCTTGCCGTCCCATTGCGCGAGCCCCTTGTCCGTCCCCGCCCAGAGCACCGTCCTAGAGCCGTCCCTCTCCTCGGCCAGGCTCAGGATTTGGTTGGAGGGCAGGCCCGCGTCCGTGCGGAACAGGGTCCACTGGCCCTTGTGCAGACGTGCGAGACCGATGGTGGTCGCGAACCACATCGAACCGTCCGCACCGGCCAAGAGGTCGCGGATGCTGTTCGACTCCTCCCGGTTCGGCATGTCGACCGTCTTCCAGGCGCGGCCGTTGTAGACCGCCGCGCCATCCTGGGTGCCAGTCCAGAGGAAGCCTCGCGCGTCGAGGGCGAAGGCCTGGGGCGTGTTCTGGGGCATGCCCTG
>DASVEF010000371.1:0-23876 GCA_036380715.1 Thermoanaerobaculia bacterium | reverse complement strand
CCTCCGGTGTCCTGGGCGATGAGGAGGCGCTGGAGCTTGCGGTCCGGCTCTCCCTCTTTGGCGGCGGGGGCTTCGGCGTCGAGCCAGACGGGGACGCCGAGGGGCCAGAATTTGCGGTCCACGGCGAGCGAGCGTCCGGGGGTGAGGGCCACGCCCTCCGCTCCCAGGGGACCCTCGCCCTTCAGCTCCTGGAAGAAGATGTAAGAGGCGTTGCGGGCCATCACGTCGTCGGCCAGCTCCGGGTTCTCCTCCAGCCAGCGGCGGATGGACTGCATCGAGACCTCTTCCGGCTGCAGCGCTCCCCTCTCGATCAGGTCCTTGCCGATGGCGAAATAGGGGTGGCCGTTCTCGGCCGCGTAGCCGACCCGCATCTCGCCCCCCTCCGCGAGGCGGACCCGGCCGGAGCCCTGGATCTGGAGGAAAAAGGCGTCGATCGCGTTGTCCACCCAGACCAGCTCCAGGTCGCGGCCGGCGAAGGCCCCCTTTTCGATCTCCGTCCGGTCGGGGAGGGGGACGAGCGAGCCGTCCTCCACCCGGCCGGCGATCCTCCGGCCTTTCAGGTCCTCCCGGAACTCCCCAAGGTCGACCGTGACGAGATCGGGAGGGCGAACGTACAGAGGGATGGTGTACCGGCCGCCACGCTTGCGGCTGCCGCGCAGCAGCGGCTCGTAGTAGCCGGTGAAGAGGCCGGTCGGATCGTCGTTGTTGCGGATCGCGAACGGCTGGAAGTAGGTCTCGAAGAACGCCCGCGCCGTGGCCGGGTCCCCCGGCGGGACTCCGGAGGCCGCCGCGCAGGCGGTGCGCCAGGCGGCTGCCATGCCCGCGAAACCGGCGCCTCCCAACGAGGTGTCGTGAGGGAGGGCACTGATCCTCCGGCAGGAGCGGAGGAGGACCGGCAGCGCTTCGGAGACCCGGTCTGCGGTCCACCCGGGGAGGTCCGCGAAGGAGGCGGGCTCCATCTCCAGGCGGTCCTCCGCTTCCGCTTCCTCCTGGGGAGGCTTCGAGCGGAGGAAGAGCCAGAGCCCGAGCGCAATGAGGAACAGCGCGGCGAGGACCACGAGGACGGCGCGGTAGGCCTTCACCCTCTGACCTCCGAGGCGATGCCCATCCGCTCCAATCTCTTCTGCATCCGCGAGACGTGGGTGCCGCGCCAGTAGATCCGGCCGCAGGCGGGGCAGGCGCGGAACTCCTCGTGGGTGCGGGCGACGTACGGCGGGACCTTCGCGCGGGCCTCTTCCGCGTCCATGGGCTCGAGGCGGAAGTTGCAGACCAGGCAGCGGCGGAGAAGGTGGGCCAGGTCCGGGGTCACGTCCAGTTCCTCCAGCACCTGCCGGACCTGCTCGTCCACGTCGACCGAGCGGATCAGCAGGTGGCTGCGGGCGAGGCGGCGCTCGGTCAGCCGGCGGTCGCGGGTGAGGATCGTGCGCTCCTCGGCCACCGCCAGGTCGACCAGCTCGGCGTCGTCCAGGGACGGATCATAGGCGACGTCGAGGTCGAGGATGCGCAGCCAGCGGGCGAGGGCGCCCAGCATGGCGTCGGCGATCAGCTTGGGAGGAGAGGTGACGTCCAAAAGCGAAAAGCCCGGCAGAACCGGGCCTCGGAAAAATCAGGTCTTTGGTAGCGCATACGGGATTCGAACCCGTGTTACCGGCGTGAGAGGCCGGCGTCCTGGACCCCTAGACGAATGCGCCACGCGTCACGTCGTCCAAATCGGACGCCGCGAAGGGTAACACAGTCATTTTTAACCTTCAACCGGAGAGACCTATTCCCGCTGTTGTAGTAGGGTAGAAGATGTGCCTCTGAAGCTGGTCGCCATCGCAGGAGATCAATCGGCCGTCCTCATGAGCGGGCGTGCGCTCCTCGTGGGCCGCGCGGTGGCCTGCGACCTGTCGATCCAGGACGCGACGGTCTCCCGCCAGCACGCCGAGGTCGAGGTCTACGAGGGGGCCGTGCTCGTCCGCGACCTGCATTCGACCAACGGTACCTTCATCAACGGCGAGCGGGTGATCCGTGCGCTGGCCCCCCTGGGCTCGCGGATCTCTTTCGGCAAGGTCGACTTCGAGGTGCTGGAGGAGCATCCCGCGCCGTTGCCGGCTCCGGAGCCGACAGGCGAGGTCTCCCTCGACGCGACCATCCTGCGGCAGGTGCCGGTGCGCGGCACCGCGGACATCGCCGCGCGCCTGTCGGGCCAGCCGACCGGCACGTCCTCGCTCAAGATCGGCGGCGAGTCCACGGCCGACCGGCTGGCCAGGAAGCTGGACCTCCTGCTCGACATCGCCAAAGAGCTGTCGCAGCAGACCGAGGTGGACCGCCTGCTGGAGAAGGTGGTCGACGTCACCTTCCAGGTGATGAGCGTGGACCGGGTGGCGATCCTGCTCGGCGGCGATCCCGCGGACCTGGAGACGCGGATCTCGCGCCGCCGCGGCGACAAGGCCGAGGTCGAGTGGCGCGTGCCGCGCTCGATTGTCCTCAAGGCCGTCGCGGAGCGGGTCGCCGTGCTGATCGAGAATGTCCCCGCCGACCTGCGTTTCGGGGATGGGACGATTCTGCGGCAGCGGGTCCAGAGTGCCCTCTGCGCGCCCCTGCTGGGAAGCCAGGGGACGGTGCTCGGCCTCATCTATCTGGATAACCTCGCCGCCACGCACTCGTTCAGCGAGGAGGACCTGGAGTTCCTCACCGCCTTCGCCGGCATGGTCTCGGTGGCGATCGAGAACAGCCAGCTCATCGAGCGGGTCCGCCGCGAGGCCGTGGTCCTGTCGAACTTCCAGCGCTATTTCGCCCCCGACCTCGCCCGGCAGATCGTCGGTGAGCAGGGGGAGATCCAACTCGGCGGCGCCAAGCGGAGGGTCGTGGTCCTGTTCTCGGACATCCGCGGCTTCACCGCCCTCTCCGAGCCGATGAGCCCGGACGAGATCGCGCGCCTCCTGACCGAGTACTTCACGGGGATGGTGGAGATCGTCTTCGAGCATGGCGGCACCCTGGACAAGTTCATCGGCGACGCGCTGATGGCCCTCTGGGGAGCGCCGCTGGCGCGGGAGGACGACGCCGACCGGGCGGTGCGGGCGGCCGTGGCCATGCAGCGGTCGCTGGAGCGGCTCAACCGCGAGTGGCGCCGGCAGGGCCGGCCGACCCTGTCGGTCGGCATCGGGGTCAACGTGGGCGAGGTTTTCGCGGGCAACATCGGCAGCGCGAGGCGCCTCGAATACACGGTGATCGGCGACGCGGTGAACACGGCGGCCCGGCTCTGCTCCGAGGCGAGCCCGGCCGAGATCCTGATCTCCGAGCCGCTGCTCCGCGCGCTGGCCGACCCGCCGCGGGTGCGCGCCCTCGCGCCGCTGCCGCTCAAGGGCAAGGCGCAGGCGGTCCCCGTCTACCGGGTCGACTGGGTCGAGACGCGCTCGGACACCGACACCGCGGAGGCGACCGGCGACACGCCGGCTGTTCCCGCGGCCCAGGAGAGCCTGTCTCACTGCGAGGAGGGAGGAGAGACCCTTGGCTGAGCCGCAACCCGTCCTGCCGCTCGACGCGGCCCGCAAAAGGCACCCTCATCTCGTCGACCCCGAGACCGCCCCGCGTCCGCGCATCAAGGAGCTGGAGGTCATGGTCGCGGAGGTGATCATCGAGACGCCGGACACCGCGACTCTGGTGCTCTTCACCGGCAACGACCGGCTGGAGTACCAGCCCGGGCACTTCCTGACCATCAAGCCGCAGCAGTTCCCGGCTCTCGACCGCTTCTGCAAGTACTTCGAGGATCTGAAAGGCAAGAAGGAGCCGGCGCGCGCCTATTCGCTCAGCTCGGCCCCGGACGAGAAATACCTGGCGGTGACGGTCAAGGAGGAGCAGTACGTGTCCGGGCTGACCAAGTACCCTCCGCTGCTGTCGCCGCTGCTCGTCTGGCGCACCCCGCCCGGTACCCGCATGGTGGTCACCGGCTTCGGCGGCCCGTACGTGCCGCCGCTGGACATCGAGTCGCGCACCGACCACATCGTGCACATCTGCGCCGGCTCGGGGATCGTGCCCAACTACAGCATCATCAAGCACTGCCTGGCGAGGGGAATGAAAGTCCGGCACACGCTGATCTACGGCAACAAGACCTGGGAGGACGTGATCTTCCGGGCGCAGCTCGACGCGCTGGCGGCCAGACATCCGGACCGGGTCAAGGTCGTCCACGCCCTGAGCCGGGACCCCGAGTCGGTCAGCCTCGCCCCGAACATCCGCGCCGGCCGCGTCACCGAGGCGCTGATCCGCGAGCACATCCCCGATCCCACGGCCGTCGAGATCTTCTCCTGCGGCCCCGGAGTGGGCAAGTTCGAGCGCCTCGCCGCCAAGGAGCGGGGAGAGGAGCCGCAGCCGAGGTTCCTGGAGTCGGTGCTCGACGCGCTGGAGTCGATCGGGGTTCCGGACGAACGGATCCACCGTGAGAGCTACGGGTAGCGGGTAGCCTTACCCCTCCGCCTGCTTGAAGACGACCTTGACTCCGTCGGGGTCGTGGGTCTCGAAGATCAGTCCGCCGTCGGTGTCGCGGCGCAGGCCGCCCGGGATGTTCTTGTCGCGGAAGTGAGCCTCCTGGTAGGCGGCCTCGGCCGAGGGCACGACCAAGGCGATCGTCATCTTGTGCGCGGGGCCGTGGTAGTCATAGGTCTCGTCCCAGGACCGGGGGTTCTCGGCGGCGGCGGGGCGGCCGAGAACCTGGACCACTCCGGCGCCGGCCTGGAACAGGGCGCCCCGCTCGTTTTCGCCGCTCCAGCTCTGCAGCCGCGGGAAGGCCAGCGACTCGCCGTAGAACCGGCAGGTGCTGTCGAAGCTCTTGGCACGGACCACCACCCGAAACTGGCGGATCTCCATCGCATTCCTCTCCTTGAACGGAAGACGGCCGCCGGGCGACCGGCCGGGCGGAGCCACAGCATTACCATACTTCAACTCGGTGGTATCCTCTCCCCCGTGAAAGACAGGCGTTTCCTGGGATATCTCGCCCTCCTCTGTGCCCTGCTGCCGGTCCTCGTCATGGCTCAGATGACCCAGATGCCTCAGACCGAAGCTCCGCCCGCGGGAGTGCGCGGCCCCGCGGTCCTGCTCGGCGGCGCGGAGATCCCGGTCCCCGTGGGAGTCAACCCCGCGGGACCGGTCTTCGGCCTCTCGGCCCTGGCCAACCACCTCGGCGGCGAGCTGGCGGCGGACGAGAACGGGGAGAGCCACACCCTGACGCTCGAAAGCAAGGACGTGGTGATCGCCATGGGCAGCGCCATCATCACGGTGGGCGACAACATCGTCTCGCTCTCCCAGCCGGTCGTGCGCGGCGAAGGGGGCACCCTGATGGTGCCGCTCGATTTCCTGCGCAAGACATACGGCGACCTGCTCGGCTACTCGTTCGACTGGGAGCCCGAGACGGCGCGCCTGGTCATCGCCCGGCAGGCCGCCCGCGAGCTGCCTGTGCTGCTCGACGTGGTCCACCTGCAGGGGATGAGCACGGTCGTGCTGCAGTTCGCCGACATCCCGCGCTACCAGATCCAGCGCCGGCCGGGGACGGTCGAGGTCCAGATGCTCGGCGACCGCCTGGCGCCGCCGCCGCCCGCGGCAATTGAGGACCCCTACGTCCAGGACGTCGCGATCACCCCGGAGCTGGTTCGCATCCAGCTCGCTCCAGGGGTCGAGGCGTCGAGCTACGTTCTGGAGAACCCGTTCCGCATCATCTTCGATGTCCACCAGCCGTCGTCGGTGGCGGCCCCGCTCGGGCCCGCGATCACGCCGGCCCAGCCGCTGCCGCCTGGCATCCGCACCGTCGTTATCGATCCGGGCCACGGCGGCACGGAGAGCGGCGCGGTCGGGCCGAGCGGCGTGGCGGAGAAGGATCTCACGCTCGCTCTCGCCCGCGAGCTGGAGGGCCGTCTCGAGCGCCAGGGCATCCGCGTGGTCCTCACCCGCAACGAGGATTCCACGCTGTCGCTCGACTCGCGAGCGGCGATCGCCAACCAGAACAAGGCGGACCTCTTCATCTCGATCCACCTGAACTCCTCGCTGGGCTCGGGGGCGCACGGGACCGAAACCTACTTCCTGAGCACCGAGGCTTCGGACGCCCGGGCCGCACGGGCGGCCGCCGCGGAGAACGCGATGCCGGCGACCGCGGTTCCGCCTCCTCCGGACGGCGACGCGCTGACCACGGGGCAGGAGGCCGAGGACCTCGAGCTGATCCTCTGGGACCTGGCGCAGAGCCATCACCTGGCCGAGAGCCAGCGGTTCGCCAACCTGATCCAGGGGGAATTCAACCAGGCCCTGCAGCTCCGGGACCGCGGGGTCAAGCAGGCCCCGTTCCGCGTCCTCAACGGCGCCGAGATGCCGGCCGTCCTGGTCGAGGTCGGGTTCCTGAGCAACCCCGAGGAGGAGAAGAAGCTCCAGGACTCCGCCTATCGCGCCCAACTGGTCGAGGCGCTGGGCCGGGCCGTGGCGCGCTACAAGGCGATGGTGGAGAACCGGCCGGATCCGACCGTGCCGCAGCCGGCGCAACCCGGAGCGGCGCAACCGGCGCCCCAGCCTTCGGGTGCTCCGGCGCAGCAGCCTCAGTCGCAGAGGCCGCGGGTCCCATGAACCGGAAGGCCGCGGCGTTCGTCCTGGGCCTCGCGCTGGCCCTGATCGTGGGAGGCGCGCTCTGGTGGTGGCTCCAGGGGCGCGGCCGGTTCGGGGGGGATGCCGGACCTGGCGAGGAGGCCGCCGGCCCTGTGGAGCGGATCCCTTTCGAGCTCTACTTCCCGGCGGACGGAGGGATCCTGCGCGCAGAGCGCCGCGATCTGGAGGTCACCGCCGCGCCCAAGGACCGTATCCGCAAGATCGTGCGGGCTCTGCTCGCAGGGCCGAAGAGCCCCGGAGCCGCCCGGCCTTTCCCGGACGGCGTGGTGCTGGGCAGCGTCCACCTCTCCGGCGAGGGCGTCGCCTACCTGGACCTGCGCTGGGAGGGTCACGAGGAGCCTCCCCCCTCGGGCTCGACCGAGGAGATGCAGCGACTCTACAGCCTGATCAACTCGGTCACCCTGAACGTTCCCCAGGCCAGGAAGGTGGTGCTGCTGTGGAACGGGCTCCAGCGGATCACCTTCTCCGGGCACCTCGACACCAGTGAGCCGCTCGGTCCCAACCGGACGATGCTGGCGCGTTGAAACCGGTGACGGTGGACTCGATCGGGGTTTTCGACTCGGGAGTCGGCGGCCTCACCGTCGTCTCCGCCCTGCGCCGCCGGCTGCCGCGCGAGTCGATCCTCTACCTGGGCGACACCGCGCGCCTGCCGTACGGGAGCAAGTCGCCCGACACGGTGATCCGCTACACGAGCCGGAACATCGAATTCCTGCTGGAACGCGGGGTCAAGGCCGTGGTGGTGGCCTGCAACACCGCCTCCGCTCTGGCGCTGCCGCAGCTCCACCCCGAGGTGCCGACCTGGGGGGTGATCGAGCCGGGGGCGCGCAAGGCGGCCGCCGCGAGCCGCGGCCGGGTCGGGGTGATCGCCACCGAGGCGACGGTCCGCTCCGATGCCTACCCGCGGGCGCTCCGGCAGATCCGGCCGGACCTGGAGATCCTCAGCCAGTCCTGCCCCCTGTTCGTGCCGCTCGTGGAGGAGGGGTGGCACGATGACCCGGTCACGGAGCAGGTGGTGGAGCGCTATCTCCGCCCGCTCCTCGACGCCGGGATCGACACCCTGGTCCTGGGCTGCACCCACTATCCTCTGCTGAAGCCGGTCCTGCAGCGGGTCGCCGGCCCGGACGTGGTCCTGGTCGATTCCGCGGAGGCCGTCGCCGAGACCGTGGCCGCCGGCCTCGCCGAGAGAGGTCTGGAGGCCGGAGAGCATCCGCCCGCGAGCCATTTCTGCGTCACCGACGCGGGGGCCAGCTTCCGCAAGCTGGCCGGGAGAATCCTGGACGAGCCGGACGTGTCTCTGGAGTGGGTCGAGGTGGTGTAGGGGAGGTTCAGCGAACGGCGGTCCCGGGGGCCAGGCTGGCGACCCGCAGCTTCGACGGATTTCCGTCCTCCACCCAGGCGAGGTAGAGCCGGTCGCCGGAGAGGACGGTGCGGGGGAAGCCGCTCGACCGCGCGGCGCCGGTGGCCGCCACGGCCACCGGGGCTCCCGCCTTGCCCTGGGGGCTCGCGCGCCGCAGGCGGACGGCCGCTCCTTTCCCTTCCAGCGCGAGCCAGCTCACGATGGCTTCTCCCGAGCGGTCGAGCACAAGGTCGACCCGGCCGAGCGGCTTGTCGCCGTCGATCAGCACGGGACGGCCGAACGTCGCCCCACCGTCCTTCGAGAAGGCGATCTGGACTTTGGGACTCGGAGGAGCCGCGGTGAACCAGGCCACGGCGACCTGCCGGCCGGAGGCGGCGATGGCCGGGCCGTTGACCGGGCAACCGGGGATCTGCCAGTTGTCGGCGTGGACCGGCGTGGGTTGGCTCCACCCTTTGGCGGTCTTCCGGATGACGTAGATGTCGCGGACCTCCTTGTCCGAGCGGTCGCGGAAGGCCACGATCGGTCCGTCGGAGGTCAGGGCGGCGTCGGTCTGGCAGCAGTCGCAGACGCGCGGGTCGAGGAGCTCCTCCGCTCCCGCGGCCTTACCGACGAGACCTGTCCGCAGGGCCATCGGCCCCTTCTTGGCGGTCTCGCGCCCGTCCAGCCAGAAAGCGCGGAGCCCGCCGGGCTGGGTCAGCCAGGAGACGAAGCCGTGCTCGGCCGGGACGCGGTCGTTGTGGAGCATGCCGGCCGGCTGCCAGGTGGCTCCGCCGTCCGTCGAGCGCGCGAGGAAGATCCCGTAGGCGTAGGTGTCGTCTCCCGTCTTCGCCAGCCAGTGAGCGGCCAGCGAGCCGTCGGGCGCCTGGGCCACCGCCGGGAAGTCCGCCCAGTTCGCGAAGAAGTTGTCGCCCGAGGCGACCGTGACTGGGGCCGACCATTGGCCGTACCGGAGCCGCGAGAAGCGCAGGGCGTACGCTTTCCTGTCCTCTTCGGCTTTCGCGCCGGCCTTGGCCGGCAGGGGCTCCAGCCAGGTCAGCAGCAGATCCTTCCCGTCTTTCCCGGAGGCGGTCAGGCTGGGGGCCATGGCGCCGGGGCCGGCGGGGGGATTGGCCTCCCGCCAGCCGGCGATGCCGGCCGCCGCGGAAAGCGAGACGGCGGCCCCTCCTGCCGCGAGCAGGACGAGAACCGCCGTCAAAGCTGTGGGAATCGGGTTACTGCGCATTCCCCCCCATGTTCACCACGCCGCAGGCCAGCCGGTCTCCGGAGTTGCCGGTCGGCTGCGTCTTGCAGTCGTCTTCTCCGGTGTGCAGGATGATCGCCTTGCCGACGACGGAATTCGGGCCGCTCAGCGAGAGCCCGGTGGTGATCATCTCCACGTGCCCCACGCCCTGCGTGATCTCGATGTTGCCGAGGTCGCCGGCGTGGCGAGGATCCGTCGGAGGGCAGGCGTGCTCGGTGCCCGTCGGGTTGAAGTGGCCGCCGGCGGAGGTGAAGTGCTTGTCTCCCCCGTGCTCGCACTGGCCGTTCTCATGGACGTGGATGCCGTGCATGCCGTCCGTGTCCACCCCCTCGAAGTGCGCCACCACTCTGACGCCGGCCCCGTCCGGGGTGATCGTGACCGTTCCGGAGAAGTCGGTGTCGCCCGGGGCGCCCTGCAGGGTCGCGGTCGCGGGCCCGGCGGCCGAGGTCGGCTCGGGAGCCGAAGCCGTGGTGTCCATCGACGTGTCCGTCGGGGCCGCGGTGTCCGTGGCGGCCGTGTCGTCCCTCTCCTCGTCCCTGTCACAGGCAACCGACACCACGAGGCAAAACATCGTCGCAAACAGAAGCAACTTGCTGCGGTTCATGCGTTTCTCCTCCTCACTCGGTCCGTGCATGATGGTACAGCGGTCAGCTCTTCAGGGCAGCGATTTCAGCTCCATGCGGACGTCCGCCAGGTTGCGGGAGATCAGGATCTCCACCGGCGTCGAATTCTCGTCCTTGGCCAGCCAGAGGTCGAGCTTCCCCTTCCACCTGCGGCGGCCGGGGAGGTTGACCCCCCGGATCGAGTAGTGACGGGTCGCCACCTTCTGCCCTCCGGAGAGAGTCTGGACGGCGTCGCCCTTCGGGATCACCACGACGGGATAGACCTTGCCGTCGGACCAGATCTCCATGCGGCGCGGCTTGTCCGGCGGATCGCGCCGGATGGCGTAGATGCCGGAGGCGACGTCGAGCACGCCCTTCTGGACGATCTCCTCGTTCTTGCTCTTCTGCTCGCCGCGCCAGGAGTAGGAGCTCCAGGCCCGGATCGGCTGCAGGGTGCGGCTGTCGATCTCGGAGCCGTAGCGGAAGTACTCCCCCTCCTTGCTGGCTTCGGAGGTGATCGTCAGCTCGCTCCTCAGGTGGCCGTTCAGAGGCTTGAAGGTCAGCGAGCCCTCCCCGTGATTGGGGAGAAACAGGCCGGCCATGGTGCCGAGGAAGTTGCGCAACTGCCAGCGATACTTGAACTCCTCTCCCTTTCCCACCTCGGCGGGAATGGCGGAGGACGGAGTCAGGAGCAGGGCCAAGGCGCAGGACGCCAGGATTTTTGGTAAATTGGGTCTCATAGCTGTCTCCGCCCCCCCATAACAAAAGCAAACGGGCTGCCATGCCCGATTCTCGATTTTTCCGGGTAGACTCTCGCCGCCTCCCTTCCTGGAGGGCGTTCGCAAGGAGATCCGCATGCGCCGACCCTGCCTTTCGACCCTGGCCACGCTGATCCTGGCCCTCTCTTTCGCCCAGACGGCCCCGGCCGCGGACATTCCATCGCCGGAGAGCTTCCTCGGCCATCGCGTGGGCGAGGACCGCAAGCTAGCCCCCTGGCCCAAGGTCGTCGAGTACCTGCGCGCTCTCGACGCGGTCTCGGACCGCGTCAGCATCGAGGAGGCCGGCCGCTCCACCCTCGGCAACGAGATGCTCGTCGTGGTACTGACCTCGGAGGAGAACCAGCGCAACCTCGACCGCTACCGCGAGATCTCCCGCCGGCTGGCCAACCCCGACGACCTCTCCGAGGAGGAGGCCCGCGCCCTCGTCGCCGAGGGCAAGACCATCGCCCTGGTCACCTGCAGCATCCACTCCACCGAGGTCGGCTCGACCCAGATGGCCATGGAATTCGCCCATGAGGTCGCCACCACCCGCGATCCGGCGACGCTCTCCTGGCTGAACGATACCATCCTCCTGCTCATGCCCTCGATCAACCCCGACGGGCAGGTCCTGGTGATCGACTGGTACAACAAGCACCTGGGCACCCCGTTCGAGGGCGGGCCGATGCCCTGGCTCTACCACGTCTACGTCGGGCACGACAACAACCGCGACTTCTACATGCTGACCCAGAAGGAGAGCCAGGCGGTCAACCACGTCCTCTACCACCGCTGGTTCCCTCAGATCTTCCTGGACGAGCACCAGATGGGCTCGACCGGGCCGCGGATGTTCGTGCCCCCGCAGGCCGACCCGCTCGCTCCCGAGGTCCACTCGCTGATCTTCCGCCAGGCCGACGTGCTGGGGACCCTGATGAGCATGCGCCTGGAGGAGGCCGGCAAGCTCGGGGTCGGCAACAACATGATCTTCGACAGCTACTGGCCCGGCGGCACCCGCAACACCGCCTGGTGGAAGAACGTGACCGGACTGCTGACCGAGGTGGCGAGCGCCAACATCGCCTCGCCCCTGTACATCGAGCCGGGCGAGCTGCGCGGCGGGGTCAAGGGGCTGCCCGAGTACAAGCGGCAGGCGAACTTCCCCTCCCCCTGGCCGGGCGGCTGGTGGCGCCTGCGCGACATCGTCGAGTACGAGCTGGTCGCCACCCGCGCCTTCCTGGAGACCAACGCCCGCTACCGCGAGAGCATCCTGACCAATTTCTACCGCATGGGCCGCGAGGCCATCGAGCGCGGCCGGACGGAGAGCCCGCGCGCCTTCGTGGTGCCCGCGGACCAGCGCGATCCGGTCGCGGCGGCGCTGCTCGTCGACCTGATGCTGCGCCACGGCGTCCGGGTGCAGCGCGCCGAGGCCCCCGTGATGGCCGGCCGGGAGGTCTATCCCGCGGGGTCCTGGGTGATTCCCGCCGCGCAGCCCTACCGCCAGTTCCTCCTCACCATGCTCCGCAACCAGCGCTATCCGGAGATCATCCCCTACGAAGGCGGTCCCGTGCTACCGCCGTACGACGTCACCTCCTGGTCGCTCCCCCTGGCCATGGGCGTCGAGGTGACGGAGGCGGACGCTCCGCTCACGGGATCGGACGGCCGCGGGGACGCCCGGCTCGCCGCGGTCCAAGAAGTCGAGTGGCCCGGGGGCGATGTCGCCGAAGGGGCCGGCGGTTATCTCATCTCCCACAGGGCCGACTCCGCCTTCACGGCCCTCAACCGGCTGACGGGGGATGGAAAAAAGGTCTACTGGCTGCGGAAGCCCGCCGAGGGGGCCGCCGGGAGCGGAGCGGGTGATTTCTACATTCCGGCGGGCGAGATGACCACGCAGGCCCTCGGCCGCCTGTCGCGCGAGGCGAGGGTCCCGATCGTGCCCCTGGCGAGCGCCCCCTCCGGCCCGGCGTGGCGGGTCAAACCGGTGCGCGTCGGCCTCTACAAGCCCTGGGTGGCGAGCATGGACGAGGGGTGGACCCGGTTCCTCCTGGAGCGCTACGGCTTCCGCTTCGAGAACCTGGACAACGCGCGGATGAAGGACGGCACCTACCGCGGCAAGGTCGACGTGGTGCTGCTCCCCTCCGTGCGGGCGGACATCGTCGAACGGGGGGAGCCCTCCTCCGAGGAGGCCCGGCGCTTCTGGGATCCCCTGCCTCCCCCTTATGGCGGCGGCATCGGCGCGGAGGGAGGAGACAAGCTCAAGAAGTGGGTCCAGGACGGCGGCACTCTCGTGGCGCTCGACGAGTCGGCGGACTACGCGATCCGCACGCTGGGCCTGCCGGTGCGCAACGTCCTGGAGCGGGTCACGGAGGAGGAGTTCCACTGCCCCGGCTCCATGCTGCGCATCCGGCTCGATCCGGAGCATCCGCTGAGCCACGGCCTGCAGCGGGAGGAGGCCGCCTACTTCGCCGACTCGCCGGCCTTCCAGACCGATCCGCCGGACCTCCGCTTCGAGCGCCGGGTCGTGGCCTCCTACCCCGAGGACGCCCAGGACATCCTGATCAGCGGCTATCTGAAAGGGGGCGAGCGCCTGGAGAAGCGGGCGGCGGTCGTCGACTTCAAGGTGGGCAAGGGACGGGTGATCCTCATCGGCTTCCGCCCCCAGCACCGGGCCCAGCCGCACCGGACGTTCAAATTGCTGTGGAACGCGCTGTATCTGGCGGGGTTGGAGGAGGAGGCCCCCTCCCCCGGCCCCTCTCCCGGAGGGAGAGGGGAGAACCTTGGCAGAACGGCGAATCTTTTCTAGGTTTTTCCCAAATCTCACCCCTCTCCCTTTGGGAGAGGGGCTGGGGGTGAGGGCCCTCAATCCCCTTCCAGGACCTCGCGCACCTTGGCCGCGAGGTCGCGTCCGCTGAAGGGCTTCTTCAGGAGCGGCATGTCCTCCCGGCCGAGGTGGGAGCCCTCGGCCACGCCCGCGGGGTAGCCGGTCGCGAAGAGCACCTTCATTCCCGCGCGGTCGTAGCTGAGCTGCTCGGCGAGCTCCACGCCGGTCATGCCGTTCATGAGGATGTCCGTCACCATCAGGTGGATCGGTCCTGTGTGCCGCTTGCTGATCTCGATCGCCTGGGCGGCGTCGGCGGCCTCCAGCACGTTGTAGCCGTGGGCCTTGAGGATCTCCAGCAGCGGCCGGCGGACGTTCTCCTCGTCTTCGACGAGCAGGATCGTCTCCCACGGGCGTCCTGAGAGCTCTCCCTCCTCTCCGGTCCGGGTCTCGCCGCTGGGCAGCAGGATCATGAACCGGGAGCCCTTGCCCGGCTCGCTGTCGGCCACGATGTGGCCGCCGCTCTGGCTCACGATTCCGTAGGCCGTCGAAAGGCCCAGGCCCGTGGCTTCCGGCCCCTGCTTGGTGGTGAAGAACGGCTCGAAGACGCGGCGGCGGACCTCATCCGCCATGCCCGGGCCGGTGTCGGTGACCTTGAGCTGCACGTACCGGCCGGGGAAGGCGCGGAGCGGGTGGGTCATGTTGGGCCGGATCTCGATCGTCCGGGTCTCGATGGCCACCTGGCCGCCCTGCGGCATGACGTCGCGGGCGTTCGAGATCAGGTTGAGGATCGCCTGCTCCATCTGGCCCGGGTCCACGTTGACCCGGTCGGCGTCGGGGTCGAGGTCCATCCGCAGCTCGATCTGGTCGCCCAGCACGCGCCGCAGCTTGTCGTCCAGCGTGGTCAGCAGGTTGTTGATCTGCATGAGCTTGGGCTGGAGCACCTGGCGGCCGCTGAAGGCCAGGAGCTGCCGCGCCAGGGCGGCTCCGCGCTCGCCCACCCTTTCGATCTCCCGCAGGTGCTTGCGCGCCGGATCGTCGGGAGCGAGCCGGAGCAGCGCCAGCTCGGTCTCGCAAGCCATGGCCGTGAGCAGGTTGTTGAACACGTGGGCGATGCCGCCCGCGAGCCGGCCCATCGCCTCCATGCTCTGCGTCTGCACCTGGGCGTCGTCGGTCTGCCGCAGCACCCGGGGCGGCTCCGCAATGCCCGTTCTCTCCACCACCGGCTCGTCGTCCGTCGCTTCGTCGACTTTTTTCAGCATCGCACTGTTGTTGTTCATCCGCATAGGGGTCAGCTCTCGTCCCGGATCGACCCTCGGGCAGTGCGCCCGAGAGGACTCTCGGGATCCTTCCGCCCGCGTGGAGGGGCGGGTCCCGGAGCGATGCGTCAGGACCCCCGAGAGGGGCTCGCTCCTCGGCTCTTGTCTATGCAGGTTTCGGTCCAGCTCCCGGGGTCAGATCTTCTTCTGGAGCCGGCTCACCGAGCGGCAGGACAGCTTGCGGATGCTGGAGCCGCGGTAGCCGGTGCGCGCTGCGATTTCGGAGCTCGAGAGGCCGAGCCCATAGCGCAGCCAGAGGATCTCGCGGTGGCGGCGGCAGAGGTCTGCGGTGAGCGTCGCCAGGTCGAGCATCCTCTCCGCGCGCTCCTGGAGAGGCGGGAGGGGAGCGCACAGGCTCTCCAGGGCCGGAAGGTCCATCGGCTGCAGGCGGTCCTCCTGTCGCCGCCGCCAGTAGCGGAGGCACTTGTTGCGCAGGGTGCCGACGAGCCAGCCGTCTTTGACGAGGATGGAGTCCCACTTGCGGAGAGCGACGACGAGGACATCCTGGAGGAGGTCCTCGGCATCGGAAGGCGGGACGTGGTAGATGGCGAAGATCTGTTGGATGCGCGGCCGGAGCCGCCGCAACAGCTCCTCCAGAGTCTCCGGGCCGGAGACCGGCGCAAGATCGGATCCGGTCGGGCTCATCACCGGAGAGTGACTTTATCACTCAATCCGGTAAAAAGGTACTCCAACTCAGAACATCCCGAGCTGCAAGCGTGCCGCCTCCGACATCATGGACGGGTTCCAGGCCGGGTCCCAGACCAGCTCGACGTCGGCGGATGTCACGCCCGGAACCGACTCGACCTTCTTCTGCACCTCGCCGGGGAGGGAGCCCGCCACCGGGCAGCCGGGGGAGGTCAGAGTCATCTTGATCTGCGCCCGGCCGTCCGGCTGCAGCTCGAGGTCGTAGATCAGCCCCAGCTCGTAAATGTTGACCGGGATCTCCGGGTCGTAGACCGTCTTCAGGGCCTCGACGATCCCCTCCTCGATGTCTGAAGGGTCGGGCGAAGGGTCGAGCGCCGAAGGTTCCTTTTCCGGTTCGGACATGGCGGTCTCCTCTACTCGGTCGAGATGGGATGGATGGGAAGACCCTGCTCGTCCATGGCGGCCTGGAGGGCGTGCCAGGCGAGCGTGGCGCACTTGACCCGGATCGGGAACTCGCGCACTCCGGCGAGGGCGGCGAGCTTGCCCAGGCTTGCGGCGTCCATCTCCGTCCCTTTGGTCACCAGGTCGTGAAAGCCCTCGAAGAGGTGCCGGGCCTCCGCGACCGTCTTCCCCTTCAGGGCCTCGGTCATCAGCGAGGCCGAGGCGGTCGAGATAGCGCAGCCCGAGCCCTGGAACGAGAGATCCTGGATGCGGTCGTCCTCCACGCGGGCGTAGACCGTGACCCGGTCGCCGCAGAGCGGGTTGTGCCCCTCCGCGGTCCGGTTGGCGTCCGCCAGCGGGCCGAAGTTGCGAGGGCGCCGGTTGTGGTCGAGGATGACCTCCTGATAGAGGTCGCGCAGGTCGTCCGCGATCATCCGAACAGCTCCCGCACCCGCAGCAGGCCGTCGGCCAGCGCGTCCACCTCCCCGGGGGTGTTGTAGAGGCCGAACGAGGCGCGGGTGGTGGCCGGCACGCCGAAGCGCCGCATCACGGGCTGGGCGCAGTGGTGCCCGGCGCGCACCGCGATGCCATAGCGGTCGAGGATCGTCCCCACGTCGTGCGGGTGGATGCCGTCCATGGCGAACGAGACCACGGCGGCCTTGTGCCTGGCGGTGCCGATCAGCCGCAGCCCGGGCACCTCCGCGAGCCGCTCGGTGGCGCGCGCGAGGAGCTCCCCCTCCCAGGCGGCGACGGCGGGCAGGCCCAGGGCCGTCAGGTAGTCGAGGGCCGCGGCCAGGCCGAGAGCCCCCTCGATGAACGGGGTCCCGGCCTCGAAGCGGTGCGGCGGCGGCGCATAGGTCGACTTCTCGAAGGTGACGGTGTGGATCATCCCACCGCCTCCCTGCCAGGGGGGCATCTCGCGCAAGAGGCCGGCGCGGCCCCAGAGCACGCCGATGCCGCTCGGGCCGTAGACTTTGTGGCCGGAGAAGGCGTAGAAGTCGCAGCCGAGCGCCTGGACGTCCACCTCCAGGTGAGGCGCCGCCTGCGCGCCGTCGACCAGGACGGCCGCGCCCCGCGCGTGAGCCAGCTCCGCCATCTCGCGCACCGGGTTGATCGTGCCCAGGGCGTTGGAGACGTGGGCGACCGCCACCAGGCGGGTGCGGTCCGAGAGCCGGCGCTCGTACTCCTCCAGGATCACGTCGCCCTGGTCGTCGATCGGCGCCACGCGGAGGACGGCCCCGCGCTCCTCGCAGAGCATCTGCCAGGGGACGATGTTCGAGTGATGCTCCAGCTCGGTGATCAGGATCTCGTCGCCCGGTCCGACGTTATGCCGGCCCCAGGTCCCGGCCACCAGGTTGACGGCTTCGGTCGTGCCGCGGAGGAAGATCACCTCCTCAGGGGTCGCGGCGTTGAGGAAGCGCTGGACGGTCCCGCGGGCCCGCTCGCGGGCCTCGGTGGCGCGGACGGAGAGGGTGTGGACCCCGCGCTCCACGTTGGCGTAGCACTCGCCGTAGCAGCAGGCGATGGCATCGAGCACGATGCGGGGCTTCTGCGCGCTCGCCGCGGTGTCGAGGTAGATCAGCGGATGGCCGCGGACCTCGCGGCCGAGGATCGGAAAGTCGGCCCTCACGCGCGCCAAGTCGTAGGGCGGGCAGGGGGCCGGCGAGATCTGTTCGAAGGCTACGGCCATGGTTGCTGGTCTCTCAAGGACGCCAAGGACAACAAGGACGAAAAGGACAAAAAAGAGGTGCTCGTCCTTGTCGTCCTTGCCGTCCTTTCCGCTCTCAGACCGCCTGCCGGACCACCTCGCCCTGGGGGAGGCGGGCGAACAGGAATTCCTCGAGGTCGCGGCGCACGGGCTCGACCTTGATCCGCTCCACGATGTCGCTGGCGAAGGCGTAGGTCAGCAGGCTGCGCGCCGCCTCCTCGCCGATGCCGCGAGAGCGGAGGTAGAAGACCGCGTCGTCGTCGAGCTGGCCCACGGTCGAGCCGTGGGTGCACCGGACATCGTCCGCGAAGATCTCCAGACGCGGGTTGGAGCTCGCCAGGGCGTCGCGCGACAGCAGCAGGTTGCGGTTCGACTGCTTGGCGTCGGTCTTCTGCGCGCCCGGGTGGACGTAGATGAGGCCGTCGAAGACCGCCCGCCCCTTGCCGTCGAGGATTCCCTTGTACAGCTCGTGGCTCGCGCAGTGCGGCCGGGCGTGCTCGACGCGCATGTGGTTGTCCACGAGCTGCCTCCCCTCGACCAGGTAAAGGCCGTTGAGGATGCAGTCGATCCCCTCGCCGGCGAGCACCGCGTTGACGTCGTTGCGGACCAGCCCGCCGCCGATCGAGATCGAGTGCGAGGACGGAGCGCTGGCGCGCTCGGCCTGCACCTGGAAGGTCGCGACGTGGAAGGCGTCGCGGCTCTCCCGCTGCACCTTGTAGTGGTCGACCACCGCGGCCGGGCCGGCGACCAGCTCGGTCACCGGGCAGGTGAAGTAGTGGCCCGCGCCGGCGTAGCTCTCGACCACGCTGAGCTGACTGTTCTCGCCGGCGACGATCAGGTTGCGCGGGAACGACACGGTCGCCTGACTTTCCGTCCCCGAGGACAGGAAGAGCAGGTGGACCGTTCCCACGACCGCGCCGCGCGGTGCCCAGACGAAGGCGCCGTCGCGCAGGAAGGCCGTGTTCAAGGCCACGAAGGGATGGTCCGTGCCGGCGAGCTGGCCGAGCCAGGGCTCGAGCTTTTCGGGAGCCCGCTCCAGGGCCTCGGCGAGGCTGGTCACGATCGTGCCGGCCGGCAGCTCGCCGAGCTGCGACAGCCGGGGCGCGAAGCGGCCGTCCACGAAGACGAGCCGGGCGGCGGCCTCGAAGGTCAGCGGCGCGATCTCCGTCAGGTCGAAAGCCGTGGGCTCGCCCGCCGGTCGGACGAAGCTGCCGCGGGCGATCGGGGCCGCGTTGAAGAGGCGCCAATGCTCCTGCTGCAGAGTGGGGAAGCCGAGGGCGGCGAAGCGCTCGATGGCCATCCGGCGCAGCGCCCGTACCGCGGCGGGCTCGGAAGAGGGGAGCTCGCGCTGGAAGCGCTCGAAGTCGGCCAGCCAGGCGGCCGTGCCCGCGCGCTCCAGCGTCTCGATTGCGGTGTCTGTCATCGTGGGCATGCTCTCGTTCCCCTCACGCGGTCACCGGCTGGACAGCCTGCTCCTGGGCCACCTCCAGCCAGGCGTACCCCTTCTCCTCCAGCTCCAGGGCCAGCTCCTTGCCGCCCGACCGCACGATGCGGCCGTCCACCAGGACGTGGACGAAATCCGGCACGATGTAGTTGAGCAGCCGCTGGTAGTGGGTGATCAGCAGGAAGCTGCGGTCGGCCTGGCGCAGCGAGTTGACCCCGTCGGCGACGATGCGCAGCGCGTCGATGTCGAGCCCGGAGTCGGTCTCGTCGAGCACCGCGAAGCGCGGCTCCAGCACCGACATGTGGAAGATCTCGTTGCGCTTCTTCTCGCCGCCCGAGAAGCCCTCGTTGACCGGGCGGTGGAGCAGCGTCTCCTCCATCTGCACCAGCTTCATCTTCTGGCGCACCAGGGTGAGGAACTCCATGGCGTCCAGCTCGGGCAGGCCGCGGTGCTTGCGCACGGCGTTGAGCGCCGCCTTGAGGAAGTAGGTGTTGCTCACCCCCGGGATCTCGACCGGGTACTGGAAGGCCATGAACACGCCTTCGCGCGCCCGCTCCTCGGGGTCCATCTCCAGCAGGTTCCTCTCGCCGGTCAAACCCTCGAACAGGATCTGGCCTTGGGAGACCTCATAGTCCTCCTGGCCGGCCAGCACCCGGGCGAGCGTGCTCTTGCCCGAGCCGTTCGGCCCCATGATGGCGTGCACCTCGCCCGCCTTGATCTCCAGGTCGATCCCCTTGAGGATCTCCGCGCCGTCGACCGACGCGTGCAGGTTCTTGATGGTCAGCATCTCTCGTGCTCTCTCTTCCCAGATGATTGTAAATTTTAGAAAAGCCGTCGATGATCCAGGATCAGCCGACGCTCCCCTCCAGGTTGATCGCCAGGAGCTTCTGGGCCTCGACCGCGAACTCCATGGGCAGCTCGCGGAAGACCTCCTTGCAGAAGCCGTTGACGATCATCGATACGGCGTCCTCGGTCGAGATCCCCCGCTGGTTGCAGTAGAAGATCTGGTCCTCGCCGATCTTCGAGGTCGTGGCCTCGTGCTCCATGCGGGCGGTCGGGTTCTGGACGTCGATGTAGGGGAACGTGTGGGCGCCGCAGTCGTGGCCGATCAGCATCGAGTCGCACTGCGAGAAGTTGCGCGCACCGTCCGCCCCCTTGAGGATCTTGACCGCGCCGCGGTAGGTGTTCTGGCCGTGGCCGGCGGAGATGCCCTTGGAGACGATGTTGCTGCGGGTGTTCTTGCCGATGTGGATCATCTTGGTGCCGGTGTCGGCCTGCTGGTAGCCCTTGGTCAGGGCGACCGAGTAGAACTCGCCGATCGAGCCGTCCCCCTTGAGGATCACGCTCGGGTACTTCCAGGTGATCGCCGAGCCGGTCTCCACCTGCGTCCAGGAGATCTTGGCGTTCGCCCCGTCGCACTTGCCGCGCTTGGTGACGAAGTTGTAGATGCCGCCCTTGCCGTGCTCGTCGCCGGGGTACCAGTTCTGCACCGTCGAGTACTTGATCGTGGCGTCCTTGAGGGCCACCAGCTCGACCACGGCGGCGTGGAGCTGGTTCTCGTCGCGCATCGGCGCCGTGCACCCCTCCAGGTAAGAGACGTAGGCTCCCTCGTCGGCGATGATCAGCGTGCGCTCGAACTGCCCCGAGTTCTTGGCGTTGATCCGGAAGTAGGTCGACAGCTCCATGGGGCAGCGCACCCCCTTGGGCACGTAGACGAACGAGCCGTCGGAGAAGACCGCCGAGTTCAGCGTGGCGAAGAAGTTGTCGGTGTAGGGGACGACCGAGCCCAGGTACTTCTGGACCAGCTCGGGGTGGTTGCGCACCGCCTCCGAGAAGGAGCAGAAGATGATGCCCATCTCCGCCAGCTTCCCCTTGAACGTGGTCGCCACCGACACGCTGTCGAACACCGCGTCGACCGCCACGCCGGCCAGGATCTCCTGCTCGCGCAGAGGGATGCCCAGCTTCTCGTAGGTCTTGAGGATCTCCGGGTCGATCTCGTCGAGGCTCTTCGGCCCCTCGCCCCGCTTCTTGGGCGCCGCCCAGTAGATGATCGACTGGTAATCGATCGGCGGATAGTGGACGTTCGGCCACCGCGGCTCTTCCATGGTGAGCCAGTGGCGATAGGCCTTGAGGCGCCACTCCAGCATCCACTCCGGCTCTTCCTTCTTCGCCGAGATCATGCGGACGACGTCCTCGTTCAGCCCGGGCGGCGCGGTGTCCTGCTCGACGTCGGTGATGAAGCCGAACTTGTACTCCTGCGTCGCGAACTGCTCGATGGTGGTGGTGGAAGTTTCCATAATTTTCTCTCGTATCTCTCATCCCGGGCGTTCCCCTGACGAGGGACGCCGGGCTGTTTTCAGATCTCCTGCCGCTCCGTGGCGCCGGCGAATTTGCCGCCGCCCAGCGTGACCAGCTTCTGGGGCTGCTGCGGATGCGCCATCTCCGCCAGGTTGATCTCCTCCAGGGCCTCGCGCAGCGCCCGGTTGATCCGGTGCCACCGCCCGCGCACCGCGCAGAACGGCTCGTGCGAGCAGCCGCTGTTGTCGTCGATGCACTCGGTGATGGCGATCGGGCCTTCCAGCGCCGAGATGACCTCCGACATCGAGATCTCCTCGGCCGGCCGCGCCAGGCTGTAGCCCCCCTTGACACCGCGGTGCGACGCCAGGATTCCCTCGCGCACGAGCAGCTTGAGGATCTTGCTCACCATGGGGAGCGGCAGGCGCGTCTCGCCCGCCAGCTCGGGGGCGTTGACCTGCCGCTCCGGCGTGCCCGCGAGGTGGGTCAGGAGGACGATCCCGTAGTCGGTTTGCTTGGTGATGCGGATCATGACGCCCGGCCCATTCCTTCCCGGTCCTTCCATTTGGGTAAACAGTACCAGGAAGGTACTGATTCCCTGGCGATCATAGCAGGGGGGTCGGAGAAGTCAACTCGGGAGTTACCATATTGCGCCATGTCGATCTTGCTGACCGCGCTCCTCGCCTCGTCGCTCCTCGCCGCTCCCGCGGAGCCTTCTCCGGACCGGGACGTGGCCGCCGCCCGCGCCCTGTTCGAGAAGAACCTCCAGGCCATCCGGGACAAGGATCGGGAGGCCTATCTCGCCTGCTATCTCGAATCCGACGGGCTGGCGCGCACGGGTCCGGCCGGGTTCGAGCTGGGCTACGCCGGCCTCGCTGCCACGGCCGGCCAGGGGTGGCCCGACCACATCGAGGCGGAGGACATCCGGCTGACCCCGGTGCGGCCGGGGGTGGTCTACGGCACCTACCGCTACCGGGTCCGCTACGGCGCCCAAGAGGTCTCCGGCCTCTCCGAGCGCCTCTTCCTGGAGACCCCGAAGGGGTGGAAGATCGCGGTCAGCACCGCCTTCCCGGCCTTGCCCGGAGTGCCGCCTCCGCCGCGCGCCCTGATCGGCGCCACCCTGGTGGACGGCACCGGAGCGCCGCCGGTCCCCGACGCGGTGGTCCTCCTCCGGGAGGGGAAGATCGACTGCGCCGGCCCGCGCTCCGTCTGTCCGGTCCCCGCCGGAGTGGACACCGTGGACCTCGAGGGACAGTGGATCACCCCCGGGTTGATCGATGCCCACGTCCACTTCTCCCAGACCGGCTGGGCGGACGGCCGGCCCGACTCGATCGACGTGCGCGACCGGCATCCCTATGAAGAGGTCGTCTCGGACCTGCGCGCCCACCCCGAGCGCTTCGGCCGCTCCCACCTCTGCTCCGGGGTGACCTCAGTCTTCGACGTCGGCGGCTATCCCTGGACGATCCGGCTGCCGGAGTGGGCCGAGCCGCTCTCGGACGTGCCGCGGATCGCCGCGGCCGGGCCGCTGCTCTCGACCCTGGACCACTGGCTGAACCTGCCGGGCGAGCGGCAGTTCGTTCTCCTCTCCGACGAGGAGTCGGCGCGCTCCGGAGTGCGCTACCTGGCCGGACAGGGCGCGGACGCGGTCAAGGTCTGGTACATCGTGGACCGGGAGCGGAAAGTCGAGGCGTCGGCTCCTGCCGTGCGCGCGGCCGGCGAAGAGGCGAAGAAGCGGAACCTGCCGCTGATCGTCCACTCCACCGGCCTCGCTGAAGCCAAGGAGGCGCTGCGCGCCGGGGCGAAGCTGCTGGTCCACAGCGTCTGGGACCTGCCGGTCGACGACGAATTCCTCGACCTCGCCCGCAAGGCCGGCGCCGTCTACTGCCCGACCCTGACCGTCAGCCAGGGGTACCTGAAGATGTACGAGGGCGCTCTGCGAAAACAGGCCCCCGCGGTGGACGACCCGAACCGCTGCGTCGATCCCGGTACGATGAAGAAGGTCGCCGAGACCGCGGAGGTCCCCCCGGACCTCACCTCTGAGCAGCTCGCCGCCATCAAGTCGCGCAACGCCGAGCGCGAGCGGACCGCCGCGGCCAACCTGAAGCGGGTCGTCGAGGCGGGTATCCCGGTCGCCATGGGTACCGACGCCGGCAACCCGCTGACCCTGCACGGCCCTTCGATCTACGCCGAGCTGGAGGCCATGCAGTCCGCCGGCCTCACCCCCATGCAGGTCCTGGTCGCCGCCACCCGCGGCGGCGCCACGGCCATGGGGCGGGAGAAGGAGCTGGGGACCGTGGAGAAGGGGAAGCTCGCCGACCTCCTCGTCCTGGGCGCCGATCCCACCGCGAACGCGGCCAACTTCCGCCAGGTCCGCTCGGTGGTCCGCGGCGGCGTGATGCGCTCGATCGCGGAGCTGTCCGCCCTCGCCACGACCCCGGAGGGGACCGGCGAGGAATAGCCCGCGGGCGGAGCGGATCGCTCCCGGACCGTCCCCCCGCCGAGGGCAGCCGCTGCCCTCGCCCGCGGGACGGTTTCCCTCGCGAGGGGAGCCGTTCCCCAAGCTAGGGGAGTCATCCCCCAAGCTAGGGAGCCCGTCCCCCAGGCGAGGGGGACCATCCCCCAGCGTTGGGGAGCCGCTCC